>NZ_JBWEYV010000035.1:0-2419 GCF_056329745.1 Epilithonimonas sp. | reverse complement strand
TAATAACCAGAGTTTCGTTGGGCTCGAAGAGCCAACAATGAAACTCCTGTTGAACGGAAGCTTCGGGAGCTTTTTCAACACTATGGGTTTATCGTAAAGTTTTTAGAAAATATTTCAAGAGAACAGGACGTTCTCTTTTTTTTAGGCATTCGTTTTTGGCGAACTTTGTCGGTTTTATCGTGATTTCCTTCATGTCGGGGCATAATTTCCCTTACCCAAATCTTTTAAAATGCAGATTTAGGAGCATGTAAATTTCGGCTAATCTCCAAAAACCAACTTGGCGGACCTCGAAGATCGAACGTGGCAATCGTTACCAAATTTCCAACTTTACAACAACTACATTTCGGCTGAAAAACTTTTGGCGGAAGCTTTTCTTTAGGCTGGATGCCTAATTTTTGTTGCAGTTTTTTAAGCTTAATTCGTTTCCAAGTGCTGCTCAAAAAACCATAATGACGGATTTTCACAAATCTTTTCGGCAAAATATGCATCGCAAAACGGCGGATAAACTCCTCGTGGCTCAAAACCATCTGCTTTTTGATGCCTTTTTGGCGGTAATCTTTGTAAGAAAAAGTGACCGTCTCCGCATCAATTTTTCTGATTCTCTGGTTGCTGATGGCGATTTTATGCGTGTATCTGCCCAAATATTCTACCACAGATTTTGGGCTTCCAAACGGTTTTTTAGCGTAAACAACCCAAGACTTTTCCCACAGATTTTGCCTGATTTTGGGATATTGTTCAAGATTTTTATCTTTTAGTTTCTCACAAAATTTAGCCCTGAAAACCTTACTCAAAGCCTTTACCGGAAACAAAAATTTGCCGTCTGAACGTAGATTTTTCCAAGTTCCGCTTTCATCCACACCACCGCCCGGAACAATGCAGTGCAAATGCGGATGAAGACTCAGATTCTGCCCCCAAGTGTGCAAAACAGCAATCATTCCCATTTGGAGATTTTTGTTTTTGCCAAACGTTTGAAGGGTTTCCCAAGCCGATTCAAACAATATATCATACAACATCTTGGGCTCGTGAAGTGCGGTTTTGTTCAATACATCAGGAAGCGTAAAAACCACGTGGAAATAAGGTACCGGAAGCAGTTCGTTTTCCCGTGTTTGTATCCAATCTTCTCGGTTCCGTCCTTGACATTTTGGGCAGTGACGGTTTCGGCAGGAGTTGTAACTGATGCTTACATTTCCACATTCATCACAAGCATCGATATGACCGCCCAAAGCCGAAGTTCTGCACTTTTTTAAGGCAAATAAAGTTCTTAACTGCCAAGAATTAAGTTCTAAATTTTCCAATTTTGAACCTGAAATATTTAAAACATCGGCGACTTCATATTGAGGTTGAGATTGAGGTTGTGGTTGAGTTGGCTGTTTTTTTATGGTTTTAAAACCTCTCATTTCTTCCCAAATTCCGAAAACAAAGTATCGAGCGGTGAAAAGAGTTTTTGTGTGGAAAGTTGTGCAATTTGGAGATAAATCAACGTCGTATCAATACTTTCGTGGCCGAGGAGATTTTTGATGCTCAAAATATCCATCCCATCTTCCAGAAGATGCGTCGCAAAACTGTGACGAAGCGTATGAACACTAACTTCTTTCAAGATTTTTGCTGCTCTTGATGCCTGTTTTACCGCCCACTGAACGCCTCTTTGTGAGTAGCGGGAATCAAACTCTCCGCCGGCACGGTTTCCACGAGGTTCTCCAAAGAGATAATCTTCCGGTTTTTCCGCTTCGATATACTTTTTGAGCCCACGAATCAAATGATCGGAAAGTGGTAAATAGCGGTCTTTTTTTCCTTTTCCCTGAACCACTTTGAGTTGTTTTCGATCAAAATCTAAATCGCATAAACGGAGATTTCGAACTTCCATACATCGCAATCCGCAGCCGTAAAGAATGCCGATCAAAATTTTATGTTTCAGAAGTTTACAGCCGGACAACATCTGCCAAACCTCCTGTTTACTAAGCACTACAGGCAGTTTTTTCTCTTTTTTAATTTCCGGAAGACTCAAAAAATCATAGCTTAAACCTTCCGATTTTAGCAGAAACCGAAGTCCGTAAACGGTGTGTTTAAAGTACGATTGTGATGGAGATTTTGATTTTTTCTGAAGGTAAAAAAGGTAATCGTGAATTTGCTCGGGATCCAATTCTGTAGGAATTTTCCCGAAATGTAGCGACACCGCAGCCACGTGTCTGGAGTAATTTTGAAACGTACTTTGGCTTCTTCCCAACACCGAAACCGTACGTTCAAACCTTTGCAAAAGCTCCGCAAATCCCGGAACTTCACGCTTTGCCTGATTGATGATTTTGTTTTCTCTAAGCTCTTCTACACTCTTTTTTTTGTTGCCATTCTATTGATTTTTAATTAGTTTTACAAAGTAACTAAATATGGCGCTGAGAAAGCTACCGAAGGTTTAGTTCAACAT
>NZ_JBWEYV010000034.1:0-2467 GCF_056329745.1 Epilithonimonas sp. | reverse complement strand
AGAGCAAAATTTCAGAACAAATTTTGAAGATTGGCAGATAAACATTTTAACAAAGTGTATAAATGAAGCGCGGATTTTTTCTAAAACGATAACTTCAGACACTGTGAAGGAAATATTTATGTGTACCTTAAAACAGCCATTAATCATTGCCAATAGAAAAAATAAACTCTTGGCTTATTTCTTCACTGCATTAGACGACCGAAGCCTGATTGTTGAAGACTGGCAGTCTCTGAGTGCAAGAAAATCATTGTTCCTATCATACAATGGAACGGTACTGAAACAAAACAATATCTCTACTGCAGTTAAAGACAGTAGAGAAAACCCGCCTAAAGATTGTCATATCATTGACAAATACATCAAACAACTGAAAAAACAGTGAGAATAGGTTAAGACCTCAATCATTATCAATCAATTTCCGCTTTTTTCCATTATACATTTGCCCTGTCGACAAAGAGAGAGGTAGCGCTGCCTCATTTTGTTAATCATCAAAATAATGTAAAATGGAAAAGTCATTAGAAGAAAGAATTTCCGAATTAGAAAAGAATCAATTCATTCAAAAAAATGTTCTCAGCTTTGAGGAGGCGAGCAAATTTTTGAATCTATCAAAAAGTTATCTGTACAAACTCACGTCGGGTGGTCAAATTCCGCATTACAAGCCGCAGGGAAAAATTCTCTATTTTGACAAGGAAGAACTTGAAAACTGGTTAAGGCAGAATCCAGTAAGGTCAAAACAGGAAATACAGGAAATGGCATCTTCATTCATTGCATTTTCTAAAAGGAAAAACCTGAAATAGATTATGCAAACGGAGATGAAATCCGTTCTTCCTCCTGTTGAGTCCGTTAGTTCGTGGAAAGAAGCCCGGCTCCTGATCACTGATTATTTTGAATCTCCTCCTGTGGTTTTAAAAATCGAAGATTCCATTATTGGAACATTGGGAAATTTCAGTGCCTCTACCGGAAAAGCAAAGAGTAAAAAAACATTCAATATCTGTGCAATCGTTTCTTCTGCCCTAACCAATAGCACGGTATTGAATTACACATCTTCTTTGCCCGTTGGGAAACGTCAAATACTTTATGTTGATACGGAACAAAGTAAATTCCACTGCAAGCGAGTATTGAGCAGAATACTTCAGCTTGCTGGGTTTCCTTTGAATCAGCATCCTAAAAATCTGGAATTTTTAAGTCTTCGTGGTTATGCCACAAAAGAAAGATTGAGAAAAATCGAAGAAGCAATTTATGATATTGAGGAATTGGGATTAGTGATTATTGACGGAATTCGTGACCTCGCACACGACATTAATAGCCCCTCAGAATCCACGGATATTATCACGAAACTAATGCAATGGACTGATGAACGGAAAATTCACATTCATACGGTATTACACTTAAATAAAGGAGATGATAATACTCGTGGACATTTGGGGACGGAGCTTAACAATAAGGCGGAAACTGTTCTTCAAATTACTAAAAATGAATTTGATAAGAATATAAGCTCCGTTACCGCTATGCATATTCGGGACAAAGATTTTGAACCTTTTGCTTTTTCAATTAATGAAGACGGATTGCCTGAAATGATAGACGATTATCAGCACCAGCAGCCGGGAAGTAAAAAAGCATTTGATTATAGTGAAGTCAGTGAGGAAAAGCATAGGGAAACTCTGGAACTCTTGTTTTCGGAATCCGCATTGGTATCATACTCTGCACTAATTGGAAAATTGCAAAGTAGTTACGCCTCAATGGGACACGATTTCGGAATCAACAAAGCCAAAAAATTGAAATCTTTTCTTGAGAATAAAAGAATGATTCTCAAAGAAGATAAATTTTACAAGTTTAATCCGGATTTTTATTACTAACGCCTGAAAAGCAGGTTTGGTTTAGGATGGGTGTATATATATGTAAACTATACTAAACCAGTTTAGTGGTTTAAACCGGAACGCATACAGTTAAACCCAATAACCCGCAATTTTTTTGCGGGTGAAAGAAAAAAAATAGAAAAAACAATGAACGCAAAAGAAATTAATAGAATTTCCATAAAAAATTATCTCGCAGAATTAAATATTCTCCCTGCAAAAGACCGGGGATATTACGGACTGTACCATTCTCCTTTTAGAGAAGATTATAACGCAAGTATGAAAGTAGATTTCGAGAAAAATTTATGGATAGATTACGGTGCAAATATTGGCGGAACTCTTATCGATTTGGTAATGCAAATTGAAAAATGTGATTTCGCAAAAGCAATATCGTTACTTAGGGGAAATGAGGAATTTAATCACAACGAGGATTTTTCTTTTCACGGAAAGAATCGGATTCAGAATGAACGACCTCCTTCATTAATAATTCACAACATACGGGATATTAAAAATCCTGCCTTGATTAATTATCTTTTAGAGCGTGGAATTAATGTGAACATCGCAATGCATCATTGCAAAGAAGTGAGCTATTTGGTTAATGACAAGAATTATTTTGC
>NZ_JBWEYV010000033.1:0-3761 GCF_056329745.1 Epilithonimonas sp. | reverse complement strand
TTTTTCTAAAAAAAACAAAAAAAATCGGAAGAAAAAATCTTCCGACCATGACTAGAGATTAACCCAGCGCAAAAAGACCATCTTAAAATACTGGAAATCATCAGTCAAGCCCAATCGGCTTCTTTGGATGAGGTTGCTGAAAAATCTGGGATTCTTCACCACAAATTATTAACAATTTTACTCGATTTGGAACTTTATGGCTATGTCAAATGTCTTTCCGGAAGACAATATCACATCATTTGAGAAAAGTATTGTTTCGAAAATTTGAAATAAATTAATATTAACTTCAACTATTCTTAACATAAAAGTTGTAATTATACATTATGCAAATAAGTATGGTCATATTCTTAAATTTTCAATAAAAATCAAAATATTAGTTGCGAAATTCGAAATTAAAATTAAATTTGTTGTCATAATTATAGAATAATGGAACACTATAACGTTGAGCAAAAAATTCAGGAATTTATGGCAAAAATTGAAGCCAAAAATCCTAATGAACCAGAATTTATACAGGCCGTAAAAGAGGTTGCAGTAACTGTGATTCCTTTCATCGCCACAAAAAAAGAATATACCGGCATGAAGCTCCTAGAAAGGATGGCCGAACCGGAAAGGGTAATCATCTTCCGCGTACCATGGATTGACGACAGTGGCGAGATCCAGGTTAACAGAGGATTCAGGATTCAGATGAATTCAGCCATTGGCCCTTACAAAGGCGGCATCAGGTTTCACCCGACGGTTAACCTGAGTGTTCTTAAATTCCTTGCTTTTGAGCAGGTTTTCAAAAACAGCTTGACGACCCTGCCTATGGGCGGCGGAAAAGGAGGCTCTGACTTTGATCCTCAAGGTAAATCAGACATGGAGGTAATGCGTTTTTGTCAAGCCTTTATGACAGAACTTTCTAAACATATTGGCCCAGAAACTGATGTTCCTGCAGGGGATATTGGTGTAGGAGCAAGAGAAATTGGCTATTTGTTTGGTCAGTATAAAAAAATCAGGAATGAATTTACCGGTGTATTAACCGGGAAAGGACTGGCATACGGTGGATCACTAATCCGCCCAGAAGCTACAGGATACGGCGTTGTTTATTTTGCAGAACAAATGTTGAAAACCATTAATGAATCTATTAAGGGTAAAACAGTTGTCGTTTCAGGTTTCGGAAATGTGGCGTGGGGCGTAATCAAAAAAATAGACGATCTTGGCGGAAAAGTGGTAACTATCTCCGGGCCAGACGGGTACATCTATGACAAAGAAGGAATCTCTGGTGAAAAAATAGACTATCTTTTGGAACTGAGAGCTTCCGGAAATAACCGCGCTGAAGATTATGCAAAAAAATATCCCGAAGCAGAATTCTTTGCAGGCAAAAGGCCTTGGGAAGTGAAATGCGATGTGGCGTTCCCATCTGCCACTCAAAACGAATTGGACTTGGATGATGCCAAAGCATTGGTAGCCAACGGCTGTCTTTGCGTAACCGAAGCGGCCAATATGCCATCTACTTTGGATGCGATCAATTATTTCCTTGATAATAAAGTATTGTTCTCACCTGGTAAGGCTTCTAACGCTGGTGGTGTAGCAACGTCTGGTCTAGAAATGACACAGAACTCCATCCGTCTTAACTGGACTTCTGAAGAAGTTGACGCCAGACTAAAAGAAATTATGATTGGTATTCACAAATCATGTAGAGATTATGGCCGAGAAGAGGACGGTTACGTCAACTACGTAAAAGGTGCCAATATCGCAGGCTTTGTAAAAGTAGCTGAGGCCATGTTGGCTCAGGGTGTTGTTTAATCAAACTGAATAGTCCAGAAATAAGTTGACCATTTTTTAAATAAAAATACTAATCCGGAAGATGCTAGTTTTCCGGATTTTTCACACAAGCTCACAGGGTTTCCATCTCAAACTATCAACTTATTTTAGAATGAGTTTCTAACAAAAATAAAAAGCTGCTAATCAATGATTAACAGCTTTTTAAGTACCCCAGACGGGAAATATTTAGACAGAAAAGAGAAATCAAAAGAAATTAAATGGCTGATTTTCAGCTAATTTTAGTTTTTTATTTTCTGATATTATCTTATATTTGCATTGTACACATTGCACATACATTGCACGAAAAATAATATCAAAATGGCGGTAACACTTCACAAAAGGACTCTTAAAAGTGGAAATACTCAGTTTTATTTATCTGTTTATATAGATGGGCAACAAACTCTTGAAACATTATTCACCACCAAACCTAACGACCTTAAAGAAAAGAAAAAACTTGCAGAGGCTATACGAGCTGAAAGAGAGCTTGAAGTGTTAGCCAAAGGAACAAAATATGTCCCAAGACACAAGAAAAAAATTGCACTATTTGACTACTTCGATTATTACACCGAAAATTACGATAAGAAAGATATTAGAATGATAGAGGGTGTTGTTTCCAAATTCAAATTATTCTTACCCGATAAAAGAATTCTAATCACAGATCTTACAGAAAGTCATTTTTTAAAATTCATTGACTATCTGAATAATAAATGTGGGTTTAATGGCGAAACTCCACATTCATATTGGAAAAGATTTAAGAAGATTATTCTTCAGGCGAACAGGGATGGCTATATTGATGATATTGTATATAAAAATGTGAGATTTAAAAAGAAAGGAGATTATAGCGAAACCAAATTAACCAAACAAGTTTTAACAGAAGAAGAGATTAGTATTTTACAAAAAACGTATTGTGGTAATCCTGAGATTAAAAAGGCCTTTTTGTTTGCCTGTTATTCGGGGCTGGGATTGGCGGAATGTAAAGTTCTCAAATGGAAACATATTATTAATGACCGTATTATTATAAACAGGGAGAAAACAGGAACAGAAATTAATTTAGCATTAAGCAAAACGGCTTTAGACTTTATTGGGAAAAAACAGGAACTTGAAAATCTAATTTTTCACCTTACATATAAAGGGAAATTCATTTCAGAAGTAAGTATCAATAAGACTTTAAATAATTGGCTTAAAAAGGCGGAAATTGATAAGAAAATTTCTTTTTATTGTGGGCGACACACTTTTGCAACTCGGCTATTAATAAAAGGAGCTAATCTTAAAACCGTTTCCGATGCTTTAGCTCATAAAACAACAGCAAATACAATTAAATACCTAAACTATGTTAATAGTTTAAAAGATGAAGCCACAAGTAATTTGTAAGTAAAATTTAATCCAACACAATGATTGCCAATAATCCATTAGAAAAAAATATTAAAGTCTTACAGAGATATTTCAATGAAAGCATTGATAAGAAATATCAAAATTATACTTACTCCTATTCTGTAAAATATGACCATCTTCCACAAGGGAAGAAAAAAACTGCAACGGAAGAGGAAATTGAAAAATTCTCAGACATCCTTATGCTGCTTATAAGAGATAACCCTTTTTTAAAACAAATCATTCGTGAGATTGATATTCCTGATTTTCTTTGGAATAGTTCTTTTATAGAATGCTTATCAAAGGACGAAAGGTATAAATATGCCGAGTTTGACGAAAGTGAATTTATTAAAAACTATTCTTTTGATGAATTACCTTATTTATCACAAATTGTAGATTACAAAGTATGTATTCAATATTTGGAATATTTGAAAACATTAATCCCTTCTGAAAAGCCACAAAATTTTAGGACTTCATCTTTCACAAAGCCTTCAGAAAAAAAGCAGTATAAAGCAAAATCCAAAAAAGAAAATATAGAGCAAAATTTCAGAACAAATTTTGAAGATTGGCAGATAAACATTTTAACAAAG
>NZ_JBWEYV010000032.1:0-8065 GCF_056329745.1 Epilithonimonas sp. | reverse complement strand
CAATAGAAAAATGAATAGACTTAAAATTGAATTAATTTAATAATGCACTACGAGTAATGATAGAATAAAAAAGCATAGGGAAAAAAGCCTTGAAAGAAAAGTAGTTGAGTTATTCGAATACTTTTTCCCAACAAAAGATTCATTCTTTTACGAGAATTATTATGTACAGAAAAATTTTGAACAAGACCTTTTAATAATTCACAAAGGTTCTGCCATTATTATAGAGACCAAAGCTTCAAAATTAAGAGAGCCATTTAGGAATGTAGATAAAGCTATAACAAGATTAAAAGATGATTTTAAAGACTCAATTCAATATGGTTTTAAACAATGTTTAAGAGTAGAAGATTACTTCTTTGGTGATACCCCATTTGAAATAATGGATGAGAAGGGTAAAATATTATCTACGGTAAGTCCTAAAAAAATTCATAGTGTTTTTTCTATTGTAGTTACTCTCGAACGATTCGGTAGTTTGCAGACGGATTTGAATTTAATGCTCGATAAGGATGAAGACATCGACTATCCTTGGTCGGTTTATATTGACGACCTTGAAATATTCCTTCTTGCTCTAAAGCAGAATGTAAAAAAACCAATTAATCAATTCCTCAATTTTCTTAAATTGAGACGAGAAATGCACGGTAGAATATATGCAATAGATGAATTAGATGTCTGTGCCACCTTTCTCCAAAGCCCACAAAAATTTAAACAATATTCCGAAGCAAATAATGCCATGTTAACTATTTCCCCATATGAACAAGGTGATTTTGATAAGTTGTATTGGGCTAATAAGCTTAAGTTTAAAGAAAGACCTTTGCCTGATGAATTTTACGAATATGGTATTCCAGATTAAATGTTAAATAGTTAAACTTGGAAAAGGAAGTCCACCTCACACAAACTCCCCAATATCAAAATCTCCCAAATCATTTTTCCGCAAAGTGGAAGAACTGTGGTCCGTTTCAGATGAGAGCGTACTATCCAAAAGCTCGGCAATTTTTCTGGAAGCACCTTCCATTGAACTTTCTAACAAGCTGAATAATTCGGTTCCCTGTAATCTTTGAACTATATCTACCGCTGTTTCCTTTTGGGCTGTTTCCAAATTTTCTTTTTGGAGCAACATCCCCACGGAGCTTAGTTCTTCAAAGGTAACCCCTTGAGCAAAACCGTTATCATTGCTGGAAAATCCGTACCTGCTCCATTCTTCTTCCTCCCAATCAGGTGTATTACTAAAAACATCATCCAGTTCTTCCTGCGGAATTTGAATATTGACTTCTTCGTTCTCGTCGTATTCGATGTCTAAATTATCGGGATTAACTTCAGGTTGTTGTATTTGGCGTTCATTGGCAGTATTTGGCTGCGAATGGCTTTTTACGGGCTTTGGTTTACCCATAATTTCGGGCAAATCCACTTCAAAAGAAGCAGGTTCTTCTTTTTTATAGGTAATCTTTTTAATGACGATTTTCTCACTCACTAAAAGAATGATGACCATAAATAGGCATATTACTATTACAATTTCCATAATTATTATCATTAAATGGGTTTATATTTATCGTTATAACTCTTAGTGATCTGTTCGGCAAATTCTTGAAAATGGTAATCCAACAGATTATCTAAATAAGCGTAAATACTGATCTTGTCTTCGCCAATCACCTGTATAATACGTGTCAGCTTTTCGTGAAACTCAGGTCGGATATAGACCGTTTTTCCATCACGGGCATTGGTCTCCGACTTTTTTAAAAATGTGTTTTCATAATCGGCTTCATTAGTCCGTTTAGTTCTGTTCCTCTCTCTGACGATAGGTTTTTCCCTTGTCGGTTCTTCTATTTTTTCCTTTTCCTTTTCTTCTGTTTTGACAGGCGGTTCAGGCGGAAGTTTCAGTCCCTCTTTTTTTACACCATCGACCATCAGGTTCATCATCAATTCTTCGTCGATATTGGGTGTCGCTTTTCTTTTGTTCTCTTTTTCCATAGGTTATAATTTGATGATTTTTAAAAATTCGTTGATGAAAAGATCCAGCCGGCAGGCTTTCATCAGCCTTTCGTCAGGGGGCATTAAAGTCGAGCGAAAAATGTTTTTACTGTTCACTTCACTTTCTTTACGAAAACGAGTGCTGTTCTTAATTCGGCTTTGCATCAGGCTCAATCCCAATTCGTCAATAAGGTTATTATATAGATTGTATAATGGTGTGCTTTCCCTGCCATCCACTTGATTCCAGAACAGGTTAATGCTTTCTATGGAAGTTTCTCCTTGTTTCATAATTATATTCTGTAATAGCTGAGAGAAAACAAGTGTACTTTCCATCACCACACGGTCAGCTGTAATAGGTGTAAAAATGTGGTGCATTCCTGCCAATGCTTTCAGAATACCAGGTGTATTCACAGTTCCGGGCAGATCAAAGAACACCACATCAACCGGAACTACAGAAGCGTTTACAAATTCGTGGGCAGCTTCCAATACATCATCCGATCTATGCTGCATAATGGGATAGGCTTTTTTGTTAATGGTAGTAAATTGTTTATACGCCATCTTTTTCAAAGCCTCATTATCCATTACCATTTTCAGATCACGGTCTTTCATTTTCATCAGACTGTGTTGTGGAAAATCTGCATCGAATACGGCTATATTATAGCCCAACCGATAATGCATCGTACTGGCAACAAGTGTTGTAAAAGTGCTTTTGCCTACACCGCCTTTTTGGGAAGAAAAGGCGACAAATACTGTTTTGTGATTTGCATTCATATTTTAACTGTTTTTAATTACTTATATAGTCATCTACTTATTGCTGTGCATCTACAGGTAGCTATCTGTGTATGTTTATCTGCAATTAGTTTAGTAGGTACTTAATTTCCTCTGCCCCAAATTATTTATGTACCTGAATATCCATCTACATCGCTATTTAGATAAGTGAGTTTGCACAAGTTCACCTATTGATATATCTACTTGCCTTTGTCGATACATCACTACATAATCAGGTATTTGAACAGGTACTTCTTCAAGTCCATACACCTATACATTTCTGCATAGTAGATTACGTACTTATGTTGTTACCTGCGTAGCTAACTATGTCGTTATGCTTGTTTGTATATACAAAGAAAAGCAGGTATTTATCTGCTTTTTTCAATGTGGCATTGTTTGGCTTTCAAAGGCAGTATTTGTCCAAATACGTTATAGCAATATTCTCTTAAAGAGGGCTTTATTTTGTAAAATGAATTTTACTAACAGACTTATGCAAACATCTTTTGACAAAATGGAAGAAATCAGTAACGGCACCGAGCCGTTTTTCCCTGCTATTTTTAATCCGTCCCGCAGGGCGGATTATTGTGTTCAACAGAACACGGCAAGTTGTGTTCTCAGCATCTCAAAAGTATTTTCCGATGCAGAACAACTTGCCCTGCCGGGGGCTGAAAAACACTCTCCGAAGTCGAGGTTTTGTGTAGATTAAAAATGGATAATTATGAACGAGAACAGCAAAAGACCAGTAAAAAAGACCATAGGTCGTCCACTTAAGACAGATCCGGCAATATTCCGGTATTCTCTTTCCTTAAACGAGGAAGAAAACGCCCGTTTTATGGGCTTATTTGACCAATCGGATATGCAGGTAAAGGCACACTTTATCAAGTCCTGCATCTTTGACAAAACGGTAAAGACCATTCAGATTGACAAGGGAACAGTTGATTTTTATATGCGGTTGACATCTTTCCATACTCAGTTCCGCAATGTTGGGGTGAACTACAACCAGATTGTAAAGCTTTTGTACAAGAATTTTTCGGAGAAAAAGGCATCTGCCTATCTATTCAAACTGGAAAAACAAACGACTGAAATGGCGATGTTATGCCGGAAAATCATTGAATTGATTGATGAATTTGAAGTAAAAAACCTGAAAAAGTAAAGGTAATAATGATAGCAAAGATTGGGAGAAGTGCAAATTTATACGGTGCGTTGGCATACAATAATCTTAAAGTTGAGAAGGAAAACGGACAGATTTTGCTTGCCAATAAGATCATTGAAACCGCAAACGGGCAATATTCCGTCGCACAACTGGCCCAATCTTTTGCTACTTATCTCATCGCTAACCGCCAGACGGAAAAGCATACGCTACATATTTCATTAAATCCTGACCCGAATGATAAGGTAAATGATGATAAATTTCGGGAAATGGCAGAACAGTATATGCGAGAAATGGGCTACGGTAATCAACCTTTTGTAGTATTTAAACATACGGATATTGACCGGACACACATTCATATCGTATCGGTCTGTGTGGATGAAAACGGGGTAAAGATTTCGGATAAATTCGAGAAAATGCGGTCAATGAAGCTGTGTAGGGAACTGGAAAAACAGCACGGGTTGATACCCGCAACGGAGAAAGAGCGTAATCAGAATGACAAGATTTTCCGTCCGGTCGATTATAAAGCAGGCGATATAAAAAGCCAGATAGCTTCAGTGGTTCGTCACTTGCCTAATTATTATAAATTTCAAACTTTGGGAGAGTACAATGCTTTGCTTTCACTATTTAATATCACTACCGAAAAAGTAGAAGGCGAATTAAAAGGAAAACCTCAGCAGGGTTTACTATATATTCCATTGAATGATAAAAGCGAAAGAGCCGGACATCCGTTCAAGGCTTCTTTACTTGGTAAAGATGCAGGGCTTCCGGCTTTGGAATTGCATTTTGCAAAATGCAAAACCGATCTAAAAAACCATCCAACCCAAAGGACTTTACAGTCAGCCGTTACTATTGCCCTGCAATCCACAAGCGATGAATTGAGTTTTAAAAAGCAATTAGGGGAACAGGGCATTAATGTAGTAGTACGTAGGAATGATACAGGGCGTATTTATGGAATGACCTTTATTGACCACAATTCCAAAACAGTTTGGAATGGCTCTCGTTTAAGTAAGGAACTTTCTGCCAACACTTTTAATGATTACTGGAACAATAACATCAAACCAGAGATAAAAGAGATTATGCAACCGCAAACTAAAGTATCACAATCTAACAATAGGGAAGATTTACCTGATGAAAAACCACATAAATTATTTGACTTTGTAAACACGACCAAACACGAAGACGGTCTGATTGAAGCATTGGGAGGTTTACTTATGCCAGAAACACTAGGCGAAGATTACGAAGCACAAGCTTTTGCCAATAAGATGAGAAAGAAAAGAAAACGAAAAAGAGGTGGGCAGAATCGGTAATCTTAAATAATCCTAACACCAAACAGTTAAAATACTTTGTGGATTTATTTCCTTGGAAAGAGAAAAATAAATTCAGTATCTTTATCAAAGATAAAAAAGCAATAAATCAGAGGAAAAAAGCATGAATTGGAGTGACCCTAATGAAACCGAAGAAGAATACTTAGCTCGAAAGGACGAAGAAGTACGGGCTTCCATGGGAGTAATGTCTATGCTTATGGGCTTTTTGGTGCTGTTTTTAAAGATTGCTGCTGTCTTTGGTATATTTATTTATGCCGGATATCTGCTGTCTCAAAAAATTTTGGTAGAGGAAACTGACCAATTCAAAATCTGGGGCTTGTCTTTTATCTTTACTTATCTTATACTTTGCATTGTTTATTTCCTGAAGGGGATTATCATTGGATTGCGGGCAAAGAACAATATGTTATGGATATTGCCATGGACTATTTGTATATTATTGTGCTGTATCTTTCCAGCATTTATTGTTAAAGCTGTAGTTGCCGGTATGTTTCACATTACAAAACGTCAGGATATATGGTGTCTTGTGTTTAGCTGGGGAGCATTTCTATTTTCTTCATTCTACATTTATGGTATTTACCAGTTTAAAACACCTTCGGCTCCAAAATTTTTGTATTGGAGCTATGCATTGGGATTGAAAGCGTCCCTCTAAATTATATCCATTATGCCAAACACCGCTCTCTGAAAAGTGTTTATATTTATGATTGAGAGTCCGATAGAAGATTGGGAGCAGCATCATTTCGCCAACAAGATGGAAAAGAAAAGCCAGAGAGTTCAGAATTAAAAGTGTCCTCTCAGTGATGCTGATTAGGACACTTCATAAAAAACGATAATTGTTTATAGCAAGCTCTTATTCTCCATCAGATAAGCCAGTGCTTCCTTAACTGCTTGTTCCGGGTTTTTCGGACTAAAGCCTAATTCTTTTCTTGATTTGGAAATGTCAAAATCCTGCTGTAATCCGGAGAACATTGCAATTTCCTTTGTCGTCAATACAGGCGGTTTTCCAGTTAGCTTTGCTGAGAATTCCATAAATCCAGCGATTGCGTATAGGACGAATTTGGGAACAGTCCCCGGCACTTTGAGTTTCAGCTCGGGATAAAGTTTTTGTGCCAGTTTGGTCGTATCTGTAATGGTCATACATTTTTCATTGGCAAGAATATAACGTTCACCGGAACGTCCCTTCTTTGCGGCAAGGTAACAGCCTTCTGCTACATCTTTTACATCCACCCAATTGAGCGTTATCTTGGTATCCATTGGAATTTGCTTGTTCAGAATCAGTTTTAGCACCCCATAAGATACATTCAAAGGTAAGAATGCTTCGCTACCAATCATTGCTCCCGGCATCACGGATACCAGTTCAATTCCCAATTCTTTCGCGAGTTGAAAAGCCAGCTTTTCGCCATCGTTTTTGGAATTGTAATACATATCCCTGCGGTCGGGATTATAACCGTTGCTTTCTTTGGTTGGTAGATGGGTATAATCTAAGGCAGCAATGGAACTCACATACACTATTCTTTTCACACCAGCCTCTGCGGCAGCTTCTATGGTGTTGCGGGTTCCGTCCATATTTACATCGTAGATTTCCTTTCTGGGATCTTTTGCCCACAATTTGAAAGCGGCACCTACAGCATAAAATGTTTCTACTCCTTGTAAAGCTCTTACGAATGAAGCCTTGTCTGTAATATCTGCCTGAACAACTTCACAGTCCAAATCTTTGAAGCAGTTTTTATTTTTAATACTTCGTACTGAAGCCCTAACCTGAAACCCTTTTTTAATTAGTAACCTTACAAGGTTATTCCCCAAATGCCCGTTTGCACCTGACACCAATACTAAATGCTTATTTTCCATATCCATTAATTTTAAATGATAGGGCAAAGTTCAGCCTTGCTCATTTAAAACCACTTCACAAATGTTACCTAATGATCTGTTTACGGATACGGCTCAGACTTTTAGGATTCATCCCGAGGAAAGATGCAATATACTGCATTGGGACATTATGGAGGATTTCCGAATGCTCATCCATCAGTTTCAAATAACGCTGTTCTGCACTAAGCGTTGCCAATTCTTTAGAACGTTTTTCATTGTAGGATAAAGATTGCTGAAATACCCAAACGCTGAAATCTTTAAAACCAGGGCTTTGTTGGGTTAGCAAATCAAGGTTAGTCTTTGTGATACGCAGAAGCTCACATTCGGTAATGCATTCCAGATTTTCATCAGATTTGCTCTGATTGATAAAATTTGTATAAGAGGTAATAAAGCCCGGAGGGCAATTGATGTGTGTGGTCACCTCGTCACCCTTATCATTGTAATGAAAGAGCCGAACGAAACCTGATACAACAAAATACAGGTATTCAGGAATTTTTCCTTCCTCTTCCAATATCCTGTTCTTAGGATACAACACAGGTTCAAAATAGCGTATGCACAAATCACTTTCCCTATCAGAAAGTGCAATGCTCTGTGTAATAAGTTGGATAAGCTGATTGTGCATATTGCAAAGGTAAAAAATATACTTCTACACAACCGTCTTTGTATCCGAACTAATCTGTACTTTCTTGACTACAACTCTTCAAAAACACTAAGACGGTTTGATTGAAGTATTGGGCGGTCTGCTTCCCGAAGCACAAGACAAAGATTATGAGGAACTGAATTTTGTCAATTAAGATGAAAAAATAAATCATAAACACAAATTATTTCTCATACAAATACTCTTTAATCAAAGATTTATTAATTGTAAATTAAATTTTAATTCATTATTATTAAATTAATTGAAGTATATATTGCATATTAAAAATATATTTATTTCTTTACTGATTATCCGTTTAATCACCTAATCCTGTAATATTAGCAACAATAAGCCTTT
>NZ_JBWEYV010000031.1:0-13016 GCF_056329745.1 Epilithonimonas sp. | reverse complement strand
CAATGCATCATTGCAAAGAAGTGAGCTATTTGGTTAATGACAAGAATTATTTTGCCATTGGTTATAAGAACGATATGAATGGGTATGAATTACGGAATAAATATTTTAAAGGTTGCACATCAAAAGCTCCCACCACAAACGGAGTCGGGAATGATGTCTGCAAAGTGTTTGAGGGCTTCGTGGATTACCTTTCGTATTTAACGCTCAAAAATACCTTTCATTTGCAGGAAAGCAGTGTTGTTCTCAATTCTGTCAGCAATCTGGAAAAAGCCGAATCGTTCATCATATCACATAATACTATAATGACCTATTTAGATAATGATGAAGCCGGACGAAGAGCGACTTCCTATTTAAAATCTTTGAGTAAAAATCTCATTGACAAATCGAGCCATTACCAAAATCAAAAAGACCTGAACGATTATCTGAAAAGTGAGAAAAATCTAAAAAATAATTTGGCTAATGATATTGAAGAAAGTATAAAATCAGAACAGGCAAACTCTTATAGACGGAAAAGATAGCGGTTGCACGGCAGGCTTTTGATAGAAAAAGCCATAGCTTATTAGGGCTTTTTCTTAACGCTCCGTTGCACTACACTAAAAAAGCCCCAATAAGCCAAGGGGGGAAATCCCCCTTTGGAAACCCCCGAATTATTTAACCATTAAATTTAAGAACAATGTCATATACAGTTTTACATTTGGAAAAAGCAAAAGGAAATGACTCCGGAATGTCCGCTCACATTGAAAGGACAATCCACCCAAAAAATGCAGATTCTTCACGAAGTCATCTCAACAAAGAAATGATTACTTATCCTGAAAAAATTAAAAACAGAACTTCGGCAATACAATATAGGTTAGAAAACGCCAATTTGAAAAGGAAGATTGGAACCAATCAGGTGCGGGCAATTCGTATTATGCTGTCAGGAACTCACGAAACAATGAAAGCCATCGAGAACAATAAACAATTAAATCATTGGTGCGATGATAATCTAGATTGGTTGAAAGAAACATTTGGAGAAGAAAATTTGGTTTCAGCAGTATTGCATATGGACGAAAAGACACCTCATATCCACGCTACTATTGTTCCGATTGTTTCAGGAGAAAGAAGAAAAGCAAAAAAAGAGAACACTGGCAGTTATAAAAAGAAATATCAAAATAGCAACCGCCTTTGTGCCGATGATGTAATGGCAAGAAATAAACTGAAGCATTATCAGAACACTTACGCTACTGCAATGGCAAAATACGGATTAAGACGAGGAATAGAGGGTTCAGAAGCCAAACATATTTCTACAACAGAATATTATCGGGACTTACATATTCAAAATCAACAGTTGGAGCAGGAAAAGAATATAAAACAATCCGAGCTTAAGTCAATTGAAAAAAATATTTCTTCAAAGAGGATTGTTGAAAATTTTGCCAATGCGATAACGGGCTCTAAAACTAAGAAATTGGAAAAGGAAAATCAGCAGATGAAACAAGAAATTAACATTCTTAGGATTAATAGTGAGAGAGAAAAAGGAAAGATGCAGAATACCTTTTCAAAACTTGAAAGTACATTAGAAAAACAAAATAATATATTTGACAAAGTATTGAAATATCACCCTGAAATCAAAGATTCTCTTTCTATTCTTGAAGAATGTGAAAAAATGGGAATGCCTCCGGAGCTAATAAAAATGCTATTAGAAAAGCGAGAAATCCATATCAGCGGAGAAATCTATTCTTCAAGGCATTTTAAAAGGTTCAAGGTTGAAAAACTAAAATTAAGTATTGAATTTGATAAAATGGAGAAAGGTAAAATTCTAAAAATTAGTGGCGAACCGAGTCAAAAGTGGCTGGAAGAAAAATACAGAGAAAGTTTGAGAAATAATTTTTCAAGAAATGAAGAAATAAATAGTAGAAAAATGAAACGATAGCATATTTAGTGAAAAGAGACTGCATTTTGGCAGTCTCTTATTTTAAAAGACGTTAATTTTTTATAAGTGTTTGGTTTATTAAAGTATTATTGTCTTTTGAGACATTCACAACATACACACCATTAGGGAAACTCTGCAAGTCAAATGTATCTCCTGTTTTTGAAATCACAATAATTCCTAAACTATTAGCAACAGTTATCTGATATTGATCTCCTTGTTTTGCCATTACTGTCTTATTTGAGACACAAGGAGGTTCGATGATTTTTAGAACAGCATAGCTATCTGAAGATTCTTCTGTTTTTGCAATAGAAAATGTTTCACACGGTGCTGCGGGCGGAGGTGTAATAGTTACTGTTTGAGTTGATGTTCCGCATCCATTAGTTGCTTCCACTTTAACTACCATTGTCCAATTATTATTTTGTCCACTTGCAAATCCTTCAAATTGGTTACTATATGTATGAAGAGATACGCCATATTGCGGATTTGACGACAATTTTGTCCAAGTTACTTGTGTAATTCCTTGCTCGGATCCTACAGGTGTTGCATTACTATTACTCAAATAGAAGTGAGATTCATTGTAATAATTTGGGTTGTTAATCTGTGACACACTAAACATCGGCTTTCCTATCCAAACTTCTTTAGTGACTGTATTGGATGCTCCACCACCAGCTAAATATGCCTGTAACTTTAGCAAACCACTTGCATTCGCCTTAGGAGTAAGTGAGATTTGCGGTTGGTTAGTTGGACCATTAATATCAATCAGGTTAGAACCATTTAGGATCGACCATTGGATTGTTGGTGCAAAACCTGTCGTATAAGTTGCAGTATCATTTCCACATAATAGTGCATCACCGCCAATTTTTACGTTGCTTCCACACAAAAAAGAAGTAGTTAGTTTTTGATCTTTAGTAGCATCCGAGAATTGATTAAGAATAAACTGCCTATTTCTGATACTGAAAGAAATATGATTGTTATTTTCAGAAGTAGAATTTCCAATCTGTTCCGCTACAAAATTGGCAAAGGGTACATCTGCACTATCATCTATCGGAGAATATAGTTTTTGGTATTCTGACTCTCCAAGAGTCATATTGCCTAATTTATAATCCAGTGCGCTTGGAGTAGGAACAAATGAAAAATAGGACACTTCTAAGTAATTTTTGATAAAATCAGGCATAGAACTTTTGGGAAACCGATACTTCCCTCCACCGTATTTATCTATAGGTAGTACATTTTGAGGTTGATTTCTGCTTCCTGACAATAAAGTATTTTGAGCCGGAATCAGCCAAAGTATTTGCTTCTTGTAAACAATTTTTCCGTAGTAAAGTTGCTTAGACTCATTTAGATTTGTCATTGGATAAGCGTCAAAATCATAATAATATCTTGACTGACCTGGTAAAACAGATATAAACAATTGCCAAGGATCTAAAGTCAGACCTCCTATCAGGCCTCCAATAATATCTATAAACCAACCTTTGCTGTTATGATGGTATGCAATCAAAGTTTGCATATTTTGGTCTGTGCCACATTCACTTCCATTGGAAATTGCAACATTTCTAGTTTGTTGCGGATATCCTTTCGCTTTTAAAGTCGCTTGCCAAGTATTGTGCACAGAATTGTCAATATTATAATTACTATTTACATAATTAATAAGCATTTGTTTAGAAGCTGGTGTATCAGCGATAGTAAGGATATCCCCAGCTGGGGCACCCCCTGTAAAGGCAGGTGTGAAAATGTAATTAATTCCTGCTACAATCGGAGACCTAAGAAATGTTTTGGAAATATTACGCATTAAATATTGCATACTGATAGGCGTATTAGCTCCCAAATGCGGAGCATCGTGAGAAATAAACAGACTGGCATCGTGGTTTTCGCCGTGGTCTTCCATATCCTTAAGGGCATATCTTGCGATAAGTCCACCCATACTTTGTCCCATTACCACATTTTTAGCATTGCCCACCTTGTGTTGGTTCACCCAGCGGATTGCTTTTTTGAAAAGTTCTGCATTGTTCTGGATATAATCTGTCCCAATCCCCCAATCAACATAAATAACATCATAGTCATTCAATTTTATTCCTAACTGACTATATTGATTTACACTTCCTAAAAAAGTTTCAATTGTATTATCACCACCTTCCTGTCTTGGGGCTGTAATATGACCAGAATCAAATCCTTCTGCTACAATAAACGGTTTGGTAATCTGTGTTTGTCCTGCGCGTAGTTTTATATATAAAGTCAACTTCGGCTTATTGACCACTGTAGGGGGAAAAGGAATAAAATACTGGTAATTCTCTAATTGTACTTTCCAATATCCGTTATCCGTGAGCCCACTAACAGGTGAAACTGCTTGATATTGATTATCTATATCTACATACTTTTCCAAATCTCCAGAAACAGTGAATTTATTTTTTGAATATAGAATTTGTCCATTGGCTAATGTCAGCTTATAGGTCCAGGTATATTCTCCAACTGCTGGATAACTTACCGGTATTATCTGCCCCATTGTTATTGTTTGAAAACTGGAACTATCCGAAAATTTAACTTCTAAAGATGAAATCTCGCTATTATAGTTGCTTACGAATAATGTGGAAGGAAATACTACATTGAAGTGCATTTTATTATGACTACCAGCAATAGGAGCCATTGCAAATACTTTATTTATATCATAAGGATTTTGCCAGATACCGTTGCTATAAACATCCACTATTTTGTTTTGAGGCGTAATTGCAAGTGAGCTGGTTGTAATATTTGAAGTTCTGTTATCTGTAAAACTTGAAGCCATACTTTTGAATGCATTCTGATTGCTTTCAGAAAACTGGTTGTACTTGAAATATACCCCTGCAACCGTAATTAAATCTATTGTTTGATTTTTATACCAGTCATTCTGAAAGTCATTTGGATTTTTCAGGGTGCCACCGTTGGACGAAATTTTACTCATTATCAGTGTGCTGTACACATCGCTGATGATTTTAGAGGTGGTAAAAGAACTGTCCGTAGGAATCCCGCTGTATTTTTTGAGATCTGCAAACTCCATCCCTGCATCCAAGAGCAGACCTGTTTCAATTTTTGATTTATCCAATTCTGAAAAAGGTAACAAAAGTGAGGATTCAATTGCTTGGTCAACAGGATCAGTTGGTTTTACTACCATTTGTTGATTAACTTGAATTTGTGCACATAAAAAATTTGATAGCGATATAAATACTGCTATAGAATATAGTTTTGTTTTCATAAAATATTTTTTTGTGTTAGTCGAATTTTTTGTCGAAACGTCCGTCTGTAATAGTTAACACTTTTCCGTTATGATCTATAGCTTTCAGTTCAAATGTTCCGCATACCATTTGATCACTCAAAAGATTTAATTTTGTGATTTTTAATTTGCCAATATATTCTGAATTTGGCTGTGTCATATATCCATTTCCACTATTGTCAGAATAATATGCATAATTATAGTCTGATGTATCTATATTTTCATATAAATCATAAGTTCTATTTAATTCAAAGTCTTCTATTTCCGCTTTAAAAAAAATTCTACTCTTATCTGATATATGTCTTAAATCTATCTGAATTATTGTAGTATTATTAATTTTTTCACAAAATGTCCCTGCTCCTCCGGTAGAATTAAGATAGCTTTCTGTTGCTACCCACACTCTACCATCCACCAAAGCTCCAGCTGTATTTTTACCAGATTGTGTGGCTTCGGGTAGAACATTGGGATCAGATTCTCGGTCTTTGCAAGAGAAAAGGCATAAAGAAAGAATGGCTAAAAAAAGAAAATTTTTCATGTTGTTATTTTGTTTTGAAATTATGTTAAAGATAGGCAATAATAAGAGGTAATAAATATTAATTTTTTAAGAAATGAGAAAAAACATTATAAATTATACTGACTTTTTATAATCTGGGCATTGGCTAACAGACGAATATCAGTAGAATGTCTTATACATCTAAGACTAAATTGGAACTGGTATATTAGTTATTTAAGAAAGTATCATCGTATTTTTTAAAGTGAGCAAATTCTATTGCTGCATCTAATAGTAAACCATTGGGTATTCTGTCTTTTTCTAGATCAGCAAAAACGCCTTGCAAAGTATTTGCCAGTTGTGCCTCTCCCGAATCTACAATAACAGCTTGTTGCTGTGTTGAAATCTGAGCAAATCTCGTGATACTCCATATTCACAGTTAAATTGAAAAGAGATCACCGACAGTTATAAAAAGAAACATCAAAACAGCAACCGCCTTTTTGCCGATGATGTAGTGGCAAGAAATAAACTGAAACATTATCAGAACACCTATGCTGCCGCAATGGCAAAATACGGATTAAGACGAGGAATAGTGGGTTCGGAAGCCAAACATATTTCTACGTCTGAATATTATCGGGACCTACATATTCAAAATCAAGAGTTGGAACAGGAAAAGAGCATAAAACAATCAGAGCTTAAGTCTATTGAAAAAAATATTACTTCAAAAAGGATTGTTGAAAATTTTGCCAATGCGATAACAGGTTCTAAAACAAAAAAATTGGAGCAGGAAAATGAGCAGATAAAAAAGGAAATGATTGGTTTAAAAAATCAAAAAGAAAAGGAACAGGGCAAATTAATGGAATCAGTTTCAAAACTAGAGAACAACATAGAAAAGCAGCAAAAAGTTTTTAATAAACTATTGGACTACCACCCCGAACTTAAAGATACAATTCCGATTGTGATAGAATGTGAAAAAATAGGCTTACCTCCTACGTTTATTAAAGCATTACTGGAAAAAGAAGAAATCCATATCAAAGGAGAAATTTATTCATCACAGCATTTTAAAAGCTTCAAAGTTGAAAATCTAAAAATGAGTATTGAGTACGATGAAAAAGAAAAGGCTAAAACCCTAAAAATTAATGGAGAAAAAAGCCAGACGTGGATGGAAGAGAAATATAAAGAAAGTCTAAAATTCAGTTCATCAAAAAATGAGGAAATTGCTCAGAAAAGAATAAAGAGATAATTGAAAAACCACGTAGAAATACGTATTGCATAAATACATCCAATAAGATATTTTTGCTAAAACATTAAATTTTATGGATATTAATACAAACTCAGGAGACATTATTACATTAGATGAAGCAAAGCAGTTAACACATTCTTTTCAAAAACGCTATCCTAACGAAAAAAAAGCGTTCTTTGTAGGAAAAGATAAACTACAAAAGATTTTGGAGCAGGATGGTTGCATAGGATTTCGCATTTATAATGGCTATAACGATGAAGAATCAGAAAGCAACAGGGTTTTGGTAGGCGTTGATGAGAAAGGAAACGATATGATAGATGGTTTAATTTTGGACAGAGTAATACCTTGCCCTCCATATTGCAGCGGCTCCGGAGGTCTGTAATTTTAGTATGTTAATATTCATACATATCGTATTATTAGCCGGTCTTATACCGGCTATAATAGTTTTTTCACATCGAGGTGGAATCGAAAAGGTTGGGGCTATATTACCCTTTCTGCTTTTGGTGGCAATCAGTTCCATATATGAATTTGTTTTTACCCTCTTGTTACGAATAGATGTCAGAATATGGTTTACGGTTTACAATTTGTTTTCATTCGTTGCAATATTTTACTTTTTCCATAAGATATATTATCCAAAATATAAGCTTATATTTATTTTTTTCCTATTGCTTTTTCTAGCATCATTACCCATTACATTTTTTATAGATATCGGTCTTTATCAATTTCTAATTAAGCAGTCAATATCCTCGGGCTTAATAACATTATTTACTGTTATAATGAGCATTTTGTGGTTTATGAATATTTTTCGAAAAATGGAAATTCCCAACCTTTGGAAATCTCCCGTTTTTTACTATGTTTCTGGATTATTAATATACCATTCTTCAACATTTTTCTTAGATTTACTCAGCAATACGTTGTTTAAGAATGATAAAGAAAATTTCATAGATTATTGGGCTATTAACATTATCGCAAATCTTGTTTTGAGATTATTATTAAGCATTGGGGTATGGAAGCAGTTTTCGAAATAGATTCTTTGTTTTGGATAGGCACAGCATTTATGTCTTTATTAGCCATCTCGATTATTATGCTGGCTCTTTTTTACCAGAACCAAATGAATGAGGTAAAAAAGAAAGAAAATCTTTTTAAAATGAAAGCCGTCTTAAATAAGGAGCAGGAGGAAAGAAAAAGAATTTCCGAAAATCTTCACGACACAGTTTCGGGAAATCTCGCATCTGTTAATATGTATTTCGGACTCTTAAAGAACAGGATTAGTGATCCGGAAACATTGGAAATAGTCACAGAGGCCTCGGCTGAAATAAGAAATACACAAGAGGAAATAAGGAGAATTAGTTATAATCTTATGCCACCCGTACTTGTAACCTCAGGATTTATTCCTTCAATAGAAGAGCATTTGCGGAAGAGCAGCATCCGAAATAACTTTCAGTACGAGTTTATCGACGACGGGTTTACTGAGAGTTCACCAGAAAATTCTTATCAGTTATTGCAGATTTTAGCCGAATTTATTACAAATAGTTGTCGTCACGGTAAATCAACATATATCAAAGTAAGGATACATTTTAATGAAAATCTGCACATTGAATTTTTTGATAATGGAAAACCATATGATTTCTTCACGGAAATTGAAAGTTCTAACGGATATGGCTTAAAAAATATCATATCGAGGGTTGAAGCAATCAATGCGAAATTACAACAACTGCCGACTAAGCAAGGAAACCTGTTTAAAATCATCCTTAAAAATGAAAATTAATATTGCCATAGCAGACGATCATAAAATTTTCAGAAAAAGCTTAATCAGGCTTATTAATGATTGTGAAGATTTCATAGTGGTGATGGAAGCTTCAAACGGCTTAGAACTTTTAGAAAAGCTTTCAAGCATTGAAACAGAAGTAGACATTTTGTTGCTTGACCTTCAAATGCCGGAAATGGATGGTTTTCAGTGCCTTCAGATTCTGGAAAATGATTATCCTGAGATCAAAACTATAATACTTTCTCAATTGTCCGCAGAGCATTATCTCAAAAAAGCAATATATCTGGGTGTTACAGGATATTTTACAAAAGATTCGGAACCTACTGAATTGTTAGATGCGATCCGGGAAATATATAACGGCGGTTTTTATTTTGAAGGCAAGCTAAAGCATTTGGTTGATGAAATAATTCAGGAAAATAGGAGTTACAGACAAAATTCGCCCATTCGTTTTGACTTTACAAAAAGAGAATTGGAAATTATTTATTGGTCTGTAATGGAGCTAAAAAGTAAAGATATTGCCAAGAAACTTGGGATAAGTTACCGAACTGTAGAAGGGCATAAATCCGGGCTTATAAAAAAGACGGGAGCAAAAAGTTTTCTTGGTGTTATATTTATTGCATTAGAGCTCAATCTGCTCATCAAAAATCCTTCTTTTTAAAATTTTTTTCAAAAAATTTTAACTCTAAAATCACGTAGAAATACGTATTGTTTTTTCAAAATTAAACTTTCAACTTTGCCTCACTTGTAACTGAGTGTTACAATTAATTAATTCTTTTGACGGTAACGGCTCCTAAATCTGTAGGAACGATTTTTTGTTTGATGTCCATTTTGCTTTTATTATTAAAATCTGTCACTTTATGAATAAAAATTTACTGATTCTCTATTTCACATTCCTTATCTCATTTTTACAAGCCCAAAGTTCCGATCTGGCGTGGGTAAAACGCATTGGCGGAGATACTTCTGTGACAAGTGCAGTCTATGGACCTGCCGTGGCGGCAGATGAGCAGGGCAATAGTTATACGGCAGGAGTTTTTATACAGGGAACATATAAATTAGATGGTATTATCATTACAAGACCAGCAAGAACCTCTACTGGAGGATATATTGCCAAATATAAACCTGACGGCACTATTGCTTGGGCTAAGCCTTTGGGCAACATCCAATTATTGACTTCAGGAGAAGTGAATATAACCAAGCTCCTTGTTGACAAAGAGGGCAATATTTATTTTTGCGGAAAAAGTGCAAAGGATGCAGCAAGTGTTATTGGCAACTATTATATTACAGATGGATTTACCAGTACATACGGAAATTACAAAACCCATTTTCTGGCAAAATTAGATACAAATGGCAATGTGCTTTGGGTAAAAACGACTGACCACCCTGATTATGATTACTGGAAAGGGTATGCAACAGTCACTAATGAACTTTTTTTTGATGATGATGGCAATGTCAATATGACCGGAGGGTTTCAGGATTATATGACGTTTGATGATAACCATACCCTAACTACCAATACCGGAGAAGCAGGGGTATATCTTACGAAATACAGCTCGCAAGGCGATGTGTTGTCCGCAAAATTATTGCAAGGCACCTATCCCGAAAGTCAATATTATACCGAGCAGGTAAAACCCGATGCATCGGGAAAACTGTATCGCTGGTCTAACAAAAAGAATACCCAACAAAATCCAAGAATACTATACCGCTATACTGCACAAGGAGAATTGATTGATTCCAAACCTATCACAATGGTTTCTACGTCCAGCATTTTGAATAGTATATATGCCAGTGGTTTTGCAGTAACTCCTAGTGGAGATGTCCTGATTGGTGGTTATTGGTTGGGTAAAACCCTTACAATTGAGGGACAAACTTATACTGGGCACAGCACCAATTCCGATGACCAGGCGGAATCCGATACTGATGGGTTTATATTGAAACTTAGTTATCCTGAATATCTTGTAGACTGGGTATATTTGGAAAAAACAAATGATGGAGATAAGTTTCAATATCTTTTAAGTGATGATTTAGGAAATATCTATGGTGCTGGAACTTTCAACGGGATGTATACACCGATGAAAATAAAAATTTGTAAATTAAGTGCTACAGGAGTGCCTCTATGGCAAAAAATCATCAAATCTACAGACCCAAATGCTGTTAATAAGATACGGAATATATCAGCTTTGGCACAGACTCGTAACGGCGGCAATATATGGTTATCGGGCTATTATGAAGTGCAGATTTATTTTGATGAAAATCATATTTTAACAGCACCACTAAATAACAACAGCAATTTCTACAACGGCTTTCTTGCAAAATATGGCACTTGTAATACAGCAAATCCAGTGCTAGATGCCCCTGTAAGCAACGAGTTGTGCGAGGGAGAAAGTCTCACGCTCTCTGCAAATATATCCAATCCTGCCCTTACCTACTTCTGGAGCACACCCAACGGCAATGTACCGGCAGAGATTAACGGCTCCACAGCTACACTTACCCTTACCCAACCGGGCAAATACGCCCTCATTGCACAGGAAAATGCAGAATGTTACGGTAGCTCTCAGGAGATCTGGATTACGCAGGTTCCAAAACCGGATGGCGGGATCACGCAGAACAATCATATCCTTACCGCCACCGCTACAGGAGAAGGCGTTACTTACCAGTGGTTGGATTGTGATAACGGCAATTATCCGATAGAAGGTGCCACCGCACAAAGCTATACGGCACAGACCAATGGCTCCTATGCCGTACAAGTAACCAATGCCAAAGGATGCAGCGTGATTTCAGAATGCAGGCAGATACAGTATCTTGGGGTAAACGAGTTGCAACAAAATGCGATTGTTTTATATCCTAATCCTGTAGACAACCAACTGTTTTTGAAAACCGAAAGCAAAGTGAAAAAAATAAGCATTATCAATATGCTTGGGCAGACGGTTCTGGTAGACAGAAATTCCAAAGAGACTGATGTTTCTGCTTTACCAAAAGGCTTGTACATTCTCTTGGCAAAAACGGAAAAAGGGCATTGGAAAGGAAAATTCCTAAAAAAATAAACCAAATCATTTTTTATATATTATTAACCGGTAAAATTATTTACTATGAAAAAATCAATTAAACATTTTCTGAAGAATCTGCCGATGGTAATTCTTCTGTGGGCGGGCATTATTGTCGCCCAACAACCTGTAGTACAGGTACCTATGAACTGTAACGTGGTGGTCGCCGGCACCGGCACGGGTGCAGCAACCGGAATGGGTGGTAAGGTCGGTAACGGCGGTGTGGTTGTAATGCCGGATCCAGGCAGTGGTTCTTTTACCATTATCGACAATGGCGCAAGCCTCAGCACACTTAGATTATGGGGTGATTTGTCATTTACGAAACGTCCTGCTGATATCGAACAATCACAAACAGCAACCACTTCGGCTGTTACGATTTACTCTTACAACAAAAACCTAAGACCGTCAGAAAATGATAGCCTAGCACGTAGCAAAGGACAGGTGTGGGTTTCATATAACAATGGTGGTTGTGGTGGTAGAATAGAGTTTGATATTTACAAGCAATATGATGCTTCAAATGTTCCTCCTATTGTTGGTCCGGACTGCTGGCTACCTGATACGGATTATACTTACTCCGTAGATCAGATTGCCAGTGATAATCTTGGTGATGAGATAGGTGTTGATGAATATTATTGGACGGTTTCTAATGGTTCAGAATCTATCAGTAACATCTATACTTCTGCAGATAAGAGTTCCATTACGTTCAAAACTCCAGTTACGCTTGACGGCAGCTGGTACGTAAAGGTGTGCTATGGAAGGGCAAACGGATGGGATGGAAATGCCGGCGGCACACATACAACCTGCGTTACCAAATCTGTTGGAAATATTCCGTTAGAACCAACTCTTAGCCCTAATTTAAGTACTGATTCTCCAAATTGTATAGTTACAGGAACAACATCATATCCAATAACAATTACACCAGTAGCCGGTTATACATATGAATGGATATCAAGTAATCCGGCTTGGGATCTTGTCCAGTCAGGTGCTCAGGGGTCGGTTCTAACAATTAGCAACCTGGATAATAATCCAGGGATATTAACATTGAAAATTACCAATGGTACTTGTGAGCCAAGAATTTTTACTTACCCAATTGAGAGAACTTTTGCTCCAGAACTAGGTATTACAGGTAAAAATGGTGTAGCACCAGTTACGTGTATTGATTCGGCAACAGAATATTCGTTACCACAAAATGCTTTGGGAAATAAAACCAACTGGACAATTTCACCAATAGTGGCTGGTGGTCCAACGGTAGTTGCAGGTTCAGGTAGTGGTGATAAGTTTGCTTTTTAATAATAGTTTAGATAAAAAGTTAAAAAATTAC
>NZ_JBWEYV010000030.1:0-18911 GCF_056329745.1 Epilithonimonas sp. | reverse complement strand
CAATGCATCATTGCAAAGAAGTGAGCTATTTGGTTAATGACAAGAATTATTTTGCTATTGGTTATAAGAACGATATGAATGGTTATGAATTGCGAAACAAATATTTTAAAGGTTGTACATCAAAAGCTCCCACCACAAAAGGAGTCGGGAATGATGTCTGCAAAGTGTTTGAGGGATTCGTGGATTACCTTTCCTATTTAACACTCAAAAATACTTTTCATTTGCAGGAAAGCAGTGTAGTTCTCAATTCTGTCAGCAATCTTGAAAAAGCCGAATCGTTCATCACATCGCATAATACTATAATGACCTATTTAGATAATGATGAAGCCGGACGAATAGCGACTTCCTATTTAAAATCTTTTGGTAAAAATCTCATTGACAAATCGAGCCATTACCAAAATCACAAAGACCTGAACGATTATCTGAAGAGTGGGAAAAATATGAAAAATAATTTGGCTGATAAGATTGAAGAAAGCAGACAATCAGAACAGGCAAACTCTTATAGACGGAAAAGATAGCGGTTGCACGGTAGGCTTTTGATAAAAAAAGCCATAGCTTATTAGGGCTTTTTCTTAACGCTCCGTTGCACTTCACTAAAAAAGCCCCAATAAGCCAAGGGGGATACTCCCCCTTTGGAAACCCCCGAATTATTTAACCATTAAATTAAAAAGCAATGTCCTATACCGTTTTACATTTGGAAAAAGCAAAAGGAAATGACTCTGGAATGTCAGCTCACATTGAAAGAACCATCCATCCGAAAAACGCAGATGCTTCAAGAACTCATCTCAACAAAGAAATGATTAATTACCCTGAAAAAATTAAAAACAGAACTTCGGCAATACAATATAGGTTAGAAAATGCCAAGCTGAAAAGGAAGATTGGAACCAATCAGGTGCGGGCAATTCGGATTATGCTGTCAGGAACTCACGAAACAATGAAAGCCATCGAGAACAATAAACAATTAAATCATTGGTGCGATGATAATCTAGATTGGTTGAAAGAAACATTTGGAGAAGAAAATTTGGTTTCAGCAGTATTGCATATGGACGAAAAGACACCTCATATTCACGCTACTATTGTTCCGATTGTTTCAGGAGAAAGAAGAAAGGCAAAAAAAGAGAACACCGACAGTTATAAAAAAAAACATCAAAACAGCAACCGCCTTTGTGCCGATGATGTAATGGCGAGAAATAAACTGAAGCATTATCAGAATACTTACGCCACGGCAATGGCAAAATACGGATTAAGACGAGGAATAGAGGGTTCGGAAGCCAAACATATTTCTACGTCTGAATATTATCGGAACCTACATATTCAAAATCAACAGTTGGAGCAGGAAAAGAATATAAAACAATCCGAGCTTAAGTCCATTGAAAAAAATATTTCTTCAAAGAGGATTGTTGAGAATTTTGCCAATGCGATAACAGGTTCTAAAACAAAGAAATTGGAGCGGGAAAATGAGCATATAAAAAAGGAAATGATTGGTTTAAAAAATCAAAAAGAGAAGGAACAGGGCAAATTAATGGAATCAGTTTCAAAACTGGAAAATAACATAGAAAAGCAGCAAAAAGTTTTTAATAAACTATTGGACTACCACCCCGAACTTAAAGATACAATTCCGATTGTGATAGAATGTGAAAAAATAGGCTTACCTCCTACGTTTATTAAAGCATTACTGGAAAAAGAAGAAATCCATATCAAAGGAGAAATTTATTCATCACAGCATTTTAAAAGCTTCAAAGTTGAAAATCTAAAAATGAGTATTGAGTACGATGAAAAAGAAAAGGCTAAAACCCTAAAAATTAATGGAGAAAAAAGCCAGACGTGGATGGAAGAGAAATATAAAGAAAGTCTAAGATTCAGTTCATCAAAAAATGAGGAAATTGCTTCAAGAAGAATGAAGAGATAAGAATTTTAACCGAGTTCCGATAGCAGTTGTAAATAAAGCAACAAGCCAATCATCTTTTTAGAAGATTTATACTCTGGGGCAAGCTGGGAACGGACTTCGCTCAATACTTTACTCAGATTGTTACTTACTGTTTTTTTACTGACACCCATTTTCGCAGCCGTTTCTTCTACGGAGAGTAACTGATTAATCCTGAAGTCATAAACTGTCTGTTCCGTGGGCGACATTGTTTTAACAATATCCTCTACTGCTTCCAATAATTGCCCGATGCTTCCTTCCTTTAGTATTTCAAAGTATTCATCATCCGGCATCTCAAAAAGATGTCGGTCAAGGTCTTCTTCCAAATCATCAATAAGGTCAACATTCGCATTGCGGTAACGGTTTCTGTAATAATCCTGAATTCGGAAATGGGCAGAGCGAAACAGAAATCCTGAAGCGTTTCCCTTTTCATCCGCTGTCAGCTGCTCCGGTTCTGTCCATACTTTTATCCAAAGGTTTTGCAACAGCTCTTCGGTGATGGTTTTGTCTTTGGTTCTCAAAAACACCATATCATATAAACTGTTCCAGTATCTTTCATACAATGTCAGGAAAGAAGAATATTCTCTTTCCTGAATTTTTTGTATCAATATAGCATCACTAACACTCAGTTTCACAATTACAAATTTAAGGTATTAAAAATGAATTATTTGTTAATAATTCGTGTAATTATATCAATAGTTTATTAAAAAAACAGATGGTCTTTTTATCATAAACTCCTATTTAACAGCTTGTTATTATGTATTTCAAAAATTCAGCTGTTGCAAAAACCGAATGATTTGTTAATAAATTATGAATTCCCCGTCGGGAAGTTTTCAAATCCAAACGTAATTAGATAGGAGGTATGCCGAACGAGATTATTTATACTTTCTGAAATATAATTTTAAAGTTTAGTACGTGAGAAAATTTAGACCTAACCTGTTTGCAGATGACAACAGAAAAAAATCTGCCTTTGTTTGGAAACTCTGGGAAAGAGAAGTTACCCAAACCTCTCTTACAGATGAAGAAAAAGATATTTTAAATCTTTATAAACAAAAATACGCCGGTGAAATTGATGAAGAACACAGGCAAAAAAGCAGTCAGAATGTTTGTGCTTTTATCGAGAAAAATTATGTACCATCGCGACACAAAAAAATCTTTTCATTCAGCCGTCGCGTTGCAGCCGCTGCTGCAATACTTGTTTTAGGATTGTTCACCTCACTGATGTTTTGGTTTAATAAACAAGGGGCAAATACAGAGCAGCATCAATCCGGCTGGATCACCATTACAACTAATTCTAAGGAGTTACGTACCATTACACTTCCGGACGGCTCCGTTGTTAGCCTGAACAATGCTTCTGTTTTTTCATATCGCAAATCAGACTTTGGCAACACCGTTCGTGAAGTTTGGTTAAAGGAAGGGGAAGCATTTTTTGAAGTGGCAAAAAATCCGGAAAAACCATTTATTGTGAATTACGATGGTATGCAGTCCGTAGTTTTAGGAACTTCTTTCAATATCAAGGCATATAAAGCATTGGGTGAGAACAGTCTTACCGTAAGAACAGGAAAGGTAAAAATTATAAAAGGAAACCAGCAACTTGCAGTACTGGCGGCGGACGACCGCTTAACTTATAAGGCAAAACTCAACACGGTTAAAGTTTCTACAGCCGATGCTGTTATTGCCTCTGCCTGGATGTCCGGAAAAATCACTTTTTCGGATGCCCCTTTCTCTGAAATCGCGATGCGCCTAAAAGATAATTTTAATACTGAAGCTGAACTAAAAGGAGTTCCGGAAGACGAAGTACGCCTTACTGCTACATTCGAGGAAAACGATAGTCTGGAAAAAATCGCGGTCGCTATAGCCGGCGTTAACGAATTGAAGTACAAAATCGAAACGAACAGGATCGTCTTTTACAAATAACCGGAAAAATCAGTAAACATTATTCATTATCTCTCAAATAAATTCAATGAAAAGAACATTTATAAATATTGCACTGCTGAAACCTCTTGTACTGGTTGTAGCGTGTCACCTTACCGTATCCACATACGCACAGACTAAGATTTACAATGCAGAACCTCTTTCGGATCGGCTTCAGAAAATCGGTGAGAATTCAGGCAGAAACGTTGCTTTCAATAAGCAACTTCTGAAAAACATTACGGCTTCTGAAATTTCGGGAGACATAAAATCTCCTGAAGAGCTCCTTTCAAAATCTCTTGCCGGCACAGGGTTTACTTTCAGACTCTTAGGAGAAAAAGATTTTATGATTGTCCGCAGTGCTTTTCAGCAGGGTATCGGAAGATTATCCGGAAAAATAGTTAACGAAGTTGGTGAACCCGTTGCAGGAGCGGTAATCAGCGTTGCAGGAAAAACTGCCATTACCGATAACAACGGAGATTTTTCTCTGGATGTACCTTCAGGAGTATATACCCTCACCGTAAAAGCAGAAAAATACAATGCATTACGGGTAGAGAAACTCACGATTGCCAATAATGAAACCAACACCGTTTCCTTTGCGCTGAAAGCTGCATCTGAAAAAGAAACCGCCATTAAAGAAGTCGTAATTACCGGATTGCGAAAGGCAGATACCCAAGCTGGACTTTTAGCACAGCAAAAAAAAGCCGCCCAGATGAGCGATGGTATTTCTGCCGAACAAATCACCAAAACACCGGACAGTGATGTAGGTGCGACCTTGAAAAGAGTAACCGGCATCACGACCATCGACAACAAATACGTGGTAGTACGTTCTATGGGCGAACGCTGGAACACCGCTGCAATGGACGGCATTAACCTGCCGAGTACGGAGGCGTATAACAACAATTTCTCTTTTGATATTATCCCGACGGCAATGGTGGAAAGTGTGGTCGTGAGCAAAACCGCCACCCCCGATATGAACGCCAGTTTTGCCGGAGGTTATGTGGAAGTAAAAACGAAAGATATCCCCAATGAAGATTTCATCACCGTGAGTATGGGAACGTCTTACAATGATATTTCTACCTCTAAAGAATTTCTCACAAGGCAGCGTGGGAAATATGATTATTTCGGATATGATGATGGTACAAGGGATTTCCCGAAAGGTCTGGAGCCGATGGACTGGAACAACCCTCTCTTTTTTGAGCAGTCTAAACAGTTTGAAGACAACTTTTCTACATTTAAAACAACGGCAGATTTAAACTCTAATATGCAGTTGGCATTTGGGAAAAGTTTCCCAATGAAGAACAACAACAAATGGGGATTTGCCGGTGCTTTAACCCTTAGAAACGAGCAAAACAAATTAAACATCGACCACACTGGAAGAGGTAACTGGCTTGATATAACAGACCCGCTAAACACAGCACAGATACAAGGATTAGAACCCGTAAAATTTTATAGTTTTAAAAATACAGGAGCTTCCTATAATTATAATTCTACGGTCGCAGGAATGCTGAATTTTGGGTTGCAATTGGGTAAAAGTAGAATCTCGTTCCGCAACTCTTACACCCACATCTACGATAATACACTAACCCGAGTAACCGGCTGGAACGAATATACCGGAGGTAGCGGTTCGCCCGAAAACGCAGAAGCATCTTACAATTATTTTTACAACGGTATCATTCCTGATAATGCCCCATCTCAGTTAGCAACAATGGATAAACCCTATACCGACAATACCGATTATCCGGTTTATCAGACTTTATTACAAAACAAATTAGAGGGAAATCACAAAATCGGCAATACGGAGGTGGCTTGGTTTGCTGCAAGAACAGGTGTAGAGTCTGATACGAAAGATTATACTTTACACAAAACGTATCACGACTTTATTGGAAATGAAATTTTAGCTTATCATCAGGTTTATAATTCATCTGAAAATTTTGCAAGAGGATATATTGAGAATAAGGAAACCGATTACAATTTCGGAGCATCTTTCAAATGGAGCTGGAATGGCGGAAATTTCAAAAACGATATTAAAGCGGGTTATGCAGGAACTTTGAAAAACAACACCAATGCACAGCGAAAATTCTTTCTGAGGGTGGATGAAAACAGAGATGTTCCGAACAATGAAAAAAACTTCCTGTTGATGTACGGTTCTGTTGCCGATTGGTTCGATGGTTCACATTATGAGAAAGGTGGTATTGGCTGGCAAACCAAGCCGCTTTATAAAGATGCAAAATTTGAAGGTGAAATAACACAGCACGCTCCCTATATAATGTTCGACAACCGATTGGGAAGCAAATTCCGTTTGGTGTGGGGCGTTCGGGCAGAGTACTTTAAGTATGATTTGATTTCTAATCAAATAGATGAAAACGATAACAGGGCAATTAACAAAGAGCCGATTGAAGATAAGGCTTGGCAGTGGATGCCATCTGCCAACTTTACCTACAGTCCGACCAATAAAATGAATGTTAGACTGGCTTATGGTAAAGCCGTGCTTCGTCCACAGTTTAATGAAAGAACAGGGCTTCCGTATTTTGACCCGATTGCGAATGGATTGATTTACAATACAGCATTAACATCATCGGTAGTAGATAACTACGACTTCAAGTTCGAGTGGTTTCCCGGTTTGGGCGAGATCATTTCTGCCGGACTATATTATAAAAATATAGACCGCCCCATTGAAAGAGAAGGACGGCTTTCCAACGAGGGAAATCTGTACCTATATAACGGAAACTCCAAAAATGCAAAGTTGAAGGGTGTGGAGTTTGAGGTAAGAAAAAGTCTCGGGTTCATTATAAAAGATTCTTTTCTGGAAAACCTTTTTATCAGCGGAAATTTCACGTATAACAACACAAAAATCATTGCTTTTCAAGATGTATATAAAACTGAAGAAACTGACCTCACCTACGAAGTAGATAGACCTTTGTATGGGCAAACCCCTTGGGCGTATAATTTGGGATTGTCGTATGACGGCGACCGTTTGGGGTTGAGTTTCTTGTGGAATGCCAAAGGTGATCAGTATATTACAGTAGGTTACGATTATAATGCGGAAGAAATCCAAAGACCCTACGCAGTGGCAGACGCACAGATTTCTTACAAAATGCTGAAAGATAAAAATCTTGAATTTAAATTCAATGCCAAAAACCTCTTCAATAGAGCTATAGAATATTATAATAATTACAATTCTTATTATCAGAAAGGAAGTGTAATTCAGGGAGTAAGAGACAATTTTGAACTTATCACGGCAGCAACGGATAGATACGATAAAAATATAGATAAGATTTTGTATAGGACATACAGAGGCAGAACGTTTGGGCTTAGTGTAATCTATACATTTTAGCAGCCCCGAAGGGGCGGAATATCAATAGCCGTGGGTGCAGCCCACGTAAAAAAGACGATCATTAGTAACCGCAGAAACCACAATCTAAGGAAAACCCGCCTTTCGGAGTGAGAAACCTTATGGATGACAATACTACCAACCGTGCTCGTCAAGTGCCGGTTTTGTGAGGATTTTAGATTTTGCGGCAACCTTCCGGTGTTATGCCTTTACACATCGGGATAAGGAGAGTAATTGAGAAAAAATGGGAGACAAAAAGGCATTGTCTCCCGGCTATTAACCTGTTTCGGGCGATAAAATATGCGAAGCCCGGCACAAAATTAAAAAATTATTAATTATGAGAAATCTATTTCTTATTGCGATAGCAGCCTTGTCTCTGACGGCTTGTCGCCAGAACGATTCTTTAGTGGAGTCAGATTCGAACTTTGAAATGCAGTCTTCATCGGCGGATTATGCAGTGGGGTGTAGCCGACCTGTTCAAACGGTTTCTGGAAATTTAACCTCTACTACTTGGAATGCAAACACAATTTATGAACTTGATGGTGTGGTAAATATTCCAAGCGGTGTTACCTTAACTATTCCGGCAGGAACTTACATCAAAGCAAAGCCACACGCAGACGGTTCCGCTACGGGTGTGTTGGTTGTTCAAAAAGGGGGTAAACTGAATGCGAATGGTACTGCTACAGCTCCTGTGGTATTCACCAGCTACAACCTTTTAGATTGTGATGATGAAACAGTGGCTGCTCCCGGCGACTTCGCTGGTGTAATTATTCTGGGAGATGCTCCTATTAATACAACTTCCGGAACAGCGGTTATTGAAGGGCTTAGCGGTTCTCAATACGAATATGGTGGTTCTAATTCTTCTCACAATGGAGGTTCTTTAACATACGTTCGTATTGAGTTTGCAGGGTATGAATTACCTACAGAAGTTGGTTCTGGAAACGAAATCAACGGTTTAACTTTAGGAGGTGTTGGTAACGGAACCGTATTGGATCATATCCAGATATCTTACGGTCAGGACGATGCATTCGAATGGTTTGGTGGAACAGTAAACGCCTCCAACCTGATTGCTTTTGCACAGGATGATGACGGTTTCGATTTCGATAACGGCTATACCGGTACCATTACCAATGCATTAGCATTGGCGGATTATAACTCTACTCATAGCCAGAGTGGAGGCAATCCGGATTCTAACGGAATTGAGCTGGATAATAATGCCGGTGGTACTGCTACCGCATTGATTACCCACCCGGTAATTAATAACCTGACCATTATCGGTGCCAAAAACAGTACCCAGGGTGCTTTGTATGAAAACGGCATCCATATCAGAAGACGAGGACAGCTTACTTTGAATGATGCTTTAGTTACTGGATACCCAACAGGTATTAGAGTTGAGGGAACAGGTTCTGCATTGGCAGCGCTTAACCTTTCTACGATTTATGCACACGGATTTACCAATGCGACTGTAGGAACCCCTACCATTCCTAACACGGCAACCGGTACGCCTGCGGCTACTTTCTTCCTGACAGGAAATCCGTTCTTTAACGAAGGTACTTGGAGCATTGCACCGAGAACCTGGAATTATAACGGAGCTTGGACTAAATACAGCGGTTTTTAATCTTAAATTAAATGTTTAAACCTGAGAACTGGCGGCGGAATGCTGCCGCTAGTTCTCTTTCTAATACTGATATAATATTATGAAAAAATACTTTTTCCTTTTAGGAATCTCTATATTCGGAATGTCCAACTCTCAAACGCTTGTCTGGGAAAATACATTTGATACTTCGGCGGAAGTAGCAGGTTGGCAGTTCTATGACGGCAACAGCAATAACAATACCTGGAATGTAGGGAAGCACGTAGTGCGTAAAGCAGCATCTCCAAATATGTATGAGGAACAATCGCCAGATCACGTTTTAAGATATAGTAGATTCATCCCAAATGTGGTAGGTAGCCCTGCTAACTATAAACCAGATTATTTAAATGATTTTGAAGACTGGGCTATCTCTCCGGAAATTGATTTAACCGGAGCATCTGGTGCTATTACACTGGCAGCTATGGTAGGAAGAGTTATTGCTTACAACACCACTTCTACAAGTAACAATACATCTAGAGACATTTTTGTTTACGAAAGCACTTCTGCAAAACCGGTGCCGGATGTTACCGATTTTCAGGCGTTGCGTGCGAGCATTATAACAGCATACGACAATGGTGCGAATCCATCTGTAAAGCCTCCAGTATTAAGCATTACCAATGCAGATTATATTGCTGAGGGCAATGCTTTGTTTGCACAGGCAACGGCAGACCTTTCCCAATATGCAGGAAAGAAAATTTATATCGGGTTCTGGAATAACATTAATTTTTCGGATAACCCGGAAGCAAATTTCGGACAACCATTTCTCAATACAAATTCTTCTGCCACTTTCCAGATGGATGAGCTACAGATTTATGCAGATGTTTACACAATGGCAACCGCAGATGTAAAAAAAGCATCTATATCTGTATATCCTAACCCGGCTACAGACGTGCTTTTCTTAAAAGGCATAAGCAAAGCCAATGCAACGGTGTATAGTACTGCCGGGCAGGTGGTAAGCAAGAAAGCCATAACCAACGGGCAACTCAACGTAAGTGCATTGCCAAAAGGCGTTTATACCGTTTCGGTAGAAACAGACGGCAAAGTAAGCACAACGAAGTTTATTAAAAAATAATAGTAATCCCACTCCTTAATCTTCCCTCAAAGGGAGGAAACGATTCCCCCTCCTTTGGAGGGGGTTAGGGGAAGGATAAAAAAGTAATTATGAAAAAAATTCTATTATTTGGATTGACTTTCGGGCTGATAAGTTTTTCAAATGCTCAGAACAAAGTATTTTATGGACTTGCAAGTAGGGGAAGCACCAGTAATTATGGGGTATTGTTTTCTTATAAACCTACTAAAGACGAATATACCATTAAGAAAAGTTTCGGAGATAATGCTACCGAAGGTGCTGTTCCTCGTGGTAGTTTGACACTAACGTCTAATGGAAAACTCTATGGAATGACCTATGCCGGGGGCTCCAATAATACGGGAACATTATTTCAATATGACCCTGTAACGGATATATATGTCGTAAAACACAACTTTGGTAGTATTTCGGGAGATGGAATTTTTCCATCGGGCAGCGTAATGCAGGCGGAAAATGGAAAACTTTATGGAATGACTTCCAAAGGCGGAGCATCTAATAATGGGGCATTATTTGAATACGACCCTGCAACGGACACTTATGCTGTAAAAGTGACGTTTAGCGGAGCAAACGGAAAAGAACCGCAAGGTGGTTTGGTTCAGGCATCCAACGGAAAACTCTATGGGATGACCTATCTCAGCAGCGATGCCAACAGTAACAGAGGCGTTTTGTTTGAGTATGACCCTGCTATGTCGGCTTACTCAGTAAAAATAGAGTTCAACAATGACAACGGAAGCCGCCCGTATGGAGACCTTTTGGAAACAAACGGAAAACTTTACGGAATGACCCGGGAAGGTGGCGAAGATGGTGCAGGAACTTTGTTTGAGTTTGATCCTGCAACGGGAACGTTTACCAAAAAATTGGATTTTGGCGGAGCTAACGGCAGAAATCCTATGGGAACTTTATGTATGGCTTCCAATGGAAAATTCTATGGTTTAGCATCAGGAGGAAACGGCGGAAGCGGATTGATATTCGAATATGATACAGCAACCAATACTTTTACTTCCAAAGCTGACTTTGATTTCGATAACGGAAGCAATCCTCAAGGCTCATTGATGCAGGCATCAGACGGTAAATTTTACGGTTTATCATCTTATGGTGGTTCTCCGGAACTCGGCACAATGTTCAGCTTTGATCTTGCTACTAACGCTATTAACAAATTGGTAACTTTTGATGGAACAAACGGAAGCACGCCGTACTACACAAAATTGGTAGAAGTAGATTTGGGCAGTTTAGATGTTACAAATGTTTCCAAAACTAATGTTCAACTTTACCCAAATCCGGTAGAAGATGTATTGTATTTGAAAGGCGTAAGCAAAGCCAATGTTTCGGTTTACAATACAGCAGGACAGCAGGTGTTAAGCAGTTCCGTTGCCAACGGTCAGCTTAATCTGAGTTCTCTTTCAAAAGGGTTTTACCTTGTAAAAGTGGAAACAGACGGCAAAGTAAGCAGCCATAAGGTTGTGAAGAAGTAGGTAGCTGTAAGCATACAGTGTACAGCATAGCACCAAATCATTCGCCCGGCAATTATTGGTTTAATTGCCGGGTACAAAGAAAAACTGTGTAGGTTTTAATTTCCCAAAGCTCCCCCTCCTTTGGAGGGGGCGGGGGGGAGGAAAAGGCGTTCATTGAATTTATTGGTTTACACGAAACAGATATTGCACTCACGAAGTGCATTTTTGAATCTATATTGCACTAAAATGGTACAGAATAAGACATTCTTAAATAATCGAAAGATTAAGAAGTAAATAATTTTCGTAAATTCGTCATATTAAAAAGCAATAAAATGGCTCAAGTAATATCAGTGGAATATCCGGATTTTTTGGCAAATTCTATGAGAATGAACAAAAGCGATTTCGGGAAAGAAATAAAAATATCGGCTCTTGTAAAGTTGTTTGAATTAGGGAAAATTTCTTCAGGAATGGCTGCCAAAGTCTTACATATCACAAGAGTAGAATTTTTGGAATTGCTCTCGAAATATAATGTGGAATTTCTAAATGTTGAAGATTTAAACGAAGATTTGAACAATGCTTAAAATCGTTTGCAATACGACACCCATTATTTCACTTCTGAAAATCGGGAAACTTCAAATTATGAAGGATTTGTATAATGACATTGCAATTCCTCAGGAAGTTTTTAACGAAATCGAAGCCGGAAAAAACAAAGAGTATTATTTGGATTTATCGAAAATAGAATGGATTAAAATCGAAAAAATAAGAAACGAAGAATCCCTTACTTATTTTTTGGATTTGGATAAAGGTGAAGCGGAAGCTATTGTATTGGCAACTGAGAAAAATGCAGATTTAATCATCCTTGACGAAACTTTGGGAAGATACCACGCCAAACACGCTGGACTCAAAATTACGGGAACTGTAGATATTCTCATAAAAGCAAAACAACTAGGCTTTATCCCGGAATTAAAACCTCTGCTTTTGGAATTGAGAGCCAAAAGTGTTTGGTTAAGCGATAACTTCATCAACGAAATTCTGAAACTTGCAAAAGAAGAATAAATTTATTCAAACAAAATAAAAAACGTGTAAACCCATAAAGTTTACACGTTTTTTTATGCGTAAACATTAGAAATAGAAAATAAAAATTTTAATAAATAAAGTAAAAGATCATTATGAAAAAAATAGCAATATTATTTGCAGTAGGTTTTGGACTGTTTTCCTGTACGGATGAAAGATTGCAACCCTTTGATGTTGCCCAAAAACCGGCAGAAATCAACGTTAAAGGATATTCCAAACCCGATGTTTTGCAGCTTCGCCTCAATGGTGAACCCGTAACCATAGGTGGAAATACTTCTTACACAAACAATATCAACGCCCAAATAAAATTTGTGTTGGACAAAGGAGAAACCGACATTCTCGGAATTTATAACCACGACACCGGAGTGCAAATTGCAAAATTCGATATCACTTATGACAATGTGGACGATTATAAAACATTGAACTTTTTCAATTTACCGGGAATTTTTCTTCAGGCATCGGCAACGAAACCTACCGTTAATCTCGGTAAAATCGGATATGAGTTCATCTTCCCAAATCTGGGCGAGTTTTCCGGTAGCAGTCTGAAAAACGTAAAAGGTGTTCTCAAAAGAGAAAATGGTGTTGTTCTCGCCACCTTTGAAGAGATCGGGAAAAAAGAATTTACATCCGTTCAGATTTATAATAATTTCGGCAATACCCAATCCGTTTATCTGGAACTGTACAAGCCCGGGACCACTGAACCTTATTTTGGTTCATCCCTGATTAAAGCAACGTTGAAACAGGTGTACATCAACAACGACCGTGTGAATATGATCGTTCTTCAGGAAAAAGAAGAAAACGGATCTGTGGTTGTAAAAGGCGATATTGATGTTGCTGATTATTTGTAAATCAGACTTTTGACCAACTCAGAATGACAAAAAAGAGAGAATTAATAAGAGTCTTGCTGATTTTGTTTTGCACTTTCACATTATTCTCCTGCAACAGGATTGATGATGAAGATTCGCGACCGAACTTTGCAGAAGGAACTACGGAATCTGTAAATCTTTGGGTTCAGGATTCCCTGAAACGCTATTATTACTGGGCAGAACAAATGCCGAAAAAGCCGGATTACAGTCTTCCGACCAAAGATTTTTTCAAAAGTCTGTTGTCGGCCGAAGACCGCTTTTCCTCAATTTTGAATAAAAATGATGCTTCCACTTACCCCAAAACCGTGAGAAGTTTATATGGTTTTGATTATTCAGTATTGCAACAGAATGGAAAAACTTTTGCCATTATTAAATTGGTTTTGAAAAATTCTCCGGCTCAAAATGTTGGTTTATTGAGAGGAAAAACCATAACAAAAATCAATGGAACCGAAATTAATTCCGGAAATATGAATCAGGTAGAGTCGATGATTATAAATTCTTCTTCACCGATGAAATTAATGGTTGGAAGCTGGGAAAATGGCAATATCACAAATGAAAATGAAATTACGATCTATCAAAGTTTTACGTTTGACCAACCTTTGGTTTCCAAAATTTTTGAACAGAACGGAAAGAAAATCGGCTATCTGTACATTTACAGTTTTATGGACGGAATGTCATCTTCCTTAGCAAATAAATTTGCAGAATTTAAAGCCGCAGGAATTTCAAATTTAATCCTTGATCTGCGTTACAATTATGGTGGTCAGGTAGCGGTTTCAGCCGCACTCTGTGCAATGATTCCGTCAGGAATTTCAGGCGATTCGCCGTTCATCATTTACAAAGGAAACAAAAACGGTGGTGAAGTAAAACTGTCATTTGCCCAGCAAATCACTTATGATACAGGTTCGCAGAATTTCAATTCCTTATTTACCCGAAATTTAGGATTGCATAAAGTGTATGTTTTGACAACAGAAAGTACGGCTTCTGCTTCGGAGATCGTAATTAACAATCTGAAACCGTATATGGAGGTAGTTCAAATCGGAACCAAAACAATGGGAAAAGATATGTCGGGTTGGGATATTGACGATAAGAGAAATCCTGTGAAAATATCGTGGCAGATTCATCCGATGATTTACAAATTGTTCAATTCAAATAATGAAGGGAATTACAATAACGGAATTTCGCCTGCGATTTCGGTAGATGAATTTCAGACTCTACCGGTTTCGGATTTGGGAAACCCCGATGAAACCCTACTGAAGAAAGCATTGCAAAACATTAATTAGAGAGGGAATGAAGAAGAGTTTTATTGAAAATCGATCATCGAATGTTATGAAGAAAATTGATAATAAGGAACACGAAGATTTAATAAAAGTTTTCGAGCATTATAAGAAATATTACGATATATACGGCAATGTAACCATTACCGAATATGATGATGAAATCATTAGAAAAAACGTGATTGAACTTCAGGGAACTTATGATTATTACCAGGTTTTGCTCTCGGAACTAAAAAAATGCACGCATAATTACCGCACAAGAAGCGTAATGCTCAGAACAAAAATGTCAGTCCCTGTAAAAAAAATGCGGACAATGTTTAATAAGAAGGAAAAGTAAATAAATCACTATGATTGATGTGTTTTTCAGGATAAAAGTGTGTGAAATATGCTTTTTTAAAGAAATTAACAATATTAATAATCAGTTATTTAGTGTAATTTTATCACACAATTTTTTAAACTATGTTTTATGAAAAACTTTTTACTTCTATTCTGTTTTACAATCATCTCCACTTTTGCCACCGCCCAAAGCTCCGATCTGGCGTGGGCAAAACGTATAGGTGGAGATACAAATGCAACAAGAAACGTCTATGGTCCTGCTGTGGCGGCAGATGACCAGGGCAACAGCTATATAGCGGGAGTGTACTTATCCGGAACATACAAATTAGATGGTATTACGCTCACTGTGCCAGCCAGAACAAGCTCCGGCGGTTACATTGCCAAATACAACGCAAGCGGGCAAATTGTATGGGCAAAACCGTTAGGAAATATATCGGTGTCCACGGATAATACAAATAAGTTGATAGTTGATAAGGAGGGCAATATTTACTTATGCGGAACTAATGCCAGAGATGCCGCCAGTGTCATTGCTAATTATTATATAACAGACGGTTTTACAGAAACTACTGGAAACTACAAAACTCACTTCATAGCAAAATTGGATACAAACGGTAATGTGCTTTGGGTAAAGACAACCAATCATCCATATTATGTTTCAAGTACCTTATCATATGCTACTAATGAACTTTTTTTTGACAGAGATGGCAATGTCAATATGACCGGAGTGTTTCGAGATTATATAACATTTGATGAAAACAATAATTTGACAACCAATAGCGGAGAGGTAGGGGTATATTTTACGAAATACAGCCCGAATGGCGAAGTATTGTCTGCAAAATTATTAGAAGATACCTATCCTGAAAATCAATATTATAATGAACAGGTAAAATCCGATGCATCGGGAAATCTTTACCGCTGGTCTAACAGGAAGAATACCCAACCAGGTAAAATACTTTATAGATATACCGCAGAGGGAGATTTGATAGATACGAAAACTGTTAATATGAGTTCTTCTTCTAATTTGACCTACCAGAAAGTATATTCCACCGGATTTGCAGTAACCCCTGCGGGCGATGTGCTGATTGGGGGCTTCTGGTTTGGAACAACCCTAACGATAGAAGGACAGACTTTTACCGGACACAGCAGCAACTCCAACGACCAGGCAGAGCAGAGTGCGGATGCTTTTGTGCTGAAGTTGAAAAATACGGACTATACCGTGGACTGGGTCTATCTGGAGAAGTCAAGCGACAGAGATGAATTCACACAATTGTTGAGTGATGGGCTGGGGAATATTTATGCTGCTGGCAAATGGGGAAGCGACTATGTTCCACCAAAAATTAGAATCCGTAAGTTAAATCTTTTAGGGCAACCACTATGGCAAAAAATTATTGATTTATCTGTTTTCACACAAAATGGACAACGGGATCTTGGGGCTTTAGCACAGACCCAAAATGGTGGTAATATCTGGGTATCCGGCTATTACCGCGAAAACATTCGTTTTAGTGATGACTATATCTTTACCACACCAGTAGTTACAAGTGGCAGTTTTTATAACGGCTTCCTTGCAAAATATGGCACTTGTAATACAGAAAACCCGGTTATCAACGTTCCGGCAGATACGGAACTGTGCGAGGGAGAAAGTTTAACACTTTACGCAAATATATCCAATCCTGCCCTTGCCTACTTCTGGAGTACACCTGCCGGAAACTTACCGGCAGAAATCACAGAATCCACAGCCGTGCTTACCGTAACTCAACCCGGCAAATACGCCCTCATCGCACAGGAAAATGCGGAATGTTACGGCAAATCTCAGGAGGTTTGGATTACGCAGATTCCAAAACCGGACAACGGTGTTACATTGAACGACCACACGCTTACTGCGACAGCCACTGGAGAAGGCATTAGCTACCAATGGCTGGATTGCGACAATGGGAATTATCCGATAGATGGGGCAACAGAGCAGAGTTTCACGCCACAATCTGCCGGTAATTATGCCGTGCAAATTACCAATGCCAAAGGATGCAGTGTGATTTCAGAATGCAGACAGATACAGTATCTCGGGGTAAACGAGTTGCAACAAAATGCGATTGTTTTATATCCTAATCCTACGGACGGTAGATTATTCTTAAAAACCAACACAACAATAAAAGAGATTAGCATTATCAATATGCTGGGGCAAACTTTACTGTCCATAGAAAACACAAAAGTAATCAACGTATCTGCACTGCCTGCCGGATATTACTTTATAAAGGTAAAAACAGACAAAGGCATCTGGAACGGTAAATTCATAAAAGAATAATTTTAATATACAATATGAAAACAAAACTTTTACTTCTATTCTGTTTTACAATCTTCTCCACTTTTGCCACCGCCCAAAGCTCTGATCTGGCGTGGGTAAAACGTATTGGCGGAGACACTTCTGTGACAAGTGCCGTCTATGGACCTACCGTGGCGGCAGATGACCAGGGCAATAGTTATATGGCAGGAGTTTTTATACAGGGAACATATAAACTAGATGGTATTACCATTACAAGACCTGCAAGAACCTTTACAGGCGGATATATTGCCAAATACAAGCCCAACGGTACTATTGCCTGGGCAAAACCATTAGGGAATATATCAGTTTCCGGGAGAAATATGAATCAATTGGTAGTGGATAAGGAGGGCAATATTTACTTATGTGGAACTAATGCCAGAGATGCCGCCAGTGTTATTGCTAATTATTATATAACAGACGGTTTTACAGAAACTACTGGAAACTACAAAACTCACTTCATAGCAAAATTGGATACAAACGGTAATGTGCTTTGGGTAAAGACAACCAATCATCCATATTATGTTTCAAGTACCTTATCATATGCTACTAATGAACTTTTTTTTGACAGAGATGGCAATGTCAATATGACCGGAGTGTTTCGAGATTATATAACATTTGATGAAAACAATAATTTGACAACCAATACCGGAGAGGTAGGGATATATTTTACGAAATACAGCTCGCAAGGCGATGTGTTGTCCGCAAAATTATTGGAAGGCACCTATCTCGAAAGCCAATATTATACCGAGCAGGTAAAACCCGATGCATCGGGAAAACTGTATCGCTGGTCTAACAAAAAGAATACCCAACAAAATCCAAGAATACTATACCGCTATACTGCACAAGGAGAATTGATTGATTCCAAACCTATCACAATGGTTTCTACGTCCAGCATTTTGAATAGTATATATGCCAGTGGTTTTGCAGTAACTCCTAGTGGAGATGTCCTGATTGGTGGTTATTGGTTGGGTAAAACCCTTACAATTGAGGGACAAACTTATACTGGGCACAGCACCAATTCCGATGACCAGGCGGAATCCGATACTGATGGGTTTATATTGAAACTTAGTTATCCTGAATATCTTGTAGACTGGGTATATTTGGAAAAAACAAATGATGGAGATAAGTTTCAATATCTTTTAAGTGATGATTTAGGAAATATCTATGGTGCTGGAACTTTCAACGGGATGTATACACCGATGAAAATAAAAATTTGTAAATTAAGTGCTACAGGAGTGCCTCTATGGCAAAAAATCATCAAATCTACAGACCCAAATGCTGTTAATAAGATACGGAATATATCAGCTTTGGCACAGACTCGTAACGGCGGCAATATATGGTTATCGGGCTATTATGAAGTGCAGATTTATTTTGATGAAAATCATATTTTAACAGCACCACTAAATAACAATGGCAATTTCTACAACGGCTTTCTTGCAAAATACGGTACCTGCAATACGCCAAATCCCGTTATAGAAACGCCGGAAAGCACCGAATTCTGTGAAGGAAGTACCCTTACGCTCTCTACCAACATCTCCAATCCTGCACTTACCTATTTCTGGAGCACACCCAACGGCAATGTGCCGGCAGAGATTACCGGGTCCACATCCACGCTTACCGTAACTCAACCCGGAAAGTACAGTCTTATTGCACAGGAAAATGCGGAATGTTACGGCAAATCTCAGGAGGTTTGGATTACGCAGA
>NZ_JBWEYV010000029.1:0-18961 GCF_056329745.1 Epilithonimonas sp. | reverse complement strand
TTATTAACAAAAAACTCTACTTTTGAGTGTGCCTAAGATGGGTGAGATTACACCAATTCTTCAAAATAGGTTAACATCTAACTTAAAATTTCATTATGATGTTATTATTAATATTAATTTAATTATATAAACAATTTGAATCGTAATACTCTATTTTATTATCAATAAATTAGCTTTGGCACTATTTTTACTGCGAATTATTAATAATATTTTTGACTATGTTGGTTTGTTATAGGAAGGTCAAAATGAATTTTATTCTATTATAATAAATTAAATATTTTCGGTTTTTATGGGTGTAATAATTACAAGTGAATCGGTTGCAGAAGTTTTCCATATTGCGCAATCTATTGCAAAAGAAAATCAAAATAATCAATTTGGTGCTCCTCACATTTTACAGGCAGTTTTGCATAATAACTTTGGATTAAGAGATTTCCTCATTAATATAGAAAAAGATCCTGGTTACATCTATGAATGGGCAGAGGTAAGAATAGAAGACTATCCTAAAAGCGCACATCTGCCAGATGATATAACCCAGGATAAGAAAATTAATTTTATTTTAGAAGAAGCAGATGAAATCAGATCAAAACTTGGTTTGGACGAAATTTCCCCGTTATGTTTATTAACAGCTGTTTGCAAACCAAACATTGCATTCTCTGTTCAGGAATTGAAATCACTACCATTACGCGAGCACGAAATCCTTAACCATTTCCGAAGTGAAGAGACTAAAGTCAATATGCAAGAAAATTTCTTCTCCAAAGATTCTTTCAAGAACCAAAACTCACTCCCGGCAATCAATAGTTATTGTATTGACAAAACCAAAGAAGCCAAAAATGGTAAACTTGACCATATAATAGGCAGAGACAAAGAACTCAGGATGCTCATTGAGATTCTTTGCCGCCGCACAAAACCTAATGTTATCATTGTAGGGGAACCTGGGGTTGGCAAAACGGCATTACTAGATGGTTTTGCAATAGAAATTAACAAAGGAAACGTTCCCGAATTGCTAAAAGAAGCCACTTTGCTGGAACTTGATACTGGAGCTTTACTGGCAGGTACCTCTTACAAAGGTGAAATTGAAGATAGGTTAAAAAAAGTCATTACTGAGTGTAAAACAATTAATAAAGCGATCCTTTTCATAGATGAGATTCATTCTTTACTAGATAATAAAGGTGGCGCAGGAAATGTGGCAAACCTCCTAAAGCCTGAGCTGGCACGTGGTGAAATCACCGTTATAGGCGCAACAACGCAGGAAGAATATCGCAAAATCATAGAACCGGAACGTGCTTTTGACAGACGTTTTGAAATTCTTCATGTAGAGGAGCCAGACGAAATAACCTGTGTTAAAATGATTGACGTTTTACTAGATGGCTATAAAAACCATCATAAAGTAGAGGTCGATAAAAGTGCTCTGGCAGATTGTGTAAGTCTGGCAAAACGTTATTCCAAAGGTAAAAAGCTCCCGGATTCTGCAATCGATCTTTTGGACAGAACAATGGCTTCCATCAAAATGTTGGATGAACTCTCTGAAACCGAACTGAAAGTTTGGAAAGAAAATTATGACAAAATCATTGAGGAAAATAATGATGATGATCCACTTCTAATCGATGAGTTGATCTGGAATTTTAATCTTCTTCAGAATAAGCTAAGTCCCATTCTCTGGGGATCACTATCCGACCAGCATGTATTGGAGACCTCGATGGACATTAACCAAATCAAAAAAATAATTGATTCAACCTTCGAAGAACTAATACAATTAGCGGCGGTTAAAAGGGATAAAGTCGGAAAATTGGAATTGGCAGCTGTGATGGCAGCAAAAACAGGAATCCCGATTGGTAAAATCCAAGCAAAAGAAAAAGAAAAGCTCCTACATATGGAGGAAATGCTAGTCAAAAGGGTTGTTGGCCAAGATCATGCTTTAAAAACATTGGCAGATGCCATCGTAGAAAACCGCAGCGGACTCAACAAACCTGGGCAGCCCATTGGATCATTTTTCTTATTAGGTCCCACAGGAACAGGTAAAACCGAACTGGCAAAATCCATTGCGGAATTGCTTTTTAATGATGAATCTGCGATGATTCGGTTTGATATGTCAGAATTTAAGGAAGAACATTCTGCCGCTTTGCTCTATGGTGCGCCTCCAGGATATGTAGGGTACGAGGAAGGCGGAATGCTTGTGAATAAAATCCGTCAGCAGCCCTACTCTGTTGTACTTTTTGATGAAATAGAAAAGGCACACACTTCGGTTTTTGATGTTTTCCTTCAGATAATGGATGAGGGTAAAATACATGACAAATTGGGAAAAGAAGGCGATTTCAGCAACTCACTCATCTTATTCACATCCAATATTGGGAGTGAAGAAATCGTGAAATATTTTGAGAAAAATGAGATACCGACTTCAAAAAACCTAATGCAAATCATGACCGATTCAGGAAGATTCAGACCTGAATTTTTGGCAAGAATCACAGAGATTATCCCTTTTGCACCCATCAATGAAAATATGGCGGAAAAGATTTTCGGTATTCAGCTCAAATCATTGCGGAAAGCACTTACCAAACTTGGAATTGATTTTACTATCAGCAATGAAGCCATTAAAAACCTTGCACTGAATGGATTTAGCAGCAAATATGGAGCGCGACAAATTTCGGGTGTCATCAGGGCCCAACTAGCGCGGCCGATATCTAAAAAGATTGTTAGGGAGGAGGTTAAAGCCGGTCAAACTATTGATGTAAACTGGAATTCTGAAAAAAAAGAATTGATCTGGGAAATTATTTAAATTAAAATGATACCAATGAAAGCGGCTGTAATTTTTCTCTGTATGCTTACATACTCCAATTTTTTTGCACAAAGCCTCACAGCTTCCGATACTTCCGACCAAAGTGTTAAAAGGTACCGGAACATAATTAATAGCAATAAGCAATTAGTAGATTATATCGAATATACTTTTGTAAAAAAAGGCATTCCCAGGCATCTGAAAAACCTGGCGGTGATAGAATCTGGATTGGATCATACCCAGACTTCGCACGCAGGAGCAAAAGGGTTATGGCAATTTATGAGTGGCCACGCCAATGGCTATGGACTTACGGATGAAAACAGATCCGATATGTATAAAAGCACCAAAACGGCAGCACTTTCACTGAAAAATCTATATAAAAAATACGGCAATTGGATAACTGTTGTAGCAGCCTATAATTGTGGAGAAGGTAATATTCAAAAGGCTATGAATAATGCTAACTCTAGAGTTTACACAAATTTTGCACAATATCTCCCCTCTGAAACTCAAAACCATGTTAAAAAATATCTGAATGCAAGTTATGCAACAGGTGAACTAGAACAAGTTCTGAACGACTATCGAAACTTTACAGCAACCAGACGCGCCTTGGCTCCATTCAAATCAGATTATTCGCTTTCACAGGAAAGTTTGGCTGAAACCAAATTAAATGGTGCCTTTGATATCGAAACTATTGCCAACTGGCTTAATATAGAAAAAGATCAGATATTGGTATGGAATCCTAATCTGGAATCCAAACTAAATGAAAGTGGGGAAAGTAATTTTTATTTACCTAAAGATCTAATGGTTAATTTTTTGATGAACAAAAATGAGATATTAACAAACTCCCTGAAAAACTAATTTGACCTAGATATATGGAAAATCAAAACTACAAGATTCCCCTTAATCCTTTGAGTATGATGACCAGCAATGGTCAAATTGAAACCTGTGATATTGCAGAAAGCATTGCGCAAAATATTATGCTCCTAATTATTACCAAAAAAGGAGAAAACAGATACGATGAAAATTATGGTAATGACGTGTGGAGCGTAGAGTTTGATAATGGCGTAACACCTGCAAAGTGGGAAACCTTATTCGTAAACAGTTTACAAAGACAGATTGCAGAGCATGAACCAAGGCTTGTAAATGCAGTGGTACAGGCTCATATTAATTATGTGGAACATAGCTACGAAACAAGAGGTTTCAGCGAAGTAAAGAAAAAAGTAAAAGTGGGAATTAATGCCAAGCTGGAAGCCACCGGCGAACGTTTCAATTTTTCTACTGAATTGTTTCTGAGCCCAATGTCAATCGATTAAAATATATCCAATGAGTTTTGATCAACAACATACTTTCTCTAAAGAAGTTATAAAAGCAAGAATGCTTCAAAACGCTACCAAACTTTGGGGCTTAAAGAGTATTCAATCCCTCGATCCTTTTGTAAAATTGCTTATTGATGCTTTTAGCACAGAAGTTTTCAAAGCCAATAACGAGATACAGAGCATCAATGGCAGAATTCTTGAGAGACTGGCAAAATTACTTACGCCTACCAACTATACACATCCAACACCAGCGCACGCCATCGCCTTTTGCCTCCCAGATGAAGACAGAGAGATACTGATGGATCATGCCGAGTTTTTCTTTAAGAAACATCTTAATTCGTTCAGAAAATCGCAGTCTGACAAGCAGGTTGAGATCCCCTTTACACCTATAGATAATGTTAGTCTTGTGAAAGCACAAACTATCCTGATGGTTGCTGGCAAAACGGTTTATCAGATTGATGAGCAACTTAATAAAATCCCGATTCAGAGAATCGATTCCGATGTTGCAGATTATCGGAATATCATGATAGGTATTGATCTTAGCCATTACAGTTCTGAGAATTTCCCAGAAAAATTCAGTCTTTACTGTTCCAATCCAACTTATGAAAAAGTTGATTTCGTGTACAGGCTACTACCACACATTCAGGTTTTTCACAATAATATTCCGCTGCAAGTGACACCCGGAATCAGCTATCATGAAGCGCCGGAGAAAGAAGGTTACGAAGGGATTTTTGAAGAACAGTCCATCCGCCATAAAATCAAAGAAGATGTTAAGAATCTATATCAGCACAAGTTTATAGAGATCAGTGGCATTTATCCCTCACAATTTAAAAAAATACAGGATGGAATCCCTCAGAATATTGATGACGGAAGCCCAGTTTTTGACCAATTTAGAAATAAAAAAATATTATGGTTAAAAATGGAATTCCCGCCCCAATTTACATCTGAGATCTTGGAGAATTTTTCATTTGTGATGAATGCCTTTCCGGTTTACAACCGGGGTTGGAAAAAGACCGAATACAATCTTGACATCATGGGCAATAATATCCCGATGGAAACTTCCGAAGAAGAGTTTTTCCTTTATGTGGAAGAAGTAGTTGACGGATTGGGGAAAAGATATTCCGAAATACCATTTACACCTAATGACGAGATTGAAAAAGGACTTTTCACGGTAAGAAAAGGCGGAATGGAACGCTTTACCCAACGAAATGCTACCGATCTGATGTCGCATGTAATGGAATTGCTAAGGGACGAAGTGGCCGCTTTTGCCATTATTAACCGCGACAAAGTGAAAGATGTTCTGGGAGAGATTTCGGATAAAATGAAAGGCCTGATGAAAAAAGTTGACCAGGCAAACAGGGAGCTGAAGGAAGATGTTAACTATGTAATTATAGAACCTTTGGAAAACTCGGTTCACACTTATGCCTCGTTTTGGGTTTGTCATTCTTCATTAGCTAATAATATTCGGCCGGGAACTGAGCTTAATTCACAGAAAAAGCTTCAGGTTATTACTTTAATCACCGAAACGACCGGCGGAGCAGAAGAAAAAAAACAGTCTGATACTATTCTTGCCTACAAATATGCGCTCACAAGCCGGGACAAAATTATCTCTGCAGAGGATGTTAAAAACTATTGTAAAATGATGCTGAATGCAGAACTTAAAAATGTTACGGTGAGACGCGGAACAATGATAAGTGACAAACCTCGCGAAGGATTTATAAGAACGGTAGATGTGCAGATTACGCCTCATAATTATTCTTTTTACGGAAGAAAATATTGGGACAACCTGGCTGATGTGCTCAAAAACAACATCAAGGCAAAGGCAATTGACGGTGTAGAGTATCGCGTAATGATTTTGGAAGATGCCATGCATCTTGAAATTTAGAACACTGAACAAATGAACGATAACCAAAGTATTTCCGAATTAAAATATAATAAGCTAAGCACCGATTTTAAAATTGAATCTGTTGCCGCAAACCTGCTGAAGTACTACAACAGCAGTTCCAGCATTTTTATCAAAAAAGTGGGGATTAATGATCGTCCTTATCTCAAAGATATTAAGAACATCTACTCCACTTATTATGGTTTGGATAATGAGACGATCATAATGGAGACGTACCGGGAAAGCATCTATGACTACCTTCCAGAAGGGATTTTCCACCCACCATCTTTGAGAACTGCTTCTAAAAGAGGTGTAGAAAGTGTTGTTAAAGAAATCCGCAAACAAAAGGAAGTTGAGGAAAATGCACGGAATTTTTTCCAGCCTTTTGAACAGGAATTTTTCTATACAGAAGTTTCGGCTTTGCTAAAGGAGACCGAATTTGATATTGCGGATCAATCTGACACACTGATAAAAATCTTTAAAGAAATGTGGCCTTTGTTAGGTAAAGTGGATATAGAAACAGCCAAGATATTTTTTTACATCCTTCCTTTCCTACACGAAGTAAGAGGAAATAAACGCTGGATAGAAAGGTTTTTAACCGCTTTTCTAAATATTCCGGTGGCGATTGATTTTGTCCCAAATAAAATTGATAAAAACGACGACGAGATGGGAATTACCGCTTTAGGAAGTGCAAAACTCGGCATCACTTTGATCCCAAACGGAAAACATTTGGATGGTGAAAGAAACTGGCAGATTACAATCGGCCCAATCCCTTATGATGCGATTCATAAGTATGTTGATGGGACAGCTTTCCGAGAACTTTTGCAAAACATCTATGACTACCTGATGCCAATTACGGTTAAGATTGAAGAAAAATTCATGACCGAAAAAAAAGAGGATTCTTTTATTATTAATTCAAAAGCCAATACCAATCGTTTGGGGTATTCGACTTACATTTAATATATTTAACTACAATTAATAACCAAAAAATATGGAAGTAGGTTCTGTTAAAGGAATTTTTTTAAGGTATCTCCTGATGCCAATTATTACAGGGGTTTTAGTATTCATTCTTGCACTGATACGTAGAAGTAAGCCTGCCATCAAGGTAAAACATATTATACTATATGTTTTGGTGTCCGGTATTTGCCTCTGTCTTCCAGGCTTTTTGGGATTTTCCGGGAATTTGTTTAACCCTTACTGGTATTTGTTTTCTCAATTGGTTTATTTGGGGTTGGGCATTGTCCATGTCAATTTGTTGCACCATTATTTCAGGAAGCATATCGATAAACTTTGGATGAGCATTCTTTTCGAAGCTTTATTAAGTGTAACATGTATGTTGTTCGGGGGATTCCTTTTTACATTGATTTTCAAATGGATGAGTAATGACCTTGGTAACGCGTATATGGCTGCTACAAGTTTGGTTATTTTCATAGTTCCGCTTATTTTTTATTATTGCTACGTTCAGTTTATCAGTATCCCGTTTGATATTTACAAAACTTGGCGTTTTGATCCGGACAAGAAACCTCATAATTTCCAAGGCGTTGACTTTGATAAATTATTGGTCCTGAATGTGGAGCTCAGTAAAAATTCAGAAGATCAGCAAAGATTTATTGTGAAGGCCAAAACACTATCTACAGGCATTACATTCGGGGATTGGTTCCACAGGGTGGTTGACGATTACAATCACAAAAACCCCAATGCAACTATTAAACTGATGGATGCCGGCAACGAGCCTTATTACTGGATTTTCTACATCAAGAAATCATTTTTCAGCACCAGACAATATATTGATTTTGAACAGGACATTAAAACCAACCATATTACCGAAAACCAGACTGTCATTTGCAAAAGAGTCATAAGGCATCAGGAAGAAGGTAATATTGCTAACCAAATAAATACAACATTATGATACAACCGATAAAACATTTCGCCGTCAACTGGGTAGATGGGATGAAGATTTCTAAAGATCATCTTGTGCAGCAGGAAGATTTTATAATAGATTCTATCCGTGATGCTAACTCTATTCAAATCAATTCTTATAATTTTGGTTTGCTACCCATTACCGAAAAATTTGGAGACAAAACCATTTATGAACTCCAAAGCACTGCAACCAACGATGCCCAGCTGATTATCAAAAAATGTACAGCAGTAACGCTGGCAGGCTACAGGATAGAGTTGTTTGACCATAAAGTCAATATCCGGAACCTGGCAAAAAACATGTCTCAGGATCAGGAAGAAGCGGATGGCGAATTTTACATCTTGGCCTCGGTAAATCCGTTTGAACATGTTTCTTTTGGGGATATTGATGCCGATGAGATACCACCACGGCATCCTTTTACAAAACCGAACTACAGGATAGAATTAGTGGATGTTTCTATCCTAAACAGCAGCTATTCTGGAGGAAACTATTTGGTTTTGGGTAAAGTTGCAATGAGATCCGGAATGGCTCAGATTGATGCCAATTTTATCCCGCCTTGCAGCTCTGTAGAAAGCCATCCAAAGTTGGTAGAATATTATAACAACTATTCTAATTCCCTTGGGAATCTACGCCAGTATGCCTTTAAAATTATTCAAAAAACGGCGCATAAAAATCAAAATATTACGCTTGCCGATAATGTAAAAACGCTTTGTAAGAGCATTATTAAGCACATTGGTGAAAATTACTTCCAATTCAGGAATGTGGTAGCGGAACAACCACCGATTTTCCTCATTAATATTTTTTCTAAACTGGCGCTTCAACTTTATAATGACACCCAAATGATGGTACAAAGCGAGTTGGAAGAAATGCTGAATTACAGTCTTGAATGGAGCGAAATCACCCCCCATTCTTTACTAAACCAGCTTACCAATAATGCCGAAATCAACTACGACCATCACAACACGGGCGAATACTTTTTCAATATCAATCAAATGATGAAAAGCCTTGAATTGATTTTCGGAAAGCTAAGTGAGCTAGATTATATTGGGCAACGAAAAGAAAATATCATTGTTAATGAACAGGAAGTCATCTCTAACAACGATCCAAAAAAAGGATGGAGCGTGATAGATTAATAATTTTCCCGCACAATATCAATTTAAAATCCCGAAGACACCATCTTTGGGATTTTAAAAAAAATAGAAATTCTAAATCGTAGAATTACTACACTTTTCAAAATAATGTTTCGGAGGGATAATTAATCGAAATATGTTTTTTAATTTTAATAATCGCAAGCAATTGTGTAAAGAATGTTTTTGGAAGATAATTATATCAAATTAGAAATTAATGGATTATTAGATTTGGAAGCTTTGTCGAAAGAATACCAAATGTCTAAAGAAGAACTTGTCAAATTTCATAATCTGTACTGCGAGATAGGAGATATTTTGCCTCTACACTTACCAAAATATGTTCCTTTTCTTTATTTGCCTAGGAAAAATTTTGAGGATAGAAATTCGCAGTTTGTAAAGACCAATGATTTACAATATCCAATGGGCGTAAGTCAAAAAAAATATGGTGTTGTCATAAAATATCTTCATAGCAATACTCAGATTCATTTTGAGGTTAATATTAATCGAGATGGATATTTGGTTGAAATTAATAAAGGAAAAAATTATATCAATAACGCCGAAGTTGAAAAAATTATTGAAAAGTTATTTGAAAAAGCAGAACAGTCTATTTATCCTTTAAAAATTACAGTTAATAAAAAGGGTGGCTTCTCAAAGATCGAAAATGAAAATGAAATAAAAGACCGTTGGGACAAAGAATACTTTCCAAAATTGAAGGAATATTATGTAGGAAAAACAGCAGAAGAGATTTTAAAAAGAATGGATCTTACCTTTAGAAATTTGAAGTCAAAACAGACATATTTTCTCAAAGTGTTTTTTACAAAATCTTTTTCTTGCCTGTTTATCAGATGTATCCCAATTTTAGTAAGGAAGGTAGTTTAGAATTGTATTTTGCTAATATTCAGCAGAATATTTTATATAATGCTCAATTTATTTTAGAAAAAGAATATACAAGAGGAACTAAAATTGCATTGCGAATTACAGGTCAAGAACAAAATAATGGTTTTGTTGAAAAATCAAACAAAGGGATAATTGAATTGCTGTACAAACTTAATAAAGACTCGCAAGAATTATTTTCAATAACCGGATTTGCTTCGACTTTTGACAAAGGAAAAGAGCTAAAGATTGAAGTACAGATATTTGAAATTTAATATTTTGAACGAATTAGAATAAATACCAAAAAACAATATTATGAGTGAGAAACATTTGGTTTGCCAAGGTGCACTTTGTCGTTGCAATTTCGGGACGGCTCCTGATAAATTGAAAGTCTTAACTCAGAGCAAAATCTACATCAATGATAAAGATGGGAACAAAAAATTGATGGCTACCAACAAGGATATCAGCAAAACTTTTGAGAAAAACATGTTCGGAAACTGTTCCAAACTCAATAATAATCCTTGTCAGGTTACGGTAACGCAATGGAGTGGTTTTTATGAAAAAATTACACTAGAGGAAAATAGTGGCAAAGCACTTTTGGAAAGTAGTAAAGCCACTTGTCCTGTTGGAAGTACAGATTGTATTACAATAATCAATCATGGACAAACAGCTAAAATATCGCAGCAAAATGTGAAAAATGCCGATAAAGAGGTAACTGCTGAATTGTTCCCGTTTGTGAATTTGAACAAAAAAGTGAAGAAATATCTTCCCATCAATTAATTCGAAACTTTATGGAAAATAAAGAATTATTATACATCGAATTCGAAAGGAAAGCTGGACAGATTTTTAATGAAGATATTGGCTGGCTGGCTTTGCCGAAAGCTGACAAAATTGAAGTTTCTGTAAAGGGATATAAAGAAAAGCTTAAACCTCTATAGGAAAAGCAAAAGCAGGAAAGAGATCAACTTTATCAAACCTATAGAAAAAATTGGGGTGCAGTAGATGCAGAAGAAAAACATAGTGAAGAATTTATAGCGAGAAGCCAGACACGTTATAATAATGGAGAAATTTCTGCGCAAACACATCAAGCCAATCTTGATCAGCGTGTAAAAAGTACAACCAGCAGAAACGCAAGAAAAAATAAACTGTCGGAAGATTATAGATCACAGCACAATCATCTTGACACCTCGCAAAAACAGGAATTACAAAACCTTTAAAATGAATATGTGGATCTAAGATGGGTATGGCAATTGATAGGGAGTGACCGTCCGCAGTTAAGTTCCACCAGTTTTAATGAAACAGTTGCCAGCGGAAATCCTCAATTAAGTCTGCATTTTGATGATTTTTTAGAAGGTGGAGGAGCCGCTTATTTGGAACCTTTTTGGGAAGGCATTACGCCTGTTGGAAAATATCCGCATGGAATTATTGTCAATGCCACTGGGGAAAATTCTCAAGTTATCTCAGCAGATTGGCGGGATGCAGATGACAATGAAATTACTGATACTCTAAAATTTGGTTCAACAATTTATCTCAATATCTACACACAATCTTTGTACGGCCATAATATCAACGTCCAACTTAAAGATAAGGATACCATTGTGAGAGTGCTGTCTTTAGGTTTAACGAATGCAGATGATGAGCTTTTTGCAGCAGAGTATCTGAATAATAATGTTAGCGTAGAGGAAAGAGGAGAAGAAGATATAAAGAAGAAAGAAAATCAATTTGTTAGAGCTGTTTCTGTACATTCTACAACAAAATTTCCGTCCAATGCGAAACACGGTATACTTGTAGATCATGATGATGATGTTTTTGATAAAACAGTTAAAAGTGTCCCGAATGTACAAAAATGTAAGTTTCCAGTTTTCATAGATCCTTTGTGGAAAATTCTGGCGGGAGACAAATTGGAAATTTATCCGGAAATCGAACATCCAAAAATACCTGGACAGATAAAAACACTCCATGCTAGTATTTTGAAAATTAGCAATGATGGAAGGTTGGTTACAGTTTAAGAAATAACTTCCAATCAAGTCGTTGTTGTTAGTAATGTAGAAACTGACATGGCCTTTTTCCATCCTTGCAAATACACGCAGATTATTGCAAATTACAAGAACAAGGATAATATCGTTTTTGATGTCAATGATGTTGAGAAAAGATTTGTGACTAATATTAATTACAAAGTTGTTGCAGGCGATAAAGCAGGCGAAAATTATACAATTACCTTCAAGATGCCTAATCTTACCACGGATGACTGTAATTTTGAGGATCAACCTGAAAAAACTCACGAAACGCACGCCATCAAGGCAGTAAACAGTGAGACTTTCAAAGGCTTAAAAATAGAAAGTAAGCAAATAAGTTTCAATCTAGCTTATCCCAAGCCTCCTATTAATCAAGGAGAAAGTATGATAGATTTTGACAGGATTACGCCTTTATCTTATGATCTTAATCTAAGTTCCTGTGCAATTTCTCATCCGATAAAGGTTGAAGTTTACCCAGATGTTTATTATGAAGTAGGCTTTAAACTGATGACAGAAAATCCTTTTTACTTAGGACAAACCAAAGCATATACGCAAAGAAAATATTTAGGAAAATGGGGATTCTTTGATAAGCGGACTAATAAGAAAGTTAGAAGAGAACAGCAGAGTCAAAGAAAGCAAGACTATAAAAACACCAAGCAAGAAGTTAGTGAGGGCAGGTTAGATTATGACCAATTTGAGTTTTTTTTAGAATATGGCTATAATGATGTTAAGGAAAGTAACATGACTTTTTCAGGTGAGCATCCAGTTTTCAACGTGATAGACAGTGTAATGTGGGTTATTAATACTGTAGGAAAACTTACTTTTAACAAAGAAGCGGATGAAGCCAGAGCTGAGCACGAAAATACCCGACCAGATGAAGTAAGAAGAAGAAACAAGAAAAGAAATGCTTATCTTGGTGGGAAAGGTAAAACAATAAGTAAAATCCCTTTTAAAGTAGAAATAGAACAACCTGCATTTGCCGGATCTGTGAAATGGTGTTATAAAGAAAGTGAAAAAGAGGCAGGTCAAATGGGAACTCTTTACAAGCTGAATTTTAAAGCAGATCCTTTAATCGCAGTCAAAGGCAGTCTGGATCTCCTCTTTGTAGCTACAAAGATACCGTACGTAGGACAAGCTATACAAGATATCACAGCTGTTGCAGACACTGTGGGCTCTTCTGATGATTTTTGGAATAGTATTGTAGATTTGTTTGGAGGAGGTGATAAGTATAAGATACAAATCGATGTGGACTATTATTTAGATTTATTCGTTTCTGGTGAATTTAAAATAGAAGCTACTGCTCTTGAATTTCATACAATAGATAGGTTTGGAACCGGAGAAATACAGCCGGTAGCCGAATTAAAATTTGGAATCGAATGTGGAGGAAGTTTATCAGTGAAATTTGGAAAAATATATTCATTAGAAGCTGAATTTGAAGGAAGTGCTTATGCAGTATGGGAAATAAAAAAAGAAGAAGATTCTCTGATATGCAATTATCAAGGATTATATGCTACGATAAATAGTAAAGTAGAATCTTCAGAAAATAAAAATGATACAAGAAACACAGGTGAAGAGAATAAAGCTCCAAAAAAGTTTTTATTACATGATGGCTTCTCTTACGAATTTAAAATTAGTTAAATATGAAACATACAATTTTACTTATAATATTTCTATTCTTAAATATTTCATGTAACAATAAAAGTGATAAACAAAATAAAATTATGATACAAGAAAGTAATGTTCCTTTAGAAAAGCAAATTACCTATAGTATAGAACTTAATGTAAAGCTTCCTTACGAGCTTTATATCAATGATATAAAGGCTGATTATGATTATATAGGAGCTAATTCAAGTGTAGAAATAAATCCATATTTACTAAAAAATGGAATATCAAAAATTAGGATTAAAATATTTCCCGCATTCAAAGCAAATAAAAAACTAATTGCATTGGATGATTTAAAAAATTCTACAATTTCTTTCGGACACTATATTATGGACAAAAGTAAAAAAGATTTACACAGTTATAATACTGACGATTTTAAACTTTTAAATTATAATTTACCTATACAACCAGTGCCTTATTTTGAGCAAGAATGGGAAGTAGAAATTAAAGATTTACCTTACGAGTTGGAAGGTTGGAGTAAAGGACAAGATTTATCTAAAATGGATCAGAAAGAATTAGAAAAAAGAGTTACTGGATATTATAAAAACTTATGGACTATATTAAATGATGGTAATTTTGATAAATGGAAGATTTTAACCAACAAAAGATTTAACGAATATAGTGTATATAGTTACTTGTCCTTGAAAAATATTGAAGAAAGCATCAATAATAATGAGAAGGATATAAGAGAATATGCTAAAAACACAATGATTCCTTTAGAAAATTTTGAGATGAAAATATACGCATATGGAAAAATTGTTGCATTAGAAAAATCAATACACACGCACGAATTTAATAATCAAAAACCATTGGATATATATAGTTGGAGCCCTTTAATTAGTAAAGGAAAGATTTCTGGAGCGGCAGATTATCCAGTGCTATTGTATCTGCCACAAAACAGTGATGAATTTGTAATTATTCGTAAGTAATAGTATGCGTTTTGTTCCCTTATTTATTTGTTTGATTTTCTTTTATCCTGCTATAAAAAGAATGATGTAAATACAACTATCAAAACATCAAATAATATTCAGCAAGATAAACAATTAAATTATATTTTAGATTTGACCCTAAAAACACCTTATGAACTATTTATTGATGACATCAAAATAGCATCGAATTATAGTCGAGGCTCAAATGCTGCTGTTGAGCTCAATCCTTATATCTTAAAAAATGGGAAACACAAGATCAAACTTAAACTTTTTCCTTTTTGGCAGCATAATGAGTCTACAATCAGAACTGATGAAATTTTAAATTCAAGATTGATTTTTGGTTATTATTATAAAGGATAGAACCATTAATAAAGTAAGTAAATATGTAACGGATGCTCCTTTAGAAATTAAAAGACCTACTAATCCAATTCCCTACTTTGAGCAAGAATGGGAGGTTGATGTAAAAGATTTACCTTACGAGTTGGAAGGTTGGAGTAATGGACAAGATTTATCAAAATGAACCAGAAAGAATTAGAAAAGAAAGTTGTTTCATATTATGAAAAATTATGGAGCATTCTTTATAAGGGTAATGCTGGTTCTTATCAAGATCTTTGGAAAACTGCCGATGCAGAATTGGTAATATATGATTATTTAACGGAAGATAATTATAATAAAGTTATTTCAAAAAATGCAATTGATTTCAAAAAATGTGAAAATACAATGATTCCGTCAGAAGATTATGAAATGACACTTCACGCTGGAGGAAAAATGGTATCATTGGAAAGAAAAACTCATACCAGAGAATTTAATAATGAGAATCCACTTGATATAAAAGGCTGGAGTCCATTAATTAGAAAATACAAGTTTTCAGGTGGAGAAAGTTATGGAGTGAAATTATATCTTCCACCAAATAGCAATGAATTTATTATAATCCGCAAATAGATGAAGTATCTAAAGTGTTTTTTTGTGTTGTTTATTTTTCCATTATTTAACGGACAGAATTTAATTCCACGAGAAAAACAGATTACTTACGCTTTGGATATAACTGCACCTGTTCCTGTAGTTATCTATTTCGATGATATAAAAATCTCCGAAGAAAATACGCCTCTCAATTCTACCTTGGCTGTTAATGGTTATGCGTTGAGAAATGGTAAGTATAAAATAAAAATGGAAGTATTTCCAAATTTCAGTAGAGGAGACAAGATGGTGAATCCTGAAGAGATTAAGGCTTGCATTTTAAAATTTGGAAGCTATATAAGAGACAAAGCAAAGAATGATATTAAAGATTATCAAATGAATGTAAATTTGTCCATTAATACTCCAAAAGAGTCAGTGACTTATTTTGAACAAGAATGGGAAGTAGAAATTACCAATCTGCCGAACGAATTAGAAGCTTGTCTGCAAAATTCGGTAATATATATTCTTTAGAAGCTGAATTAAAAGGGGAAGCTTATGCAAAATGGAAGATTGAAATATAAGATGCTACTATAAAAAGTGTTATTATGAAGGTCTTTATGCTGTAATTTCTTCAAGAAAAAAACATCTAATAGTTTGTAAAATGAGGGAGGAAATGATGGAGAAGATGAACTTGAGAAAACACAAAGATTTTTATTACATGATGGATTTTCTTATGAATTTAAACTTGATTAATATGAAAAAAATAATATTTATATTCTTCATACTAATAATTAACATTAGTTGTAGTCAAAATAAAAACAATAGCTCTGAAAAACAACAAGATATGATAGTTACCCAATTTCCAATTGAAAAACACATTGTTTATGGCATCAATACGAGTATTCAAAATAAGTTTGACCTATTTATCAATGATATTTCTGCAATAAATAATAGTATGGGTTATTCTACTTACGAAATAAACCCATATGTATTAAAAAATGGGAAATATAAAATTAAAATTAAATTTTACATAAAAAATGTTTCAAAAGATCTTCTTAATAATAATAAAATTTTTTTTGTTCAGTTTTTGAAAGATAGTAATGGAGAATATATTGAAAATACAAAAAAGGAATTAAAAGAATTAACAATAAAATATCCTAATGATATTTCTGATTACTTTGAGCAACAATGGGAGGTTGACATAAAAGATTTACCTTATGAATTAGAGGGGTGGAGTAATGGACAAGATTTATATAAAATGGATCAGATAGAATTAGAAAAGAGAGTGGTTTCTTATTATCAAAAGTTATGGAATATATTAAATGATGGGAATGGAAGGGAATGGACAGATTTAACAAAGAAGAGGCAAATTGAAACTTCTACTTTTGATTATAATTCCGAAGAAGAATTAAACAGATTTATCAAAGAAAATGAAGAAATTGTTAATACAAAATGTAAAAATTTAATGACTCCATTGGAAGATTATGAAATGAAATTATATGCAAATGGAAAGCTAGTTACACTAGAAAGAAAATCACATACGAAAGAGTTTAATAATAAAACACCTTTAGATTTAAAAGGCTGGAGCCCATTAATCAGAAAATATACAACTTCAGGTGGTGCAGACTATCCAATTTTATTATATCTTCCACAAAATAGTAATGATTTTGTAATTATTCGTAAGTAATATAAAGAATTAATATTTTTCCAAATCAAAAACATCAAATCCTGAAGTTTTGGCAAGGTCTTAATTTTCAAATACCAAGCAAATAAGAGCATTGATTGATAAATTTGGTGTTATTGGAAGATTTGTGAATTCAGTTTTCTTAGGAGAAGAGAATTGATCTAACAGTGACAAAGGACAGCCAAGTGCAGAAAACAGAGCTGCCTTGGAAAGTGTAGCTCCGCAAAGAAGACAAAGAGAAGATCGTGATCTGAGACAGACTGGTAAATATCTTGATAATGCCAGAACTCGTTACAGGAATGCATCTTCAGATAGCCAAAGGCGTATTGCTCAAAGAGATATAGATATTCTACAACGTAGAATGGATCGTTTGTCTCAACAATCCAATCGTTGTTTAACAAGATCTATTGCTTCTATAAGCATACAATGACCTCAGATAGAAGCTCAGTTTGAATGGAATCTGGAAAATATAGATCAGATAGGTTCTTACCATGAGCAGGTTGGTGTTATTATACAGGAGCAGCTGGTTTTAAACCTTTAATTGGTTTAAAAATTGGTGTTGATCTTGTAGCTAATGCAGATAAGTTTGGTGGTTTAGTTGGGGCAATCATTACATGGGGAGCCAAGTTTGTTAAAAGACTGACCAAGCTGGACTTGTATATCTTGGTAGAAGCAGGTGTTGCACTTAATTATGATATCGGTTTATCTTACAATGAAATAGATGGTTTTGCTCCAAATACGAAACAAAAAGTAGTGGTCGATTTAACCTTTTCTATAAAAGCAGGTATTAAGCGAAAAAATGTAGTTTTTGTGGCTAATGTAGATAAGATGGAAGGTAATGTGATACCAATGAGTGAGGCAGAGCAGGAGACTTTTAAAGTAGAAGGTGCTGCTACAACAGGAATTAGGTATACTGAGGAACATGGTTTCGAAAAAGGAAAAGGCAGCTATAAAACAACAGATGTAAAATGGCTAGGCGCAGAAATGACAATAACAATTGTGACTTTGTCGCATAATAGAGACAAAATGGACCTCCTAACGAGCAATTCAAAGAGAAGTTTCTGATAAAAGGACCTGAGCCAATATATGGACCAGAGAAAGTCTTTACAAAAAATGAATAATGAAAGGCGGAGAAGATATCCTTGTATATTCCAAAAATGGAAACTTAATAATAGAATCAAAAATTATCAAAATAAGAGAAATTATCTCCTATCAGCATATTGATGATATTGTTATAAAGCATGTGAACGAGGTGTATGATCATGAGATGCATATTTTTCTGAGCCAATCTGTAAAATATGAAAATGCAGGCAATAATCTGATTCATAAAATACTGTTCTTGATTTTTTTGTTGTTTCACCAAAACAAGAAAACGGTTAATGTCAGTCAGTCCAATGAAGATCTTTTAATTATTCTTAGTGAAATCAAAAAATATCTCCCAAAAACAGTTATTCCTTCTGAGATAGATAAAAGTCTTTTCTGGAAAGAAGTATCAGATAATCATAGTTTTTCTCTTGTGAAATTAGTTTTTAGTAAAAGTAATCTGAGCCTGTTTGAAGTTTTGAAAAAGCATAATAGATATCATGAAAAATAAATTAACAACTGCATTTCTACTTTTAGTGCTTATTACTTGTGCACAATCACAAACAAAAAATCCAATGTATATCTGTAAGGATTGCGGCAGCTTTGATCTCGATAAAATAACCTTTACAGAGAATATTGATGTCTTGTCTTCCAAAACAGAGATTTTTAAAACCGTATTGGTTAATCAGAATAATGAAGAAAAAGATGCTGAACAACTCACAAAAAGTGATGTGGTTAAATTATATAAATACCCGTAGTGCATTATAAAAAAGGTTACTCATAATACGAAAATTTCGTATATTGT
>NZ_JBWEYV010000028.1:0-20671 GCF_056329745.1 Epilithonimonas sp. | reverse complement strand
TCTTAAACCACCAAAACTTTTTTGAAGTTTTTTTTCGTTACCCCGAAAATTGTTTTAGTCGTTTTTAATCTCCTCTCCTGCGCTCCCCTTCTCTCGAATTGGGACTGCAAATGTAAGTACTTTTTATTTAACAGCCAAACTTTTTCTAATTAATTTTTTTTGAAGCTCTTACAAACTTCTCAATTACTAATCTTCTTTCATTTAACCGTCTCCTGCGCTGCCTATCATAACTGATTTGCGGGTGCAAAAGTAAGCGCTTTTTTCGCCTTAACAAACTTTTATATGACTTATTTTAAATGTTTATAGTAAGTGGCTGATTGAGAGGTGGGTTTATTTTTAAAATTTCACTAATTTTCATAATAGTAAATATAATAAAATGAACATTTTGAATATCTACGCATATTCTATTCTTGAACATTCAATTTTAATCCCAAAATAATAGATAATTTCAGATTATAATTGATCAAAGTAAGAAAGTAAAATAAAATTACACAGTTAGAAAAACTAGATCTAACTTAATTAGCTGCTATTCTGTCACATTAAAAGTGTTGGTTTATTTTTTGACTCTGTATTAATTCAAATTATAAAATTATGGCTCTCAAATATTCCATCCTTGATCTGGCAACAATTGTTAAGGGTGACAGCATTCACCAGACTTTTGAAAAATCTGTAACATCTGCTCAACTAGCAGAATCTCTTGGTTATGAAAGGTATTGGTTTTCGGAACATCACAATTTCCCCAATGTGGCCAGTGCCGCAACCTCTGTCCTTATCGGGCATATTGCTTCCCAAACCAAAACGTTACGTGTAGGATCTGGCGGAATCATGCTTCCCAACCACACTCCCCTATCTGTTGCTGAGCAATTCGGAACTTTGGATGGACTTTTCCCAAGCAGGATAGATCTCGGACTTGGAAGGGCACCAGGAACAGATTCTATGACGGCTAGTATCCTGAGAAGAGGCCAACTGGATCCGCATTATAATTTTGAATATGCCATCCGCGAACTGCAAAGATATATGTCAACCAAAAATAATGAAGCAAAAGTACGAGCTATACCGGGAGAAGGCGCTGATGTGCCGCTTTACATCTTGGGAAGCTCTACAGATTCGGCTTTTTTGGCCGCTAAATTGGGGTTGCCTTATGCTTTTGCGGCACACTTTGCACCATCACAACTGGATGTTGCTCTCGAGATTTACCGCGAACATTTTCAGCCATCAGAGGTTTTGGATAAACCTTATGTCATGATTTGCATTAATGTGATTGCGGCCGATACGGTGGACGAGGCACATTATCTCTCCACCTCTCATTTTCAGGCATTTGTTAATATCCTGACAGATCAGAGACAACCGCTTTTACCTCCTGATGAAACCGAACTTGCCAATATATCGGACGAAGTGGCACTTCATCTTAACAGAATGGCAGCCAAAACGTTTGTAGGCGACCGAGATACCTTGAAGGAAAAATTAGGTCAATTTGCAAAAGATTATCGCCCGGACGAGATTATTGTATCCGGCAATATTTATGATTTTGAAGCCAAACAAAAATCCTATAAGATTATTGCGGAAGTTTTGAAAACACTTTAAGCGCATTTTCTGTCGTAATTTTATCGATTTCGGCAAAATCTTTCTGGTAAATATCCACCAGTTTACCGGCAACCAGATCCAAATAGGCACTTTCGTTTCTTTTTCCGCGAAAAGGAACGGGTGCCAAATAGGGCGAATCGGTTTCCAGCACAATCTTATCTAACGGGATTGTATTGAGGAACTGATCGATTTTCCCATTTTTAAAAGTGACAACACCACCAATCCCTAAGACAAAATTGAGGTTTATGGCATGGTGAGCTTGCTCCAGATTTCCGGAAAAGCAATGGAAGATTCCCCGCAGCTTAGGATTTTTTTTCTTTTCCAGCACGGCAAAAGTTTCAGCAAAACTCTCTCTGGAATGGATGACAATTGGTAAATCCCTTTCTATCGCCCAATCAATTTGCTGCTCAAAGGCTTTTAGCTGAATATCCAAAGTCGATTTATCCCAATACAAATCAATCCCGATTTCGCCAATCGCACAAAAAGATTTTTTATCAAGCCAGGTTTCTACAATTTGTAGTTCTTTTTCCCAAGATTCCGGTTGTACAGAACATGGGTGAAGCCCCATCATTGCGAAAACTTGCCCTGGATATTGCGCCTCTAGATCTATCATTTTATCATGCGTTTCGGAGTCGATGGCCGAAAGAAAGAATTGTTCAACGCCTTTGTCCAATGCACGCTTAATGACTTCTGCGCGGTCATTATCAAATTGATCCGAATATAAGTGGGTGTGCGTGTCTATCATATTAGTTAATAGTTGATCGTTAATAGTTGATAGTTGATTTTATTTTTTCAACCGACAACTAAAAACATTCAACCAAATATTTTATGTTTTACTTTCTGTTGCTGTTCCTTAACTCTCAAATTGATTTTCTCCAAAAATTCCTGATATTTTGGATTTTTATCGTCAGCAGTCTGATGGTTAAGTGCCGTTAAAATCTTATTATTTTCGTTGATGAAAACCTTGGCCTCATCAGAAAAATAGGCATTTCCAAATTTTTCCCAGATATACTGCACCGCCTGAGCATTGGGATGGATAAGATCATCTTTGTAAAAACGGTAATCCCGCAGGTCATCCATTAGGATCTCATAAACGGGAAGATAATGGCAGTTTGATTTTTCTGAAATCACATCATGTATGGCAGTTATCAGTTTTGATTTGCTCAACTGATTTTCTACCATACCATCCTTCGTGTGACGGACAGGTGAAACCGTAAACAGAATCTCGACGCCATCTTTGCAAATATCCTGCAACAGGTCAATCGATTTGCTGATAGATTCGGTTAATTCCCGATGGGACAGGAAACGTTTTTCGAAAAACTTCTGCGGAATTTTATGACAATTGGCTACCAAACGTTTTTGCGGTAGAAATTCATAAATAAAAGATGTACCAAAAGTGATAATAACAAAACTGGTGTTCTGTAAAAATTGGTTGGCTTCTTCGATATTTTTATTGATTTTATCCAGCGTGATATGGGCAAAGCGAGAGTCAAAGGAAGAATGGTGATCTAGGCTGATATAATTCTCATTTGCCAAAATCAAATCATTTTCCTGATATTCTTTGGCATCATAAACCTGCTGCAACGCTCGAAAAATAGAATATGGATTAAAAACCGTCCCAAACGGATTGTTGAGGGACTGGATCTGCCCGTCTGAGAATTTATCATGCATCTCCGTTGCAAAACAAGATCCTATGGAAAATACGCCGTCTTCTATCCCCAATTTTTTTTCACTGACATTAAGATCGACTTCTGTGCGGAATTTCATTATGTTAAATGTAAAATTTATCGATGTAAAAATTGACCAATTTCTGTGTTTTAAGACTGGTAAATCGATACATTCTTGTATTAAGATTCTCTTCTCAAAAGATAGTTGGCCAGTTCGCGGAAAGGCAACTTTTTCTCCTCCGGCAAATCGATTTTTTCCAGATAGCTCTGCCCTATTTCGTTATGTTTCTGAATCAGGCGAAGCACCTTGTCATCTACTTTTGTCCTTCGGAAAATCTTTTCTACGCTGTAAACCTTGTCCACATTATCTGTTTTCTTGGAGTACCAATAATTAAGTTCGGACAATTCTTCTTCGTTGGCGTGTTCCAAAGCCAAAAGATAAAGGATGGTTTTTTTGTTCTCGTAGATATCACCGGCATGTTTTTTCCCAAACTGCTCCTGATTACCGAAAACGTCCAGATAATCATCCATAATCTGGAAGGCAATCCCAATATGCTTGCCAAAATTGTACATAGCCTCTGCATCCTGTTCCGATGCACCAGCTATCAAAGCACCAATTTGGAAAGACGATGCACTAAGGACACCTGTTTTATAAGTAATCATTTTGATATAATCATCATAAGTCACATTGGACATATTTTCAAAATTAATATCCAACTGTTGGCCTTCGCAAAGGACAGCTCCGGTTTCAGAAAATATCTTGATACATTTTTTGAACAATTCCGGTTCCAGATCTTCGAAAAACTGATAAGCCTTGATCAAAAGAGCGTCTCCGGAAAGAATCCCAACATTAATCCCGTGCAAAGTGTGGATTGTAGGCTTGTTCCTTCTAAGAGGAGCCTCGTCCATAATATCATCATGAATCAATGTAAAATTATGGAAAAACTCGATGGCCAAAGCGGGTTTCATAGCTTTTTCCAGATCGCCTTTGAACAAGTCGCAAGCCATAAGAACCATAATAGGACGAAGTCTTTTGCCGCCGTGTGAAATAATATAATTCATCGGGCTGTAAAGCTCATCCGGTTTATTTTTGAAAGTATATGTTTCTATAGCCTCCGCTACTATTTTCTGGTACTGGTCTAGAAATTCCATTTAAAAAATTTGTTTAGTGCAAAAATACGATTTTGAACATTTGTAAAAAATAAAAACTCTGCCAAATGTGGCAAAGTTTCTATAATAATTTGTTATTGTAAATGCTTATCTTACTTAATCAGCGATACCAAAAAATAGGTAGCACCGGCAACCAGCGCAGATACAGGAATGGTAAGTACCCAAGCCCACAAAAGGCTTACGGTAACGCCCCATCGCACTGCGGAGATCCTTTTGGTAAGGCCTACCCCAATGATGGAACCTGTAACGGTATGCGTTGTAGAAACCGGGATTCCAAAATGATCTGTGATAAACAATGTCAAAGCTCCGGCAGTCTCAGCACTCACACCTTCTAGAGGAGTTACCTTGGTAATCCTTGTTCCCATGGTTTTAATAATCTTCCAACCACCACTCATGGTTCCTAATGCAATGGCAATAAAGGAAACCAATGGCACCCAAAGGTAATGCTCTGTAAAGAAGTTGAAACGGTCTCCGGAGGGCAGGTTCACATAAAGTGGATCATTAATCATATTAACATGGTAGAAAATTACCGCTGCTCCAATGATCCCCATTACTTTTTGAGCATCGTTAAGACCATGCCCCAAACTAAATAATGCGGAAGATACCAGCTGCAATTTTTTAAACTGTCTTTCTGCCTTGTGTGGGTTGCTCTTTTTATAAGCCTGAATAATCAACAATGTAATGATGATGGAAATAACCATCCCAATCAATGGTGCTAGGAAGATGAATAAGAAAATAGGTATAACCACCTTAAACTTGACCACATCCTGATGAAACAACTGACTGAAGGCCAAGGATACTTTATCAAAAAATGATAATGCCGGCTGAGCCAAAGAAATCTGGTGATAATCGATCAACAAAGCGTGCATCAATGCGGCTCCGATAAAACCACCAATCAATGTATGGGATGATGATGACGGGATACCAAACCACCAGGTTAAAAGATTCCAGAGGATGGCCGCCAAAAGGCCTGAGAAAATTACCTCCAGCGTAATATAATTTTCGCTTACGGTTTTTGCAATGGTGTTACCAATTTTGAAACCGCCCGGTAAAACGTAAGCAGCGAGAAAAAACGCTGCGAAATTCCAAAGTGCTGCCCAAAGTACAGCCTGAAAAGGCGTCAAAACTTTGGTAGAAACAATGGTTGCTATTGAGTTTGCCGCATCATGAAAACCATTGATATAGTCAAAAACCAGGGCAAGCGCAACAATAATTATAAGTAGAATAGGAAAATCCATTCGTAAAATTTTAAGTTACCGCTTATGCGTATTTGATCACGATGCTTTCCATTGTATTGGCTACATCTTCTGCTTTGTCCGTTACTACTTCCAGATATTCTAGAATAGATTTTTGCTTAATGATAAGAATGGCATCATTGGTTTCAAAAAGCTTTACGATAGCCTGGCTAAGGACATCGTCTGCAATATTCTCATAAGAATTAATCTTGATGCAAGACTCTTTTACTTCTGCCGGGTTTTTGAAATCTTTCAGGTTTTCTAATGCCTTTTTCACCTCAAGGCAAGACTTGTAAATCAAAAGAGAAAACTCTGAGTATACTTTGTTCTCAGGACTCTTGTACAAATAGATATATTTTGCCGAAGCATAGATATAATCTGCAATATCATCCAAGCCAGAAGCCAAATGGTTGATATCTTCCCTGTCAAACGGGGTAATAAAATTCTCTCCCAACTGTACAAAAATCTCATGCGTAATATCATCCATCTTATGCTCAAAATCACTCATCTGATTAAGAAGCGTCTCATCATTAATATCAAAATCCAGCAATCCCTCGTGGAAGTTTTTGGACATCTGTACCAGTGTATCTGCGACCTGAAGAAACAAGTCAAAGAAGATTTTGTCCTTTGGCTGAAAAGCCCTGAAAATATTACCTATCCCCATTTTTTTAGTTAATTTGTGCAAATATGATAAAAAACGAAGTCTCTCAGAAACTTTAATATTAATTTTTCATTAAGAATAAAAACGAGAAAAACCTGTTGATTAACAGGTTTTTACAATATAATTTCAACTTAAAAAATAAGTTCTCTAGCTTAATTGGCAACTTCGGCTCTCATTTCTTTTCCCCGAAACTTCATGTTACTTAGTCCGCTGATAACTTCATTCTTAAAAGACTTCTCGATCTCGAAAAAACTAAATTTATCTAGGATCTCGATATCACCGATATCTGCTCTTTTTTTCGATTTGGACGTCGCTTTGTTGATGATTTCCAGCATGTCCATTTTCTTCAATTGATCCCTTTTCCCGAGGTTGAAAAAGAAACGCACCATATCTTCATTTCTTCTGCGTGGCTTGCTGTCTCTTCTTTCCCTTCTCTCGCCATTTCTTTCGCGTTCTCTGCCGCGCTCCCTTCTGCTGCCTCTGTCATCTTTGTTGAACTCCTGCTTTTGCAGATCATTCCTGTCCTGATAATAGTTGGCTAGATCTCTCAATTGGAACTGTAACAATTTGTGTACAAGTTCTTCTTTTGAAAACTGGGAAAGATCCGGAATTAATGAATCATCAAAATCGAACAGATTCTCGTGCTCTGTCAATAGTTTTTCGAAAACACCACCTACCTGAGCTTTGATAATCTCATCACCAGTCGGGATTTTTTTCTCCTCTATATCAATTTTGGTTTCAGCTTTTATTTGTTTCAGCTTTCTGGATTCTTCTGGTTTAATCAATGCCATAGAAATCCCGTCTTTACCTGCACGGCCAGTTCTGCCACTTCTGTGAACAAAAACTTCAGGGTCATCTGGCAATGAGAAATGGATAACGTGCGTTAAAGAATCAACATCCAAACCTCTCGCCGCAACGTCTGTTGCAACCAAAATATCAATATTTTTTAGTCTAAATTTCTTCATCACAGTATCTCTCTGTGCTTGGGAAAGATCACCATGAAGCGCATCAGCCGCATAACCATTCTGCATCAGAAAGTCTGCAACCTCCTGCGTTTCCATCCTTGTTCTACAAAAGATGATGGAGTATTGATTAGGATTGGCATCAATTAATCGCTTCAAAGCTTCTTTTTTCTGCCTATAACCAACTACATAAAATTCGTGTTTAATGTTTTTCTTAACTGCGTTGATGGATCCTACAGAAATTCTGTGAGGATTAGTCAAATAGTTTTTAGAAATACGTTCTACTTCCTTATTCATCGTTGCAGAGAAAAGGAAAGTCTGTTTTGTATCCGGTGTTTCGCTAAGGATTGTTTCCAAATCATCTTTGAAACCCATAGATAACATCTCATCAGCCTCATCCAGAACTACCCATTGCACTTCGGAAAAGTCTAAAGCTTTTCTTCCGATCATATCAATCACACGCCCAGGAGTACCCACAATAATCTGTGGTTTTTCCCTTAGCGAACGGATCTGATCCATAATGCTACTACCACCATAGACTGCGGTAGTCTTGATGTTTTTAAGGTATTTCGTATAGTTTTTGATGTCTTTGGTAATCTGAAGGCAAAGTTCACGAGTAGGGCAAAGCACCAATAATTGGATTTTACGACTGTTGTCGTCTATCATATCCAAAATCGGAAGCGAAAATGCTGCTGTTTTGCCTGTTCCTGTTGCCGCAAGTGCGATAAGATCGCGAGTATCTGTAGAGATAAAAGGAATAGTCTGTTTTTGGATTTCTGTCGGCTCTACGAAGCCGAGGTCGCCAATCGCCTGAAGAACTTCAGCGCTAAGATTGGATTCCGTAAATAAATTCATTTAAAAGATCGTCTAATTTGCTGCAAAGATACGAATTTTATTTTTGATAATATTAACCGTCGTTTTTTAAGGATTTGTTATTAATAAAAATTAATACCCATTAAGAAGTATTAGAAAAACAAAAACCTCTTCCGATGAAGAGGTTTATATTATGGATGATTAAATTAAAAAGATTAATTTTCCTTTAATTCAACCATATAAGTTTTGGGATCATATTTCAGAAAAGACCCGGTAGCCAAATCGATACCAAAACCGATAACACCACCAAACAAAAGGTTAACCAAGGTTACTGCATTGAAGTTTTTCTCAAGTTTCAGTTCTTTTGTTTCAAACCCCTCCTTTTTGATTTCAACAGTACGCTTTCCCAGTGTTCTTGAGAATTCTGTTGTACAAGGGGTTACACATTTCTCAACATTTTGGAAAACCACTTTGGCACCTTCCGGCTGTGAGTTGAATGTAATTGAATCTTTTGATCCTGTAAAGATTGTAGCACATGAAGTAGTTGAAAGAACAACGCTAAGTGCACAAGCAACAGTAAAGATTTTTTTCATAGTTTAGATTTTAAAATTAATTTTCGGCAAATATATTTTAAAAATCTTAACAACAATTATGGTAAACCGTAAATTTTTGAAAAAATTAGCATTAACATTCCGCAACATTTACCGCCACGGCCAAACCACCTTCCGATGTTTCTTTATACTTGGAATTCATGTCCTGGGCCGTTTCCCACATAGATCTGATAACACTGTCCAGTGACACTTTAGCCTTGGAAGGATCACCATCCAAGGCCAATGACGATGCAGTAATGGCCTTCATGGCACCCATAGAATTCCGTTCAATGCACGGGATCTGTACCAAACCACCAATCGGATCACAGGTGAGTCCCAGGTGATGCTCCATGGCAATTTCTGCCGCCATAAGAACCTGAGCCGGCGTGCCTCCAGAAATTTCTGTAAGCGCTGCCGCCGCCATTGCAGAGGAAACCCCAACTTCTGCCTGGCAACCACCCATAGCGGCTGATATGGTGGCGTTTTTTTTGAAAATGGTCCCAATCTCACCGGCTACCAATAGAAAACGAATGATATCTTCTTCCGAATTATACTCTGTAAAGGTTTGCGCATACATCAGAACTGCCGGGATCACACCGCTTGCCCCGTTGGTAGGCGCTGTGATAATCCTTCCGAATGATGCATTTTCTTCGTTAACGGCAAGGGCAAAACAAGACACCCATTTGGTAACCGAATTAAAGCTTTTCTCCTGATTCTTCACCATATCAAACCACTCGTTTTTGTTTTTGTAAACTTGAGTGCCAAGAAGTTTTTCATTCATTTCCGAGGCGCGTCGGGTAACATTCAATCCACCGGGTAGGATACCCTTTTTATTGATGCTTTTGTAAACGCAATCCTTGATATTATCCCATATTTCCAATGCTTTTTGGCGGGTTTCTTCAGGGCTTCTCCATGATTCTTCATTCAGGAAAACAAGGTCTGATATTTTATTCAGGTTTAATTTTTCGCAATATTTCAGGATGTCACTACCGCGATGACAAGGGAATAATGTTCTCACGCAACGGTCTTCCATAGAGTTGTCTTCTTTGGTAGCCACAAAACCACCACCTACAGAATAATAATCCTGACTCAGCTCCTCACCATCTTTGAAAATTACTTTAAAAATCATCCCATTAGGATGAAAATCCAGTGATTTTTCTTTGTTAAGGATCAAATGATAGCCATAGATAAACGGCAGCCAAACCTCAGCACCAAGGTGGATTTTTTGTTCTTGCTTAATTTTATCAACTTTTTCATCAATCTTATTGGTATTAATGGTACGGTAATTTTCACCACTCAGCCCCAGCATCCCCGCAATATCAGTACCATGCCCTACGCCAGTTTTTGCCAGCGAACCAAAAAACTCCACAAACACTTCCTTAACTTCCAAAAGCGAACGTTGCCTTCTCACAAGGTCCAGAAACATCTGCGCAGCATTCCAAGGCCCCATGGTATGGGAAGATGACGGGCCAATGCCAATCTTTATAATATCAAAAACACTGATAGATTCCATTAAATACAACAATATAAAGTTGCGGTAAAAATAACTGATTTTTTAAAAAACCTGCTATTTATTATCCTACGGGTTTGTAGAAAATATAGAAGCGTTGGCAATCATAGCCCTGCGGTTCATTTTCAAGATATCACGAACCCATTCTGCAAAATCTTCCGGCTGCAGGACTTTCTCCGGATTACCGTCTGTTAAACCACCATTAATACTCATGTCCGATGCAATGGTACTTGGCGTTAACGAAATCACACGGATATTCTGCTTGCGCCACTCTGCCATCATAGATTGCGAAAGCGAAACAACGGCCGCCTTGGAAGCTGAATATGCCGACATATTGGGTCCGCCTTTTAGGCCTGCTGTAGAAGCTACATTCACGATATCGCCCTGCCCTTTCTCTTTAAGGTAAGGATACACTGCCTTTGAAGTAAAATAAACCCCGAATAAATTGGTCTTAATCACCTGCTCCCAAGTCTCAGACGGCATTTCTTCTATACTTCCGAAGTCACCGATACCGGCATTATTGATTAGAATATCAATCCCGCCCAACTCTTTGGCCAGAGATTCGATGCCGGCTTTTACTTCCAGCTCATTATCTACGCTGAAAACGGCATAAGAGGCATTGATTCCAATCGCTTTCAGTTCATTAACGGTTATTTTAAGATAGTTTTCATTTCTTCCGGTGATCCCGATGTTTGCGCCTTCATTGGCCAGTGCCAACGCGACTGCCTTTCCTAATCCTTTGCCTCCACCGGTGATAACGGCATTTTTACCTTTTAAATCCATAACTTTATCTAATTGTTAAAATACAAAATTACCCAACACGGGTTTAAAAACAGAATATTACCTCATAATTAATAAAATTTTAGCATTCATTCTTTAATACAAAAAAACCAGCTTCTAAAAGCTGGCCTGTAAAATATAAAACTTAAAAGATGAAATTACGGAATAATAATATTGTCCTGAACATCAAATTCCTGTGACGCAGAAAACTGATTACCATACATATCCTCGGCTTTTACCTCAACTTTATGTTGGCCCAGTGTCAGCTTATTTCCAAAACCGCCAACCCAGATATGCTTGGCATCTTCGGGGTTAGAAGGTCTCCTTCCCGGGAATAGTTGATCGGTCATATCCCATTTATAAACAGATTGTGCAAAGCTAGGATCTATGGTTTCGGTATAATCCATATCCTGCCATTTGCCACCATCTATCCTGTACTGCACTTTGTCTTTTTTGCTTCCCATGAAGAAATTGGCAAGTACTTTGGCAGAAGTTTTTGACTGGAAAGGAATCACTTTTGGCACATATAAACCAATCTGATAATCCTCGGGCTTGCCGGCTGTTTTGTATTTAACTTTGTATTGGTTATCATTAAAACTAATGAAAGAGTAGCCTTTTGCCGTACCATCCCTCATGGTAGAAGTTGGCAAGCCGGTTTCATCTGCCGTGCCAGACCACCAATCGCCGCAGGTTGTTCCCACATTATATTCGTGGAGGTCTTTCGCTCCGTTCCAGCCTTGGGCTTTTCCGTAAAAAAGCTGCTGCTGGATGTGGGTATGTGCGGATAACAACAAGGCATTAGGAAATGGAGACAATGCATCAAACAATTTTTGACGGTCGGCATTCCTGAAATTATCTTCGTTATGATGTTCCAGCGGAATATGGAAAGCAATAACTATTAACTTGTTCTTATCCACCAGTTTCAAATCATTTTGAATGAACTGAATCTGATCCTCGCGGAAACCGCCCCAATAGCCTTTTGAATCCCTTGGATCCGGATACAAGATATCGTCCAAAACCATAAAATGAACATTGCCGTAATTGAAAGCGTAATTGGCCGGACCAAAATTGGACTCAAATGTCTCATCTGACAGAGCATCTTCTTTGGCGTCATAATTCATATCGTGGTTGCCCATCACATTGTACCAAGGCAATCCCATCTCTTTAATCACATCGGCATAAGGCTTCTGCAAACTAAGGTCGTCCCAAACCAAATCACCTAATGAAATCCCCAACACGGTATTTTTCTTATTTGATTTTGCCTCATGAACGATGGCTCTTTTAAAATAATCAAGTTCTTTTGCCGTACGTGGTTGCGGATCTCCGAAGACTAAAATGTCAAAGTTTTTATCTTCTTTCTGCAAATACAGTCCAAAATTAACCTCCTTTGGCAGTGGTCCCGTTGGCGCAGTACCTTTGTATTTGAAATCTGCCGGCGAACCGCTTGGCTTATATTGATAATAATATTGTGGCAGGTTATTTTGGTTAACCGGTACGCCGTAACCCGAAGGTTTGATTACAAAAATTGTTTGACCATCCGTTATAGGAAGGCTGTATCGTCCACTTTTGTCGGTCAAAACCACTTGTGCACCATTGGAAACAGACACGCCAGCAATCCCCTTTTCGCGATTTTCCCTGATATTATTTTTATTAAGATCTTCAAAGACATATCCAGAGACCGAAGTCTGCGAAAAAGCCATTGTAGAAATCAATACTGATGATAATAAAAGCTTACTAATCATAATAAATAAGATTTTTTGTATAAAATTATTGATTCCACCACATTTTCGTGTTGATATTATCACCTCCCATCGCTTGCGCCGCTGCAGCGTAATTATCATAATTCTGTACTTTGGTAGCCATAGGATAAGGCATTCTTTGTGGCATTTTTCCATCGTTCAGTAATCCGCCATTATTTGGTAATACTGGGAAGCCTGTTCTTCTTTGCTCGTACCATTGCTGATGATCTACAAAAAATAATCCCACATATTTCTGAAGCATAATGCGTTCCAAGGTACCATTATAAGCCACTTTAGGATTGGTAAAATAATTAGCAGGCATGGCTGCTCCCCATTGTTCTATGGCAGCCTTTACCCCATTCTCATAGTAGGTTTGAGCATTTCCGGTAATAACACCACGAAAAGCCAATTCAGCCAAAATAAACTGCAGCTCGGTATAAGGCATAATAAGAACTTTGAGAGGTGCTTTTGCCAAATTCTGATTTAGGTTTGAGGGTTGATAATCAAAAACAGAACCCAACGCATAGCCAGACGGTGCTCCTTTGTAACCGATATCGGCATTGTCGCTTAGCCTTTTTGCAGTTGTAAAGAAAAGAGGTAAACGCGGGTCATTATTATCTACAAGAGTTTGCGTGAAAAATCCACCCGACGCTCGGTAAGCGGTAAAATCCTGTGGTCTTGCAAGAGGTGGTGTTAAAGGCGCAACTCCAGAAATATCCAGCGTGGCACCATCTGCATTACTTTGAAACAACGGATACACCGTTGGGTTTTTTACGATTTCATTAATCCTATTATAGACATCAATCTCTCCGTTTCTTTTTATAATACGCGTCAATAACCTTAGTGATAAAGAATTACAGAATTTTTTCCACTTTAGCATACCATCTGCGCTGGAGTTGGCCTGGAAAAACAAGTCTCCCTCACTTAACCTTTTAGTGGTATCAAACAAACTGTTGGCCTCTTTAAGATCATTAAGAAGAAAGGTGTAGATGTCTTTCTGTTTGTCATATTTTGGACGTAGAATATTATCTTCCAAACGCAATGCCTCTGTCATTGGAACATCGCCAAAAGCATCGGTAAGGTTTGCCATTATCCAAGCATTAAGCACCTTGGAGATTGCCAAATAATTGTTGTTACCTTCTTTTTTGGCTGCTTCATTCATCTCTTTAATCTGCTTCATCCATCGGTAACTCATATTCCAAAAACCGTTTCCTGTACTTTCAGTCAGGTAATAGCGGCTTGTAGAATTACCTTCATCAGGGAATGATAGTGCTACCTGCATTATATCAAAGGTAAAATCATTAGCTCGGTTGTAGCCATAAGATCCCATCTCAAACTGTACCGGAACCAAGAAACTGCCTACGGAAGGTGTCTTTATTCTGCTGGTATCTGTATTAATTTCCTCGAAGCTTCTGTCGCAAGAATTAAGACAGGCCACTGAAATGATAATAAGGCTTGATAAAAATATTTTTTTCATGAGTTTTAGATCTTAGAATTTTAAATTAACTTGGAAACCAACAGTTCTGGCGCTTGGTAACTGACCGATCTCTGCGCCCGGTGTAATGGTAGAATCATTGAGAGCTGCCACTTCAGGATCAAACATTGGGAACTTGGTCCACATCCATAGGTTTTTACCAAAAATTGCCAGAGTAAGTTCTGTAAGTTTAAGTGGTGCGATTAGGTCTTTTGAAAAAGAATAGGCAATTCTCACATCTCTCAGTTTTACAAAAGAAGTATCAAACGTGTTGACTTCTACATTGGCTCTTCTATAATATTCATCATAATATGATGATACCTTAACTGGTGTACTGTTAGGACTGTAAGATCCGTCTGTGTTAAGAACTACACCCTGGCCAATCATGTTGCCACTTGGATTATCTCTTCCCAACAATGTATGTTTGAGTTTGCCCTGTTCCGACATCTTGTGATGCGTTTGAGAATAGGCCATCCCTCCATACTGACCATCAAAAGAGAAACTAATGGTAAAATTCTTGATTTTGAAGTCATTCTGTAGACCTGCACGCCATTTTGGAAAGGCATTGCCCACTTTTTCTATACGTTGTGGTCTTGAAGGTAAACCTGTTTTTGCGTCATAAACTACATCTCCACTGGCATTTCTCACCAGTTTGAATCCATAGATATCGCCTAGAGAGCCTCCTACAGTAGCATTGTAATACAGTACGCCAGCAACATTGGAAATGGTGTAATAGCTCTCACCGGAAAATTCTTCAGGCAAAGACTTGATCTCATTTCTGTTAAGTGACCAGTTGGCAGAGATATTCCAGCTAAAATTTTTGTTTTTAAAAGGTATGGCGTTCATTGTCATCTCTACCCCTCTGTTTCTTACTTTGCCCGAATTGATGATTCTGTACGAATAGCCAGACTCCAGCAAAGTAGGTATAGTGATGATTTGGTTATCTGTGTCGTTTTGATACAATGTAAAGTTGTAGGACAACCTGTTTTTGAGTAAAGAAAAATCCATACCGGCTTCTACATTGGTATTATCTTCTGGTTTTAGCAACGGATTGGGATAAGTGCCCGGCGTGATAGCGGATCCCAAGAAATCACTTGGTGTGTAGTATTTTTCCAATTGGTAAGGCAAGCCTGCAACGCCTACTTTTGCCCAAGAGCCCCTAAGTTTCCAATAATTGAAATTAGAAGAACTCAATCCAAAAAGATCAGACAATATAAAGCTGGTACTTACAGATGGGTAAAAGAACGATCTGTATTCTACTGGCAAAGTGCTGCTCCAGTCATTTCTCCCGGTGACATCAACAAATATTTTGTTATCGTAATTGGCGCTTAAGAGACCGTAAACAGAGTTGGTTTGTTGGTCGTAAGGTTTTGGGAATTTTGTAATGAGTGAGATAGCATTGGTCAAGCTGTAATCACCAACTACCTTTAGCCCTTCTGCCCGGTAATCGTGCATAATGTATTTGTTATACCTGATACTTCCTCCCGCATTCGCAGAAATATTGAACTTGTTAAAATCCTTTTTGAATGTTAATAACAAATCATTATTAAACTCATTATTTGTAATATACTGCTCCCTGTAAAAACCTCTCAAATAGTTGGCAGAACTGTAAGGCCTTCTAGATGTTCTTTTCTCATCCAACAGCTCCAGCCCAGACCTCATCATCAAACTGAAGTTTTTATTGAAATCATAAGTTCCAGTTACATTACCGGTCACCAATTTTTTGTCAACACCATTTAGCATTTCATAGGCAATCACATAAGGATTATCGATATAAGAACTGAATGGATGTATTTGATCTATACCTTCCTGGCCGGGTTTCCAGGTTGGTTTGTACCAATTAAGATCAACATTCGGATTTTGGAAAATCATGAAATAAGAGATCGACTGGTTGTTGTATCCTGTAGCAGGCAGGTTATCACTCTTAGTATTCGCGTAATTGAACTTAGTCGAGATTTTGAACTTGTTGGTCACTTTGTGATCAATTGAAAAAGCACCATTAAACCGATTAAAACCAGTGTTAGGCATCATCCACTTGTTATCAAGGTAAGTAAAAGAAGCACGAAAATTGGTTCTCTCGGAACTATTTTCAAAAGAAACATTGTTAGACGAAGTCATACCCGTTTCCCAAAAACCTTTAACATTATCTTTATAAGGCCGCCAAAGTTTTCTCTCAGCACTCTGCCCGCCTGTTGTTGGATCGTACTGGAAATAATATTGACCATTAAATTTTGGTCCAAAAGCACTACTTGTTCCCCCGGTACTTACACCATCTGGGGAAGCCCCGTAAGAGTAATAGAACTTACCATTTTTATCCTTAGCCATTGTTCCCTGCCCGTACTCATATTGATAATCTGGCCATTTAAGCACCGAATCAAAACCAAGAGACGAATTGAAGGAAACACGCATTTTAGAATTTTTGGTCTTTCCAGACTTGGTGGTAATCATCAATGCACCATTAGCAGCTCTGGAACCATATAAAGCTGCTGCAGAAGCACCTTTCAAAACAGTTACAGATTCTATATCATCTGGGTTGATACTGTTAAGACCATTACCCAAGTCAATGGGCAGGTCACCACCTGTTCCTGCACCATATGCAGCAGTCCCGGTACCAGTTGTAGAATTGCTTAATGGTACACCATCCACCACAATGAGTGCATAATTACCGTCCATATTGAAAGATTTCTCTCCTCTTAATGTAATTCTGGATGAGCCCAGCGGTCCAGCACCGGCGGTCTGAATTTTGAGTCCGGCCACGCGGCCTTCCATCCCCTGAGCCCAGTTATTATTCTGAATATCTTCAAAAACACCAGAATTAACTTTTTCTGCAACATAACCTAATGATTTGTCCTGCCTCTTGATACCAAGAGCAGTTACAACAACCTCATCAATATTTTTAACAGTATCCTTTTTTGCACGTTGCTGAGCGACTACATTAACGCTCACCAGTCCCAATAAAGATAAAAGAAGTAATTTTTGAGTCTCTTTACGCATACTTTTATTTTGTTTGCGCAAAAGTAAAGCGACATTATTTTTAGCATTTTAATATCGTTTTAACATTTCTTAAAGAAAACTTAAATACTATATTAATTTATTTTTAACAGAAATTACAACTGCCTACATTTCAAAGCAGTAGTATAATTAAGTATATTTAATGCCCAACATATGGTCATTTACAATATCTTAATTGTCCGCCTTTCAAATAAACCACACCAGACATAACACATTAATAATCAAACAAAAACAACCTTACAACTCCGCAATCCTGAGATGGAAATGCTATGCCATGCGTAATTTTCAGTCAGTTATTAGTAGTTTTAGGGAAAAATGAGAAGAGTATCTTTAAAATGGTTAGACAACTCATCCGCATCAAAATACATTTCTAAAAGACGATGCTGGTAAATATATGATTAGCCCAACATATCATTCAGTAGTACAACAAGTATCAGTAAGTAGTTTATCTTCGTTTGTTTTCTCAAATATAATCTTTACCTATTTTAATGAAAGCTATTCAAATTTGATCATCTATTGTACAGTAATATATATATCAACCTCGGAGTTTTCCCCTTGCTGAGATTGATCTCCGTAAACTTCGAGATCATAAGTGTATTTCCTTTTCAGCGTCTTGTCATTTTGCCAAATTTCTGTCCAAGTATTGACAACCGCTTCTGGCATCCTGCCTTTCGCTATATATTTTTGAAAATTTTCGGGAGGAAAAGCTCTTCCTATAAAACCAGCCGGTATGTTCTCAAGTGTTGTTACAGGCATGCCAATAATAGTGGTATAATCCTCGGTAAAATTACTTTTGTAATCTGTATACACAGCAAATATTTGATTAGATGCTTTGTTGGGGATTTTTGCCATCAAATTTTCACTAAAAAACTGGCCCCAAAGCTTTTCCAAATCTTCTTTAGCCTGATTATTCTTATTGGTTGTTCGCACAGTGATGCCAATGATTTCGAATCCTTTTGTCATTTTTTAATAATAATTTGTTTGATAATAGCCAACAACATGATATTGACATGCTTGAATTAATAGAACCATCAATTAATTATAGTTGACATTAATATTTTTCCAGCATCCTCGTTATGGCTTTTGCTTTCTTTTTTTCGTTTGATATATGTAAATATGCCATCTGATCCAGATAACAAACCTCTAGTTTTAGTTTTTACACAGGTTATAAGCTAACGTTGATTTTCCTGAAGCACTAGGTCCAACAATACATATCTTATCACCAAGATTTTCCAAATTATGTTGAGGTGTTTTCACAGAAATTCAAAGATACAAAATAGAATCTAACCTTGGGTGTTAGCTAAAAATCGTTTAAAAACAACACAATCGACATAGTTCTATACTAATTTTTTCAACCTTCTGCCACGTAGGTAAGCCACGTTAAAAATGATGACCGCCAAGAAGACAAGACTAAAACCAATAATCTGCGCAGAATTAATTTTCTCTTGATAATAAAAAATGGCCAGTAAAAAACTGATCATGGGATTGAGGTACAATAGGGTTCCCACAATAGATGAATCTAGTTTTTTTAATGCATACATATTTAAAAAGAGTGGTACAATGGTGTAAAGTATCGCAATAGCTAAGACATACCCACTAAATGATGCCGTCTTGGGAACTGAGTGGTCTATAAAAAGGAATGTTGGTAAAAGAAACAGAGCCGCCACAACAATATGGATCGTAAGGGTAAAGAATTTGTCTAGGTGGTAATTCTTTTTTTGCAAAATAAGATATACGGCGTATGTAAGGGCTATCAACATGCTGTAGAACATATCAATAAAATGCCCATATGCCAGAACAATACAACTTACTATACTGAGGATTACCGCAAACCATTGCCCTTTGTTCAGTTTTTCTCTGAGGAAAATTGTCGCCAAAAACATAGTAAGAACCGGGCAGATTAGATAAGCCAAAGAAGTTGCATTTACACTTACCGCATTCATTACGTAGATGAATGAAAACCAGTTAAGTGTTAGCATGCAGGCACTTAGGATTACATTTAAGATAATTTGTCTTTTATCTTTTTTGGGAAGAGATTTGAGGAGCTTAATGCCAGCCAAACTTTCCTTCTTCCGAAAAAGCAAGCAGGCTACCGAAATGCAGACCGCCGCATACATTACACGATGCAGTAAGATATCGATGGAGGGAAAACCGTTTAAGGGCTTAAGGACCAATGGAAATGTTCCCCAAATGACAAAACCTAAAATGGCTGCAGCGTAGTGTTTCATGGTTATATTAGCGTTGATCTTTTGGAGTAGTCTCCGCAGATACCACAAAATTAGAGCTTTACCCCAGATTGGCAAGGCGCGAAACAGACAATCTTTTCATTTTCTTAGAAAAAATAAATCTGCTGTGGTAACAAACAAGAGAAGCGTTCTTTATTGTCTTTATCTTTTCTAAGGTACCAATTCACGGATAATGCGACACGGATTTCCTACTGCCAAAACATTGTCTGGGATATTTTTTGTAACAATACTGCCAGCACCTATTATACTATTATCTCCAATGGTGACGCCTGGCAATATGCTGCAACCAGCACCTATCCATACATTATTTCCAACTTTGATGGGCAAGGCATATTCTAGGCCATTGATCCGTTCTTCTACGTCGAAGGGGTGATTAACGGTGTAGAAACCACAATTTGGAGCTATGAAAACATGATCCCCAAAAGTCACTTTTGCACAGTCAAGGATTATTACATTATGATTGGCATAAAAATCTTCACCAATCTCAATATTATAGCCATAATCACAGTAGAAAGGCTGTTCTATCAAAAAATTTTTTTGAGTTTTTCCCAACAACGTTTTAAGAAGCCCTTTTCGTTTTTTAATCTCAGAGGGAATTATTTGATTGTATTGGAAACATAAATCTTTGCTCCTCATCCTCTCCTTTACAAGTTCTGGGTCGTTGGCATTATATAGACTGCCCGAAAGCATTTTTTCTTTTTCAGTCATATTATATATTTCAAGTTATGTATTTGTTGTACAAATTTAGTTTTTGACAATCATTTATCAATACTAATAAATACCATTTTCATCATAAATGTGCCGGCGGAATATTTATGAGTAGCCGTAATTGTATAGCTTTATAGATAAGGCTAATTGGATAACTATCTCCAAGTGCTCCGCTTGATTTTGCAAAGCACGGTCAAAGTGTCATTACAAAAAAAACTACGGAATTAATAAGTTAAAATATTCTTATGAAAGAAAATTTTAAAAAATGAACAAGGCACTTCAAGATTGTTAAAGGTTTTGTAACGGATTGGAAATATCTTCAGTGAGTTTAAAATTGGAAGGATTATATTTATTGATTAACACTATCCAATAGATCCTGATTCTTGCTTATAACCTATTCTTGCTTGTGAAATTCTTGAGGAAGAAAAATCAATACCTGTCCTGTGAATTTGTAAGCTGTTCCAATGTAATCTTCCCCAAAAACAAGAACATTTAAAAATATAGTTTTTAAATTTGGAAG
>NZ_JBWEYV010000027.1:0-33866 GCF_056329745.1 Epilithonimonas sp. | reverse complement strand
CTTCCAAATTTAAAAACTATATTTTTAAATGTTCTTGTTTTTGGGGAAGATTACAGGAGTCGTTGCTAAATTAGTTAATATTCTACCGTGCAGCCAAAATCAAACTAGTAATAACTAATTCAAAACACATAATACTGAATTAATGACCAGCAAAAAGTGAATTTTGATTTGGGAGTGCTTGGAATCTCACACACTCCGCGACAGTTTTTTTTTATCTTTTAAAAATCTCTTTTATTATGGATAGGAAACTATAGGTCAAATTATCCCTTTGCAAACGATTCAATATCCATTTTATTGCCAGCTGGCTATATTCATTTCTGCTTTTAGAATATATAAGATGGCTGCTAAAAAAAGGAAAAAATATTTAAAAAATCAGGAAGGAAACTGCACAGAAAAATTTGAGCTCGAACCTATTATGAAATTTGAAGAATTAACATTTGAGCAGTCACAGAAAATATTGGTCGATTGTGGCTTTAATTTAACTGCCGAAGAGATAAGTGAGCTGATGCAGTTTCTGAGCATTATAGCAAAAATAACTTTGAAAGAGGTTTTCTCTGCTAAATAAATCTTTTTTGTAATTTAGTTTTCTAAATACTTTAATAATCAATTTATTACAATGTCGTGTGATTTTATATTGATTCGTAATTTTTAATTTTTCTATTATGGCTATTGCTGACTTGTATATACGGGTTTCCACAGATGAACAGGCAGATAAAGGGTATTCCCAAAGAGATCAAGAGGAGAGGTTGCGTAACCATTGCTTTCGATCAGGATTAACAATTGGTAAGGTGATTTTTGAAGATCACTCAGCAAAGTCTTTTGAACGCCCTGAATGGAAAAAATATATGCTTGAATTTAGTAGGAGGAGAGCAGAGAAAGAAGGAAGGCTGCTGCTTTTTACAAAATGGGACAGATTTAGTAGAAATACAAGTGACGCATATCTGATGATTGGTCATCTTAAAAAGAAAAATATCACTCCTCAAGCCATTGAGCAATCTTTGGATTTGAGCATCCCTGAGAATAAAGTGTTGTTAGCAATTTATTTATCCACGCCTGAAGTTGAAAACGATCGAAGAGCCCTGAATGTAACAAATGGTATGAGAAGAGCAATAAAGGAAGGCAGGATGATGGGAATTGCTCCTTATGGTTATATTAATAAATGCACAGAAGATGGAAGGAAATATGTCGCCATAAAGGAGCCGGAAGCTTCTAATATAATATGGGCATTTAAACAAGTGGCAAAGGGTCACTTACCTACAGCTATGGTGCGTGTTGAAATGAACAAACGTGACGGGAGGGATATTTCTTTAAATGCTTTTATGGAAGCCTTAAAGAATGTAGCTTATTGTGGGAAGCTGTTATTACGTGGTAATGAAAAAGAAGAGGAGAAAATAGTGGATGGAAAACACGACCCGTTAATATCAGAAGAACTCTTTATAAAGGTTCAAAACGTTTTACGGCGAAAAGGGAACAAGGATCTGAGGTTGCCAGGAGGAAAAGTGATTAATGATGAAAGATACCCTCTGCGAGGAATTTTGCTTTGTCCTAAATGTGGAAACAATCTTACTGCAAGCGGTTCAAAAGGAAGGAAAAAGCATTATTACTACTATCATTGCAGTTCTGCCTGTGGATTTAGACATAATTCTGATTTAGTTAATGAACTATTTGAAAGTGAGCTCTCAAAATATGAGTTTCAGCCTGGTATTAGAAAAGTTTTAAATATGATGATTCTACATAATTTTAAAAGTGTTTCATCAACGATAAAAGATGAAAAATCTACTACTACAAATAGAATCAACTCTTTAAATGAAAGAATCTCAAAGGCAAGAGATATGTTCTTATCTGATAAAATCGATGAAGATGATTTTAGAGACATTAAGAACAGGTATAAAAGTGAATTGGACGAGTTAGAAGAAAAATTAGGTTTAATAAAGAAAAGCCCACAGAGTGAAATTGAAAAAAAACTTTCTCTGGCATTAGATGCAGTAACAAATGTCGCAGATCATTATAGAACTGCCAATTTGATGGATAAACGCGCGATTATTGGTTCGATATTTCCTGAAAAGTTAACTTTTGATGGAACTAGTTTTCGAACCGCTAAAATGAATAGTTTTGCTAAAAGTATCTTCTTGATTAAGAAGGAATTAGGAAGAAAAAAAAGAGGGGATCAGACTTTAAAAAATCTTAATCCCCGTCTTGTGAACTCGACAGGATTCAAACCTGTAACCTTCTGAGCCGTAATCAGATGCGCTATTCAGTTGCGCCACGAGTCCGTTGTTTCCTTATCATTTAAAGGTTTGCAAATATAGACAAATTTTACGTTCTTTGGAAGATGAAACGCATTTTTTTTCTAATTTTTATTTTTCTTTTTGCTCTATCGTGTAAAAAAGAAAGTGCAAAAATAAATCCTTCTTGGGTTACAATCTCACAACGTGTTAACTATTCTGAGAATGGTGGTGTTTTGATTCTCAATTCAGGGAAATTTAAAAATACCATTTCAAATTCCAAACTACCTTTCAAAAAAGCAATGCTGCTTAATTCAAGCCTTGTGGGATTCTTTTCTGAACTAGAATTGGAAGATAAAATTACAGGCGTTTCCAGCCCCGAATATATTTTCTCAGAAAAAATCCATCAACTCATTGCAGCCAATAAGATTCAAAACATCGGGAATGAGCAGAAATATGACCTGGAAAGAATATTGGCCAACAAACCTGATGTGGTTTTCACCAATTATGTTCCCAATTTTGCCAACACTTATGATATCTTGAAAAAAAATGGAATCGAAGTTATTTTTCTGGATGAATTCCTGGAGCAAAATCCATTGGAAAAGTCGAAATACCTGTTACTTTTCGGTAAATTATTTGGAGTAGAGAATCGTGCTGAAAAAAAATATAAGGTAATCCGCGAGAATTATAACAAAATTCAGAAATTAGCAGCAGAAACCAAAACACGTCCAGGCGTTTTATGTAATGAGATGTACGGGAGCCAATGGTTTTTGCCGGGTGGCAAATCCTTCGTAGCTCAATTAATCAACGATGCAGGAGGAAAATACATTTTAGCCAATAATAAAGAATCTGTTGCTGTCCCGTTGAGTTTTGAAGAAGTGTTTGTAAAATCAGAAGATATTTCTTACTGGATCAATATTAGCCCGCATCAAAACAAAAAAGAATTATTAACGCTTAATCCCAATTATGCCAAAATGAAAGTTTTCGAAACAGGGCAGCTTTTTATGATTAACAATCGGGAGAAAGACCGTGCCAATGATTATTTTGAATCCGGTGTCGTGAGATGTGATTTGGTTTTGAGGGATTATTTTAAAATTTTTCATCCGGAAAATAGGATATTCAATAATCAACCTTTGGTTTATATGAAAGCACTTAAGTAATGAATAATCAGAATTATAAATTAGATTTTTTCTCAGGACTTTTATTATTCATCGGTTTGTTGATTGGCCAGTCTTTGGCCTATGCTTTGGGCTTGGGATTATCTTCGCTGTTACAAAGGGATGTCCAGGATACAGGATGGTTCAGTTTGGTAGCATACACCATTACCATGCTGGTACCGATTGTGTTTTTCGATCTCTTAATTGTTAGGAAAGATGGAAATAGACTTCATTTCGATTTTTCCACAAAACCTTTTCGCATTTACTTACTGATCTTTCCGATGATGTTTGGGATGATGCTGGTGGCGGATTATGCCACTCAACTGATACCCACAACCGGCGGATGGCTGGGCGCACTGTATAAAATCTATAGTGCCCAGTTTGCAAAACTTTTGCAGGAACCGGTTTCATTGGTATTAATGACGGTAATTATTGCACCAGTTTTGGAAGAAATTCTCTTCCGCGGAATTATTATGAAAGGCATGCTCAACAACCATGTAAAACCAGCGACGGCCATCGTAATCTCAGCTGCCATTTTCGGGCTCGCACATTTTAACCCATGGCAGTTTGTGGGCGCAATGCTTTTGGGTTTGGTATTGGGTTTGGTGTACTACAAAACCAAATCTTTACTGATGTCGATTTTGCTGCATGCTTTTAATAATCTGGCATCGGCCATAATGATGTTATGTACAGATGATGAGACTTTTTCGGATTTGTTCCATATAAAAAGCGAAGTGTTACTGTTGGCGGGATTGGTTATTTTCATAATTCCATTTTACTTTTTTGCCGTACAGAAAAACATTATTTATAAAGAATAAAAAATTTAGTATTTCATTAATTATCAATTATCATTCATCAATTATCATTTAAAAACAAGGCATGGAAATTTTAGTAGCAACGCATAATTTACATAAGAAGGAAGAGATACAACAGATATTAGGAACAGATTACGTGGTGACAAGCCTTTCTGATTATAATCTAAATGATGAAATAGTGGAAGATGGTGATACTTTTGCCGAAAATGCACTGATTAAAGCTAAATATTGTTTTGAAAATACAGGTAAAGCCAGCCTTGGTGATGATAGCGGATTGGTTGTAGAAGCACTTAACGGAAGGCCTGGGATCTACTCGGCAAGATATGCGGGCGATCATAATTTCAAAAAAAATATCGAAAAAGTTTTGGAAGAGATGAAGGATGAACCCAACAGGCGCGCTTATTTCATCACCATGTTATGTTTTAAAGACAGCGATGGTGAGCATTATTTTGAAGGCCGCGTTTATGGTAATTTGACCAAGGAAGTTTTTGGGGAAGAAGGTTTTGGGTATGACCCGATTTTCATCCCAGATGATTATAACATGACTTTCGCAGAAATGTTGCCCGAAGAAAAAAATAAAATCAGCCACCGTAGTGAAGCGCTTAAAAAGTTTCTGGATTATCTTAATACCAGAGGGGGTGTGCTTTAGGTTTTCCAATGTTTTTGTATATTTACCTCGTAATTTTCATTAGAGTTTAGAAAATTGAGCACATATCTTACCATTCTGGGATTCAATTCCGCAATTCCCACCATCAATTCTTCGCCTACCGCCCAGTTCCTGGAAATGGAAGAGCGGCATTTTCTCATCGATTGTGGCGAGGGAACGCAGGTACAGATGCGGAAAGCCAAAGTGCGGTTCTCCAAGATCAACCATATTTTTATCTCGCACCTTCATGGTGACCATTGTTTCGGGCTGCCGGGTTTGGTGGCTTCTTTCCGGCTGTTGGGGAGAAAAACCCCACTGCACATCTATGGTCCAAAAGGCATCAAAAAGATGATGGATACCATTTTTGAAATCACAGAAACCTATAAAGGATTTGATGTAATTTACCATGAGCTGGATAAGAAAGTTTCAGAAAAAATCTACGAAGATAAAAGGGTAGAGGTCTTCACCATTCCCCTTAATCACAGAATCTACTGTAATGGTTACCTCTTCCGCGAGAAGCCCAAAGAGCGACATCTTAATATGAAAGAAATTGCCAGGTATAAAGAGATTGAAATCTGCGACTTCCAGAACCTGCGTTTGGGTAAAGATTTTATTTGTGAAGACGAAACCGTTATAGAAAATACAATCCTCACAACAGATCCTAAACCGTCTGTTTCTTACGCATTTTGCAGCGATACCAAATATAAAGAAGACATTATCCCGATAATCAAAGATGTAGATGTACTTTATCACGAGTCCACATTTCTGAATAACCTCAAGGATATGGCAGATTATACGGGACATTCCACAGCGCTGGAAGCGGCTACTATTGCTAAGAAAGCTAATGTTGGTAAGCTGATTTTGGGGCATTTTTCTAACCGCTATAGTGACCTTAGTGTTATGACAGATGAGGCACGACAGATTTTTCCCAATACATTTTTACCCAAAGCGCTCGAAACAATTAAAATCGGTTAGGCTGGATTATCTGTTTTAATGCATAATATTTTTATGATTATTGATATTATATCACCTTCGGATGTATTATTATCGATGTTTTGACGTTGTAATTTCAATTGTTTAATTTTTTTTCTTTAAACTAAAAATATCATTTTCGTAAAAATTAATGTAAAAATTTTATATTTGTCAAAAATGAAGTCATCATGCAAGAAACTTTTATAGATACCGAAATATTATCGTTTCAGGAGTTCCGAAACGAAATTATCGAAAGCTACAAATTGGCAAGAATCTCCCGCGAGATGAGTTATCTGGGAAGGAGAGAAGTATTGACTGGGAAAGCTAAGTTTGGTATTTTTGGTGATGGTAAGGAGTTGCCCCAGCTCACAATGGCAAAGGTTTTCAAAGACGGAGACTTTCGTTCCGGATATTACAGGGATCAGACTTTTTCCCTTGCGGTAGGAGCTTTAACTATAGAAAGTTTTTTTGCGCAGCTTTATGCAGATACCAGCATAGAACGCGAGCCGGCGTCCGCAGGAAGGCAGATGAACGGGCATTATGCTACAAGAAGCCTTAATCCTGATGGTAGCTGGAAAGACCTTACGGCTCAAAAGAATATTTCCGCTGATATATCGCCTACTGCTGGCCAGATGCCGCGACTTCTGGGACTGGCGCAGGCTTCTAATGTTTATAAATCAGTTAAATTCCCAGGTTCTGAGAAGTTTTCCAAAAACGGAAATGAAATCGCATTTGGCACTATTGGAGATGCATCTACGGCAGAAGGTCATTTTTGGGAAACTTTGAATGCCGCATGCGCATTACAGGTTCCTATGATTGTTTCGGTTTGGGATGACGGTTACGGTATTTCTGTGCCTACCCAAAATCAAAGGGCTAAAACGGATATTGCTGAGATGCTTTCCGGGTTTCAGAGGAAAGACGATGAAACACAGGGTTGCGAAATAATGCAGGTTAAAGCCTGGGATTATCCTGCCTTGATGGATGTTTACGCCACAGCCGAGATGTTGGCAAGGGAACAGCGCGTTCCTGTTGTTATCCATGTGATAGAAGTAACGCAGCCGCAGGGGCATTCCACTTCGGGGTCGCACGAACGTTATAAAAACGAAAACCGACTGAAGTTTGAGTCAGAATTTGACTGTCTTGAGAAATTTAAGGAGTGGATTGCCGGATATTCATTTAAATTTGATGAAGATGCTGAAGTACAAACTATTGCCAGCCGAGAGGAATTGGATAAAATAGATGCTGAAGCCAAAATAAGAGTAAAAGAAGGCCAAAAAAAGGCTTGGGACAGATATCAGATAGCAATTGCAGAGACTAAAAATATATTACTGCCCCTAGTTGAAACAGTGGCTCAGACTAACCCAGCGGTGTCCACAGAATTACAAAAATTCAGTAGTCTAATTACTGTGAGTAAAAAAGATGTTTTTCATTTGGCAAGAAAGACCTTGTTGACTGTAAGAGGTGCAAAATCCGAAGCTGTTGCGATTCTGAAACAAAAATTAGAAGAAGCAACGGCAAAAGAGCGGGATAATTATTCTTCTCATTTATATTCGGAATCAGAGTGGCGCGCGACTAATGTTCCGGCAGTTGCGGCCATATATTCGGATCAGTCACCTAATGTGGATGGCCGTGTTGTCATCAGAAATAATTTTGATAAGATCTTTTCAAAATATCCTGAAGTGCTTATTTTTGGAGAAGATACAGGTAATATCGGTGATGTTAATCAGGGACTGGAAGGTCTTCAAGAAAAATATGGCAGTGTAAGAATTGCCGACACCGGCATCCGCGAAGCTACAATTTTGGGGCAGGGTATCGGGTTGGCAATGCGCGGTTTACGTCCTATTGCAGAAATCCAATATCTGGATTATATCCTCTATTGTCTTCAGGGCATGAGTGATGACTTGGCTACGGTGCAATACCGTACCAGAGGGGGGCAAAAAGCACCTGTTATTATCCGTACAAGAGGCCACAGGCTAGAGGGTGTTTGGCATTCGGGGTCACCAATGGCCGGAATTCTTAACCTCTCAAAAGGGATTAATATTTTAGTTCCCCGAAATCTTACCATAGCTGCAGGTTTTTACAACACTATGCTGCAGAGTGATGAGCCGGCTCTTATTGTGGAGTGTCTCAATGGTTACCGTCTAAAAGAAAAACAGCCTGATAACCTTGGCGAATTTACCGTGCCGGTAGGTAAAGTGGAAATTACCAAACCTGGTACAGATGTGACCTTGGTAACCTACGGTTCTACGTGGCGTATCGTTTCTGAAGCGGCTGAGCAACTAGCAAATGTTGGTATTTCTGCGGAAGTGATTGACATCCAATCCCTAATCCCGTTTGATCTTAGTCATGAGATTTCAGACAGTTTAAAGAAAACAAACCGCTTGGTTATTATAGACGAAGATGTGGAAGGTGGTACATCTGCTTTTATCCTTCAACAAGTTTTGGAGAAACAAAAAGCTTTTAGGTTTTTGGATTCCGATCCGTTGACTATCTCAGCAGAAAACCACAGGCCTGCGTATGCCAGCGATGGCGACTATTTTAGCAAGCCTTCTGTGGACGAGGTTGTAGAAAAAGTTTATAAGCTGTTTACTGAAATTAATCCCGGAAAATACCCGACGATTTATTAATTTTTTGATTAAAATAAACCAAATAAACCTTTTGAAGATTCGATTTTCAAAAGGTTATTTTTTTGCAGATCTTCTACAAAAACATCTTCATTCTCATAGCGTATAAACATATTTTCGAATGTGGACTTCCTATGGGCGTAACCTTGCATAAAATCTTTGTTATCATTCCATTGCTGAAGGTCCGTTTTTCTCATCCATTGTATAAAACGAGAATGAGAATCTGAACGGAAAATCTTATTCCTTTTTAACAGTTTGTATCTCATAGCTTTAGGAGTTTATAAACAAATTTAATAAATAGATTTGAATTGGATTGTAAATTCAAAATTAATTTTTATGTTTTATTGTGTATTTGATAGTGGTTATACCTTGAAAATAGTAATGTGATTAATACATTTTGTTTTTACTGTTGATATTTGACCAAAAATGTTTAAAATATAGGAAGTTTGCCAGCTGTTTTGTAATTTTGGATAATCAAATTTTAGTTAAGCCTATCTGTGACTGATGAAAAAGTCAATCATTTTCATATTGCCCGATCTGGAGGCTGGCGGTGCGGAGCGTATTGTAACTACGCTGGCCAACCATTTGCCAAGGGAGCGATATGCGCCTGCTATATTATTATTGAGAAAACAGGGAGCCTACCTTGATCTGTTAAGTCCTGATGTTGAAATTATAGATATTGATACACCTAGGATAAGACATTCATTAAAACCTATTCTTCTAGAAATCAAACGCAGAAAACCCGATATTGTATTTACTGGTTTTGGTGAAATTAATGCTTATCTAGCGCCTTTTACAAAACTTTTTCCTCATACTAAGTTTATTGCCCGAGAAACCAATGTGGTGTCCAAACATGTTACCAGAAGGGAGATTAGGTTTTTCTACAAATTTTATAATGCCTATGATAAGATTATTGCTCAGAGCAATGACATGCAGCATGATTTGTTGAAAAATTTTGGCGTTAAAAAAAAGAAAATTGTTAAGATTAATAATCCCGTAGATGTTAGTTTTATCAATGAAAAACTAACGGAATCTATAAGGCCACAAGAGTTTTCTTCTCAACATAAAAATGTGGTGGCTATTGGTAATCTTTCTGCTAGAAAGGGATTTGATAATCTCCTAAAAGTCTTTTCTAGGCTAAAAGATCAAAATATTATGCTTCATATTCTGGGTGATGGGAAAGACAAGGATATACTCCTTAAAATAAAGGAAATGCTTGGCCTAGATCATGTTTTTTTTCATGGTAAAAAAAGTAATCCGTACCAATATCTCAAATATGCAGATCTTTTTATTCTTTCTTCCAGATATGAAGGTTTCCCTAACGTACTTCTGGAAGCAGGTGTATGTGGTGTTTATTCTGTTGCCAACAATTGCCCCGGCGGTATCAATGAGATAATAAAAACTAGTATTAATGGTGAAATTGTTGATATTGAAAATTATGATGATTTTGCATCCGCCATTTTAAAGGCGTTACGTGAAGATCATAGCCAGGAGAATATCATTGAAGCCATTAGATGTAGATTTGATAAAGGCATTATTATGAAACAATATGATGATCTTCTCTGGAACTTGTAGTTAAATCTATGTTTTGTTATGTGGTTTATATGTCCCAAGTTACTAGAATTTTACAAGATATGTTTTGTAAGTAACATAAGTAAAAATACATCTTTAATTGCCAGATAGACTCACAAAAAATTATCGATGTTAATCATTTTCAGAGTAAGATAATATTCATTATTTTTTTATTGGGAGTTATTTGATATAAGACAATATCAGATCAACGGTCTGCTCACGGTTGATATCGGTATTGTCAATCAGGATGGCATCTTCGGCTTGTTTGAGAGGCGATATAGAGCGTTCGCTGTCAATCTTGTCACGGGTGACGAGGTTGTGTTTCACAGTTTCAAGGTCAGTTTGCTCTCCGGCCTGCTCAAGCTCCAGGAAACGGCGGTGGGCACGCTCATCCTGGCTGGCCGTCATAAAAAATTTGTAATCGGCATGAGGTAGCACTACGGTGCCTATGTCGCGGCCATCCATAATAATACCACCTTTGGAAGCAATATCCCGCTGGGTTTGTAACAGGTAATTTCTCACCTGTGCCTCTTTGGCAACTTGGCTTACGTTGTCAGAAACCTGAGGGAAGCGGATCTCCTTGTTGATATTGACTCCATTAAGGAAAAGTTGCAGTTCACCATCAATATCTTGGAACTCCAACTTGATGTCTGGCAGTCTGGAAATTAGCTGCGGGATGTCAATCTGGCGGTTGTCATTGGTACAGTTTTGCAACGCAAAGTAGGTAATCCCCCTGTATAAAGCTCCTGTATCCATGTGGATGAGTCCCAGTTTCTTAGCAATAATTTTAGAGATAGAACTTTTCCCAGTAGAGGAAAAACCGTCGATAGCGATTACAGGTTTTGTTGTCATTGTGCAAATGTAATGAGTCTTAGAAAAAAATAAAAATTAATTTCTCTGATAATTGAGTATCGCTCATTTTGACTGACTTAGCGGCGGTTTCCGCCCAATTCTATTAGGTCCATGGTAAGGCCTAGCATGTTGACGTTGGAGGCGTTATGGTAGCGCATATGGGAATAATCAAACCGGAAAGAAGAAATCTTTAGGCTGAAACCTGCAGACAGCCCCGTAAAGTTCCGTTGATCCAGCACGGCCATCTCGCCACCTCTTTTAACATTATAGCCAAAACGGATGTTGAAAGGCTGACCAGGGAATAATTCTGCACCAAAGGACAGGTGATCCAGCACTTTTCGCCCAAAGGAAGTTTCCTGACCATTAATGTTGGTGGCAGGCGAAATATCAAATTGTTGTAGGTCGTGCGCCGTTATGGTGAGGGCAGCGGGAAATCCATCCAGAATCTTGGTGTAGCCAAGGTCTACGCGAAAAGGGAGCCTCTCACGGACACCATTGTATGGCCGAATCTGGTAGCCAAAGTTACGGAATACCAAAGCTAGCGTCTCATGGGACTTGTCAAAGTAATAGGTAACACCTGCTGTTGCGGTAATGGCTGAGGAGGTGTAGGTGTCAATCTTGGAAGTGATATAGTTGGCATTGATGCCTATCGTCCAGTCATCTTCAAACTGGTAGGCGTAGCCTATGCCAGCGGCGGCATCCATCGCAGAAAAATCGCCGTTGATATTGGCATTTTCGTCGGTTCTTGGCATGCTGCCATAATCCATATATTTGGCATTGAAAGACATCAGGTGGCCTTCGCCAAGATCCCTTACATACGCAAGGCTGCCAATTTTGGTTCCGGCCAGGAAAGAGGCATAGTTGGCGGATACCATATTATCCATCTCCAGGTTCATCAGCGCCGGGTTGGCCGCCGTAAAATTAACATCATAATCCCTTACGGATACCGCATCGCCCAATACGCCCTGCCTCGGGGACATTGGGATATTCAGGAACTGATAAACCGTGGTGCCTGTCTGCGAAAAGGCTACGCCGGATATTGTTAATAAAAGGAGACTGTAAAACTTCTTCAACACACGCTTTTGTCTTTGCAAAAATAATCTATTTTGATGCCTGTCAAAATTTTTGGCAGACTATCTTTTTCATTAACGTAATTCTGTAGCTTTCATTATATTTGCACAGTCAAAAAATGAAATAAATTGGACATTGATTACAAATGAATGCTTAATAGCGTTTTGCAATTTGCCATAGCTTCATCACAATGACATTAAGCAACAGATATAATGAAATATAAAAGAATCCTTCTTAAACTAAGCGGAGAAGCCTTGATGGGTGAGCGCCAATACGGTATTGATAACGACAGGCTAAAAGAATATGCCGCCGAAATTAAAAAAGCGGTGGACAAAGGCTGCGAAATAGCCATCGTGATTGGTGGTGGTAATATCTTTCGTGGCTTGGCTGGTGCCGCCAAGGGGATGGACCGCGTTCAGGGTGATTATATGGGCATGCTGGCTACCGTCATCAACGGGATGGCTTTGCAGGGCGCATTGGAAGATGCCGGGATTATCACAAGATTGCAGTCTGCCATAGAAATGGATAAAGTAGCAGAGCCTTTTATCAAAAGGAAAGCGGTGCGCCACTTGGAGAAAGGGCGTGTGGTGATCTTTGGTGCAGGTACAGGTAATCCTTACTTTACCACAGATACCGCAGCAACATTGCGTGCCATAGAGATTGATGCTGATGTGATACTTAAAGGGACAAGGGTAGATGGTATCTATGATAGCGATCCGGAGAAAAACGCCGATGCTGTCAAATTCAACAGCCTGTCGTTTGAAGAGGTTTTCGAAAAAGACCTGAAGGTAATGGATATGACTGCTTTCACACTTAGCCATGAGAATAAACTGCCAATCATCGTCTTTGATATGAACAAAGCCGGTAACCTGGAAAGGTTGATAGAAGGCGAGAATATCGGGACACTCGTTAACGTATAGTGCTAAGTAATTGATTATTTATCGATTATCAACTATCATTTATAAAAAAAAGACACCTGTCAATAATCAAATTTTAAATATACAATGGAAGAATTAGAACTCATTGTAGCATCGGTAAAGCTGGAGATGGATGCTGCAGTAAAGCATTTGGATCATGCTTTTCAAAAAATCAGAGCCGGGCGTGCCTCTACCAACATGGTGCAAGATGTGATGGTGGAATATTACGGATCTTTGACACCGCTTAATCAGGTGGCTAATGTCTCCGTGCCAGATGCCATGACGATCTCTATCCAGCCTTGGGACAGATCTGCCATTGGTGCCATAGAAAAAGCTATCATCAATTCCAACCTGGGCTTTGCACCGTCAAACAATGGTGATGTTATCATCCTGAATGTACCACCATTAACCGAGGAACGCAGACGCGAACTGGCCAAACAGGCTAAAGCCGAATCTGAACAGTCCAAAGTGGTTATCAGAAATGCCAGACAGGACGGAAACAAAGAACTTAAAAAACTGGAAAGTGTTTCCGAAGACCTTATAAAAGGAGCAGAGAAAGAAATCCAGGAACTGACGGATGCTTACGTTAAAAAGACAGAAGACCAGCTGAAAGTGAAAGAGGCTGAAATACTTAAAGTGTAAGCTTAGAAAAAAAATAATCATAAAAACCCGCAGATTACTGTGGGTTTTTCACTTATAGCAATTCTCATCAATTCGATTCAATAAAAAATAGAATCCATTGGTTGATTAGAATCCTTATCGTAAATTTGTGAAAATCTAAAAATTAAAAATATGTCTAAAGCTATTTCCAGGGTTCCGGCCGTTATCAACGAACCTGTAAAATCATACGCACCAGGCTCCGAAGAAGTTAAAAGCCTGATTGCAACTTATAAAAAATTGTGGAAAGAGAAAGCTGAGATCCCAATGGTGATTGGTGGTAAAGAAGTTAAAACAGATAAAAAAATACAACTAAGCTCACCTCAGGATCACCAACATGATTTTGGCTTCTATTATGAAGGAGATATATCTCATGTAGACAGAGCTATTGCGGCGGCTTTGGCTGCCAAATCCAAGTGGAATGCGCTAGGGTGGGAACAGCGTGCTGCGATCTTCCTAAAAGCGGCTGACCTTTTGGCAGGACCTTACAGGGATGTTATCAATGCTGCAACAATGATTGGACAGTCCAAGAATGTTCATCAGGCAGAGATCGATTCTGCATGTGAGTTTATAGACTTTTTGCGTTTCAATGTAGAGTTTATGACCGAGCTTTATGCAGATCAGCCCGTTTCTGAAAAAGGCATCTGGAACCGTGTAGAATACCGTCCGCTGGAAGGTTTTTGTTTTGCGGTTACACCGTTTAACTTCACTGCTATATCCGGAAACTTGCCGGCGTGTATGGCTTTGATGGGGAACGTGGTGGTTTGGAAACCATCGGACAAGCAGGTATTTTCTGCCAAAGTGATTATGGATGTGCTGAAAGAAGCAGGACTTCCTGATGGTGTGATTAATATGATTTTTACCGATGGAAAAGAGACTGCGGAAAAAGTTTTAGCGCACCACGAATTTGCAGGCCTTCATTTCACAGGTTCTACAAAAGTATTCCAAGGCATGTGGAAAATGATTGGCGACAATATCCATAACTATAAATCTTACCCAAGGATTGTTGGCGAAACCGGAGGAAAAGACTTTGTGATGGTTCACCCTTCTGCTAATGTGGAGGCTGTGGCTACCGGATTGGTAAGAGGTGCTTTCGAATATCAGGGGCAGAAATGTTCTGCAGCGTCCAGGGCTTACATTCCTCAATCTCTTTGGAATGATGTAAAAGGCGTGATGGAAGCGCAGATTAAAACCATCAAAATAGGTTCTCCGGAAGATCCTTCCAACTTTGTGAATGCCGTGATTGATAAAAATTCTTTCGAGAAATGCAAAGGTTATATAGACAGGGCCAATGCGGCCAGTGATGCCCAAGTGATTATTGGTGGGAAGTATGACGATGCCAAAGGCTGGTTTGTAAACCCAACAGTAATAGAAACATCTAATCCGTCTTACGAAAGTATTGTTGAAGAAATCTTTGGCCCAATCCTCACCATCTATGTTTACGAAGACGATAAATGGAACGAGACTTTGAAACTTGTGGATACATCTACACAATATTCTTTGACGGGTTCTATTTTTGCGCAGGACAGATACGCGATTGATGAGGCTTACAAAGCATTGGAAAATGCATCCGGTAACTTCTATATCAATGATAAACCAACAGGTGCGGTAGTAGGGCAGCAGCCATTTGGTGGTTCCAGAGCTTCCGGTACCAATGACAAAGCCGGTTCAAAAATGAACCTTCTGCGTTGGGTGTCTGTAAGAAGTATCAAGGAAACTTTTGTCTCACCAAAAGATTATAAATACCCTTATTTGGGATAAGATCATCCTAAATTAAGTCAATTTGTCATTCTGTAGGAATCTTATCGTCAATTTTATAATTGGCAGGATTCTTTCAGAATGACATTTTGTTTTTATATCAACCCAATTCCTTTATTACATATGAAAAAAGCACTTATAATAGTAGATGTTCAAAATGATTTCTGCGAAGGCGGCGCACTGGCTGTTCCCGATGCTAACAGCATAATCCCTTACATCAACCTTCTGATGGAGGAAAATGATTATGACCAGGTGGTTCTGACTCAGGACTGGCACCCTGCCAACCACAAGAGTTTTGCGTCCAATAATGGTAAAAGTGTAGGTGAAACCATATCACTCAATGGCGTTCCGCAGTTTATGTGGCCGGATCATTGTGTTCAGGGTACCTTTGGAGCAGAGTTTCATAAAGATCTCAATAGGGACAAAGTGACGCACATTATTCAGAAAGGGAAGAACCCAGAAATAGACAGTTACAGCGGTTTTCAGGATAACAACCATTTTATGAAAACCGGTCTTGAAGATTTCCTGAAATACCATGACATACAGTTGGTAGAGATTGTAGGTCTTGCGCTGGATTATTGCGTCAAATTCACGGCCCTAGATGCGGTGAATGCCGGATTTATGACCTGCGTACATTTCAATGGAACCAGAGCCGTCAACGTAAAACCAGAGAACGGCAAAAATGCAATCTACGATATGCTGGAGCAGGGTGTAACGATATTGGGATAATATTCTCACAAATGATTAAGACCGGATTACAACCGGTCTTTTTTATTCATTACGCAGTTTTCTTCTCAGTTTGAAGCGGTGTCGCGAGAAATGGGTTTGACCATTTTGTTTGTCTGTGGATATGACGCTTATGTTGCCATCCACTTCAAGGATGGCAAGCTTAACCTCACTGATTTTCTCGATACCATGTTCGTGTACGGCTTCTTCCAGCTCATCATCTGAAATTTGAACTTTTTTAAGAACATCGGGGAAAACAGTGCCATCTTTGATAAGGATATAAGGTCTGTCCTCAATCAGTTCTTTAATTTTTTGATTTTTAAAAATAAATTTTTTCAGTATAAAGTTGGCCACAAACAGGACAACTGCCGCAACTAGGCCACCCTGCAAGCTACTGTTGGAACCTACCATGGCATTTTGTACCGCATTGCTTATCAGCAGCAGGAGGATGACATCGCCGGCGTTGAGCTGGGATAACTGATTTTTACCAAAAACTCTTACGGCAATCACCATAAAGGCGTACACAGCTAAAGAGCGCAGCACAATATCTAAAATAGGATTCAAGGATTTTTTATTTAAGGAGATAAAGTTAGGATAAAAGTTGAAATTCTAATGAGTGCAATTATTAAAATTACGCTTTAGTAGTTTATTTTTGATTTTTGATTGAGATCACTACCGATTAAATATTTATTTAACAAAATTTTAAGAGCATAGTTTTTTCTTTGGCATTTTAGTTGTAAATTTAGACTTGTTAACAACCATTTAATAATCACTTAAAAAATTATAACAATGTCTAAAAAATCAAACTCCGCAGCGGTATTGGCTGCACTTTTAGCAGGAGCTGCAACTGGTGTAATCTTGGGATTGCTTTATGCACCAGAAGAAGGTAAAGAAACCAGAAAAAAAATCAAGGATAAAGCCAATGATCTCAAAGATAAGGCGGTTGATGAATACAGTAAAACATCTGACAAACTAAAAGATAAATATTCTGAAGTGTCTTCTAACGTTAAAGATAAATATGATGCTTTGTCTTCACAGTTTAAGGAAACAGCAAATAATGTCGCAAATACGGTGAAAGACAGTTACGATAAGTATAAAGATCAGGTGGTTTCCAAAACATCTGATGTTGTAAAAGATGTAGAATCTGAATTGGAGGGGCTTAAATAGTTCTCTAAATAATTCTGCAAAAAGGAACTTAGTTTCTAAGTTCCTTTTTTTGTAAACTGAATCCTGATTAAATATTGACTAAACCGACTATTATGGTAGAAATTATAAAAGATTATTTGGGAAAACGCATAGAGCTGATTAAGCTTCAGGTAACGGAGAAATCTTCTCTATCTGCCGGTGTGGTAGCCTTTTTGTCGATTATTCTTGTGGCTTTCACTTTTTTTATTATTCTTTTTAATTTTGGAATTGCCTTTTTGATCGGCGAGGCTTTGGGTAATATATCCTATGGATTTTTGATTGTATCAGGGTTTTATTTCCTAGTAATTCTGCTTGTCATCTTAATGAAAAAAGTCATTGTGAATTCGGTGGCTAATAGAGTGATTGATTTTCTAAAACAATAATTATGAGCGACTATAAAAATATTAAGGAGCTGCGCGCTCACAAAAAATTGCTTAAAACCGAAATTGAAAATTTGGAAGATATCCTGACCTTTAAGGATAAAAAGGAAAGCTTAGGCATCCTGACTCATGGTTTTACAGATAACCTTTTGAAAGAACGTATAAACCCCGATGGCGGCACAAGTGTTTCTATTGATACACAAGGTATTATGCATCAAATATCTGAGGGAATCAAAGAATCTGCCTCCAAAAAAAACGTGGCTGGTCTTGCAAAGGATAGTGTTTCATCTGGCCTATTGGAAACCACAATCAAAATGGGCGTTGTTGCACTGGTTGGTAATTTTGCCAAAAAAAGTGTTATGAACAAAAACTGGAAAAGAAAGCTGATTGGATTGGGAATGGTTTATTTGGCACCTTACGCATTAAGATTCGTGCGAAAAAAGCTGGATGATTATCAAAGGCAGCAAGCCGCATCCAGCATGGAGAAATTAATATAGATTCAGCTCAGTAACTTTAGATTATCTTTGGGAGAAAATGTTTCCCAATATAATTCCCGCCGACATAGAAACGTTAAGACTTTCCGTTGATTGATTTCTTCCAAATCTTGGAATTGTAACCATTTGGCTGATTAATTTTTCTGTTGTGCAGCGCAAGCCATTTCCTTCATTACCAAATACCAGTGAAAACTTATCTGGATATTTTATTTTATAAATATTATCGCCTGTCATATCGGTTCCTAATATAGGATATTGATAATTAGAGAGATAATTCTCCAAATCTGTGTAGCAGACATTCACCCTGAGAAAAGATCCCATAGTGGCTTGGATGACTTTTGGATTGTAGAGATCCACGGTGTCATGACTGCAAATAATCTGTGAAATACCAAACCAGTCAGCGAGTCTGATGATAGTCCCAAGGTTTCCCGGATCCTGAATTCCGTCCAATACAATCTGGATATCTGCATCTATTATCTTAGATTCTGATGGAAGTTCGCATATAGCCACAGAGTCTTTTGGATGTTGCAAAAAACTTATTTTCTTAAGTTCTGCGGAGGTGATTTTCTCCGCATTTACCGTTTGAAAAGGCAATTGATCGGGATCTAAGGAATAAAGTTCCTTAATCTGGTAATCAGAATCTGGGAGTTCTTTTATGATTTTATTACCTTCAACTAAAAACAAATTGTATTTTTGCCTGTATTTCTTCTTGTCCAGAGACTGTATTATCTTTATAGTATGAGCCGTAAGCATATTAACAAATATTTTCAAAAATATCATATATTTTATTACGCCGCAATTTTAAGTGTTTTTTTGTTGGCTTGTAATGTGACCAAAAAAGTACCAGATGGTGATTATCTTCTTACCAAAAATAATTTTGATTACACAGATGGTAAGATTTTCGGTGGGGAAATCCCAGATCTTGTGGCACAAAAGCCAAACAAGAAGACGCTCTTGTTTTTTCCTTTGGGACTGGGTCTTTACAATATGGCTAATCCCAAATATGATACCATCCTCAAAGAATATATGACCTATCCCAATGAGATGCGTAATCAAAAACTTCGGGATTCATTATTCATTAAATATGACCATCCAGAGTTTGTGGGGCGAAATCTTTTCTGGAACCGTTTTTTCCATACGGTGGGGCAGGCACCTGTCATCTATAGCGATGGAAAAACCAAGCAAAGTGCCAAAAGTATTAACAACCGATTGATAAATCGTGGCTATTGGGATGCGGAAGTGAAAACGGATGTTAAAAAAGATTCTGCGGCGAAAAAGGCCGAGGTCAATTATATAATTACGCATAAAGATCCAACTTTTATAAAAGACTATTTTTACAATATTCCTGATGCCAGTATAAGAAGCATCTATGAAACGCAATTGGATAAAAGCCTGGTTAAGAAAAATCAGATTCTTGATGAGACGGTTTTGGAGAAGGAAATTACCAGAATCAACGACTTGATGCGCGAGCAGGGTTACTACAAATTTAACAATGATAATCAAGATATCTACTTTGTAGCCGATTCTTTACAAAGCCGTAAAAATGTTCCGATGACCATGAATATTGTTAAAGATTCAGTTGGAACACCATACCGTAAAGCAACTATTGGAAATATAAAAGTTTCATTAATAAGAGGTTCTAATACCGATAAACTACCTTTGAAGGATAGTCTTTGGGGAATCAACATCTTGAGGAGGGATAGCGCTTACAAGGTGAGAGCCCTTTGGTTACCTATTACCTTGAGACATGGCGAAGTGTACAGCCAGGCCAATCTTGATCTCACAAGACGTAACCTTATTTCGATGAATAATTTTACAATCCTGAAAGCTACGGATGAACTTCGTAAAGAAGGTACAGCGGCAGAACGTGATAGTATTGTGGATGTAGAATATGTGCTGCGGCCACTGCCAAAATATGAATTCAGTGTGGCTACGGACGTGCATTATTCTCAAATTCTCAATTTTGGTTTTTCACCTTCTGTAGATCTTACCACTCGTAATGTTTTTGGTGGTGCGGAAAATCTTATTACCAGTTTTTCCGGGATTATTGGTACCACAAAGGATCCTAAGAAGGACAACGCCCTGTTCAATGCGTACGAACTTTCAGCGCAAACATCATTACAGTTTCCGAGACTTTTTGTGCCGTTTAAAAATTACTGGAAAGTCATTCCCAAGCGTTATTCACCAATTACAAGCTTAACGTTGGGGGCATCTGTGCAGAATAATATTGGCCTGGGACGTATCAACTTTAATACTGGATTGTCTTACTACGCTAATGTAAGTGACCGCGTGCAGCACAAGTTAACCCTTTTTAATACTCAGCTGAGTCTTACCCAGAACAAAGATAAATATTACAACTATTTTCCGGCGGAAGACGGCATAAGGAATACTGTATTTAATTGGTACAAGGATTTACACCCAGATATTAATCCATCTAATTATTCTTATGATCAGATTTCTAAAATCATTGTTAATGATCCTGCTTTTTTGGCTTCTATACCTGCCGAAAATCAGGATGTTATCAACAGTTTTAGGCAATCCCTTATTAATAAAGACCGCCAAACCCAAGACGTCATCATATCCTCGATGATTTATAATTATACTTATAATGAAATGGGTAAAAAAGAATACCGTAATCCTGTATTCTTTAGCGGAAAAATAGAACTGGCAGGTAATATTCTCAATATGCTATCGGGAAAAGAGAGCGAAAACGGTGTGGTTTCGGGTAATTCTAAGACCATATTTAAGATTCCATTTTCGCAGTTTGTGAAGTTTGATTTTGATTTTAGGAAATATTTTTCATTTTTTAATGACAGAGCCAAGCCTCATACATTGGCTTTTCGGCAACTTGTTGGGATTGGAATCCCATATGGGAACTCTTCAGCAATGCCCTTTATCAGGTCTTATTTTAATGGAGGTTCCTATGATATCCGTGCTTGGGTAGCTTTTGGTGGTCTTGGACCTGCAGATTCCCAGTTGGATGAAAAAGTTCGTTCCTATGCTATGGATAATGTGAAACTTACCACCAGTATAGAATATAGGATACCGCTTACAGATATGTTTGAAGCTGCTGTTTTCACAGATGCCGGCAATATCTGGGGGCTAAAAGATACCGGGTTTGGGGATCAGTTTAAATTTAAAAAATTTATCAGCCAAATGGGTGTGGGCAGTGGGTTTGGTCTTAGGATTAATATTGCTTACGTAAACCTGAGGCTGGATATGGCTTATAAAATCCACGACCCAAACCGTCCGGAAGGGCAGCGGTGGGTGATTGATAAAATCAAGCCACTAAAACCCACAATTAATTTCGCAATTGGTTATCCTTTCTAATAATATCTATTTATGCGTTGGCTAAAAATTATATTAATCCTGTCTTGCTGTCTTTTTGGTGCTTACTCCATATCTATGAATTTTGTAGATGACAGTAAGAGTTTTACACATCAGACAGAGATTAATTATCCCATAGATAAAGTATTTCCTCAATTTAACAACCTGCAGAATTTTTCTGTATGGAATGATTATTTTGCTCAGAAAAAAGATTTGTCGTTTGCCTATTTTACACCTTATGAAGGGTTGGGAAGTGCTATGAAGTTTTCTGATAAAGATAACGAAGTGAACGGAGATCTATTTATCCGATACTCCAATCCTGGCAGGACATTACGCTACCAACTTTTTGAAGGCGATAATGATAATCCTTATCTAATAGATGTAAAATTCGTTCCTCAGGGTGACAAAACTCAACTGATATGGAATGTGCATACCCCAAAGCGAAGTTATCTGCAAAGATCACTTAATCTGATTACAGAAGATTTTTTTGTTGATAACATTGATAAAAGTATGAAAAACCTGTACCAGCTTCTTGGTAATAAGGTAGATAAAGATCAAAAGCTGGCATCAATCAAATATGATAGTATTATGGTAGAGCACCAGGATGGCGGTTTGCTGTTGGGTGTGAATGTAAGTTCAAAAAATACCAAAGATCTGCTTTTTAAAAATATTATAATGAACCACAGCAAGGTGGTCAACTATGTTCGTTCCGATCTTGGTAAAAAAGATGACGAATTTGGCACCCCGATTCTCCTTACTAATCCTGCAAGTCTTAAGGATAAAGAAGTCTCTTACTTTTATGGTGTGCCGCTACCCAAAAGAATTGCCGTAAGTGATAACAATTTTACCTTCCATACGCTAAACGCTGGGACAGTTTATTCAATCTACTATCAGGGCAATTACAACAACCGGGTACAGAGTGTTCAGGAATTACTTAAAAAGGCAAAAAAAGATACCATGCGAAATGGGCAGCTTATAGAAGAATTTTTGGAAGAACCTTTTGAAAATCAGCCTGTAAAATTAAAACTGTCTTTGCCGGTCTATCGATAATATAATCTGATAAAAATCACTTATATTTATCGGAATAAATCTTGCATCCAAATGCCAGTCAACAAAAAATTAGTAAATTTGTTGGCAACTACATAAAAATTAAAATTTTAACAGATAATCTGTAATAATGGATAAATTTTCGTTTCTAAATGCCGTACATGCTCAGCTAATAGATGACATGTATGCGCAGTACCAAAAATATCCAGACGCATTAGAACCTTCTTGGAAAGCTTTTTTCCAGGGTTTTGATTTTGCGCTGGAACATTACAATAATGATGATTCTGCCGATAATGCTAATGCAGGTGCTTCTGCTCCCGTGCAGTATGCGCAGCAGGCTGTGGCTAACAACACCGTTTCCGATGATATTGCAAAGGAATTTATGGTGCTCAACCTCATTGATGCTTACCGCTCCAGAGGACATCTTTTCACAAAGACAAATCCAATAAGGGAGAGGCGTCATTACTTTCCAACACTGGATATAGAAAACTTTGGTCTTTCCAAAGAAGATCTCAATAAAAAGTTCAATTCTGCGATACAAACTGGTATGGCAGGACCAGCTACTTTGCAGGAGATCATTACACATCTACAGCATATCTATTGCGATTCCATTGGTGTTGAATTTATGCACATCCAAAACGTGGAGGAGAAAAAATGGATCATGCAATGGGTAAACGTTAATGAAAACCATGCCAGCCTTTCAGCGGCAGAAAAGACAGAAATTCTTTTCAAACTGAATCAGGCTGTTGCATTTGAGAATTACCTTCATACCAAATTTGTTGGGCAGAAACGTTTTTCGCTGGAAGGTGGAGAATCGTTGATTCCTGCATTGGATCAGCTGATTACCCGTTCTTCCCAACTGGGTGTAGACGAGGTGGTTCTTGGGATGGCTCACAGAGGCCGTCTTAATGTTTTGACTAATATTTTCCAAAAGTCGTACAAGCAGATTTTCTCTGAGTTCGAAGGTAAAGAATTTGAAGAAGACGTTTTCTCAGGTGACGTAAAATACCACTTGGGATCTTCCAAAAAAATAACTACAGCCAATGGCGAGGAGGTAAGAATCAACCTGACACCGAATCCTTCTCACTTAGAAACTGTAGCATCTCTGGTAGAAGGGATTTGCCGTGCTAAAGTTGATAATACTTACAAAAATGATTTTGGTAAAGTATTGCCAATCGTCATCCATGGTGATGGTGCCATTGCAGGGCAGGGTATTGTTTACGAAGTGGCTCAGATGATGAACCTCGAAGGTTACAGAACCGGTGGCACAGTTCATATCGTGGTTAACAATCAGGTATCTTTTACTACCAATTTTCTGGATGCAAGATCATCGATTTACTGTACGGATATTGCAAAAGTGACCGATTCTCCCGTGATGCATGTCAATGCGGATGATGTAGAGGCGGTTGTACATGCTATCAGGTTTGCCGCAGACTTCCGCTCTCAGTTTGGTAAGGATGTTTACATCGATCTTTTGGGATACAGAAAATATGGGCATAACGAAGGTGATGAACCAAGGTTTACACAGCCCAATCTATATAAACTGATTTCTAAACATCAAAACCCAAGGGAGATTTACAAAGATCTTTTGATTAAAGAGAATGTAGTGTCTGATGAAGTTTTGCAGAAAATGGAAAAAGAATTCAAAGCTTTGCTAGATGAGAACTTTGATGCTTCCAAAGAAATCGAACGGAATACCATGGACGTCTTTATGAAAGATGACTGGACGGATTTCCCTAACGGTGCAAAAGGTGCCGTGAATGTAGGAGTAGATACCACTTATGACTTAGCCAAACTTAAAGAGCTGGCTATTAAAATCTCTACTTTGCCTGCGGAAAAAAAATTCATTAACAAAATTACAAGATTGTTTGATGCCAGGTTGAAAATGGTAGATAATGACTCTCTGGATTGGGCAATGGGTGAGCTTTTGGCTTACGCCACATTGCTTACGGAACGTTACAACGTGAGGATTTCTGGGGAAGATGTAGAAAGAGGAACATTCTCCCACCGTCATGCCGTTGTAAAAACCGAAGATACAGAGGAAGAATATGTACCTTTAAAACATGTTAACGATCAGCGTTTTGATATTTATAATTCACATTTGTCAGAGTATGGCGTACTTGGTTTTGATTATGGTTATGCCATGGCAGCCCCAAGAACATTAACGATTTGGGAAGCCCAGTTTGGTGATTTTGCCAACGGCGCGCAGATTATCATAGACCAATATTTGGTGGCGGCCGAGGAAAAATGGAAAGTTCAGGACGGATTAGTGATGCTTCTTCCTCATGGTTCCGAAGGTCAAGGTGCTGAGCACTCATCTGCAAGACTGGAAAGATTCCTAGCTCTATGTGCCAACGAGAATATTATCGTGGCAGATATCACAACACCGGCTAACTACTTCCACTTGTTGAGAAGACAGATGAAATTTGGCTTCAGAAAACCATTGGTGGTGATGACTCCAAAATCATTATTAAGACATCCAAAAGTGGTTTCTCCATTAGAAGATCTGGCCACTGGAAGTTTCCATGCTGTATTGGATGACCCAACGGCAGACGCTGCAAAAGTGGAACGTTTGGTTCTTTGTACAGGTAAATTGTATTATGACCTGTTAGCGAAAAAAGAAGAAATTAATGACGACAAAGTGGCATTGGTAAGACTGGAACAGATTTATCCATTGGATCAGGAAAAAATCAATGCTGTTTTTGCTAAATATAGCAACAGAAAAGACCTGATTTGGGCACAGGAAGAACCAGAAAATATGGGCGCATGGAGTTTTATCCTTAGAAATTTCCGTGATACAGGTATTCAGGTAATTTCTCCTGTAGCCAGCGGAACTCCGGCACCGGGAAGCCATAAAATGTTTGAAAAAAATCAAACCAAAATTATTTCCCAGGTTTTCCAGACCAGCGCAGAAGTTGTTGAAAAACCTGTTAAAGCTTAATCGAATTAATAAACTATAAAATACTCAGCACTTGCTGTGTTAAATTAAAAAAATCATAAGTATGTCAATATTAGAAATGAAAGTTCCTTCACCTGGAGAATCTATCACCGAAGTAGAAATTGCTACATGGCTGGTAAAGGACGGTGATTATGTAGAAAAAGATCAGCCTATTGCAGAAGTAGATTCTGATAAGGCAACACTGGAACTTCCTGCGGAGCAAAGTGGTGTAATTACCCTAAAAGCTGAAGAAGGCGAAGTGGTACAGGTAGGGCAGGTAGTTTGCCTGATTGATGTGGATGCTGCAAAACCGGAAGGTGGATCTGCACCGGCCGCCGAAGCACCGAAAGCTGAGCCTAAAAAAGAAGAGCCTGCACCGGTAAAAGCGGAAGCTCCTAAAACAGATTCTTATGCTGCACAGACTCCTTCACCTGCTGCCAAAAAAATCCTTGATGAAAAAGGAATCGCTCCTAGCCAGGTAACAGGTACAGGCAGAGATGGCAGGATTACAAAAGAAGATGCTGTAACGGCTTCGGTTCCTGCTATGGGAACGGCGCCTGCTGGCGGAAACAGAGGTCAGTCTACAACAAAACTTTCAGTTCTCAGAAGAAAAGTGGCAGCAAGATTGGTTTCTGTTAAAAATGAAACGGCTATGTTGACAACTTTTAATGAGGTTGACATGTCAGAAATTTTCAGAATCAGAAAGCAGTATAAAGAAGAATTCATTGCTAAACACGGCATTGGTTTGGGCTTTATGTCTTTCTTTACAAAAGCGGTTACCAGAGCATTGGAGCTGTATCCGGACGTGAATGCTTCCATTGATGGTGATTATAAAATCAATTACGATTTTGCCGATATTTCTATTGCGGTTTCCGGTCCAAAAGGATTGATGGTTCCTGTCCTTAGAAATGCAGAAAACATGACTTTGAGAGGTGTAGAAGCTAATATCAAAGATTTGGCGATCAAAGTGAGAGATGGTAAAATTACCCTTGACGAGATGACTGGTGGTACATTCACCATTACCAATGGTGGTACATTTGGTTCTATGTTGTCTACGCCAATTATCAACCCGCCGCAATCCGCTATCTTGGGTATGCACAACATTATCCAAAGACCGGTAGCCGTTGATGGTCAGGTAGTCATCAGGCCAATGATGTATGTGGCATTGTCTTATGACCACAGAATTATCGACGGGAAAGAATCTGTAGGATTTTTGGTTGCTGTGAAAGAAGCAATCGACAACCCTGTAGAATTCCTGATGGGCGGAGACGAAAGAAAAGCCTTGGAATTGTAAAAAATTACATTCAACATATAATTTAAAAGAGAACATTTTTTGTTCTCTTTTTTTGTTGGTGATAATTATTGGGCAGCTCAATCCGCCTTCAACTCCCAAACCTAACGAAGTGGTTCAAGGTAGTCAATCTTTTTTGCAGACGATTTTTGTTTAAGTCGAAACAACATCCACGCAAAAAAGCGATTTCCGTTTAAGTCGGGCTTGCTGGTTTCAATATACGAGTGAAAATAAAAACCCACTTACGTAGATTATGAAACTTTTATAATTTTACGCCTTTGTGAACTTAAAATATTTTCAATTAAAGAAAGAAATTTTGAGGACTTTGTGTTCAAAAAATATTCCCACAAAACTAAAAACCATTTCCAAAATTCACAATTAATCCTTACTTTTGAACAATGGAAAATTTCATCGTATCCGCACGCAAGTACCGTCCGCAAGAGTTTGATACTGTTGTTGGGCAATCCCACGTTACCGATACTTTGGAACACGCCATTGATGAAAACCAGTTGGCTCAGGCCTTGTTATTCTGTGGTCCGAGAGGTGTTGGGAAAACGACCTGTGCCAGGATTCTTGCCCGGAAAATCAACGAAAAATCCGGTGCGGCGGATGATGACGGCTTTGCTTTTAATATTTATGAGCTGGATGCCGCATCCAACAACTCGGTAGATGATATCCGGGAATTAATAGATCAGGTGCGTTTTGCGCCTCAGGTAGGAAAGTACAAGGTTTATATTATCGATGAGGTTCATATGTTGTCTCAGGCAGCGTTCAACGCATTTTTGAAGACTTTGGAAGAACCGCCAGCACACGCTATTTTCATCCTTGCTACAACGGAGAAACATAAGATTATCCCAACGATTCTTTCCAGATGTCAGATCTATGATTTCAAAAGGATCACAATCGAGGATATCCAGGCCCATTTGAGAAAAATTGCGGAGAAAGAAAGTATTAATTACGAGGATGATGCACTTTATCTGATTGCTCAAAAAGCGGATGGCGCTTTGAGAGATGCTTTGTCTATCTTTGACAGGCTTAGCACATTTTCCCAGAAAAACATCACGCTGGAGAAGGCTGCGGAAGTCCTTAATATTCTAGATTATGATCAGTACCTTAAAATCGTTGATCTGGCTAAAGACAATGATATTCCGGGAGTGTTGACGGCTTTCGATGAGATTGTTAAAAAAGGTTTTGACCCGCATATTTTTATTGCCGGATTGGGAAACCATTTCCGGGATCTGATGATGGCTCAAAATCCAAAAACACTGAACCTGATTGAAGTTGGTGAAAAAACCAAGTCTAAATTTGCAGAACAATCTCAGAAATGGTCTGCCCAACAATTAATTGACGGCATCGAAATCTGCAACTTTGCCGACATTAATTATAAAAATTCAAAAAACCCAAGACTGACGGTGGAGATTGCCTTGATGCAATTATCCAGTCTCACTGCAGGTTTGGAAGCTAAAAAAAAAAGTTCCTGATATTAGCCCCGCTTCTCGAGGCTAATCTTATACCTAAATCTGAAAATCAAAATCAGGCTTTGACAGCTAAGTCAGAGTCAAAAACGGCTGATTCACCCTCACCCAAATCTTCTTTTGAAGAACCCAAAAAAGTCATCCAAAAAGCATCAGAACCTATTAACAAAGTTAATCACGGGTCACAGTTCAGCATCAAAGCAGCTTTAGAGAAAAAAGAGGAAGTAGTGAAAGATGCGCTGGCAGAGGTCAAAGATGAAAACCTGCCGTCTGATCATTTTTCACAAACAGAGTTGGATCAGGCCTGGGAACTTTTCCTCAAAAACCTTTCCAAAACCAATACGTTTGCTTACAATGCCATCAGCAGTTTTAAATTGCAAAAGGATGACGAAAATACAATTGTAGTCAAATATTCTTCCGAAACGGCAAAATCTGAATTTGATAGGTTGAGTAATGAATTTTTCAACCATTTTAAGAGGAAAGTCAACAATTTTAAAATTGATGTGGATTACGCGATGGACCGGACGATTAAAAAGGAAATTATGACCAAGCGTAAGATTTTTGAGCGTTTTGCTGAGATCAATCCTTTGCTCAAAGATCTGGATGACCTGATGAAATTCGATTTAACTTAAATAAAATGCAATTATATTTTGCAGCTTACAGGAAATTTATATATTTGTTAAAGATTTCTCTGGAAACAGAAGAAAATTATTAATCAAAACAAGCTAGAGATCCTTTAATTATAGGATTTAAACAAATGGAATCGAACAAATTTCCATATTTTACAACTACAGAATCTGCCTTTTATTGGGGCGGGTTATTTAGCTTTTTTGGATTTTATCACAGAATTTTCAGAACCTATTACCGATTTTATTGGTTTAAGTAACTGAATTTCTTTCTCAAAAAAACGCGGATTATTTCATTTTCCGTATCACATTTAAGGATTTTTAAACGGTATTTTTTGAAAGGAATTATAAATTAAAATTTATAACAGATCAACTATTGCATTATTTTAACTAACAATTATAAAAATAAAATGAACTTAAACGAATTAAAAAATGATTGGATAAAGGAGTTCCCAAGTCCAATGATTATTGCAGGACCTTGTAGCGCAGAAAGCGAATCGCAAATGTTGGAGACAGCCAAAAGGCTAAAGGAGAGTGGAGCGGAGATTTCGGCTTTTCGCGCCGGGATTTGGAAACCACGTACAAAACCAAACGGTTTTGAAGGAGTTGGCGTGATTGGTCTTAACTGGCTGAAAAAGGTAAAAGAAGAATACGGTTTTAAAACGGCTACTGAAGTGGCTAATGCCCACCACGTTTTTGCAGCATTGGAGGCAGATGTAGATATCCTATGGATTGGTGCAAGATCAACGGTTAACCCGTTTACAGTTCAGGAAATTGCCCAGGCCTTGAGAGGAACTAACAAACCCGTTCTGGTAAAGAACCCGGTCAACCCGGATTTGGCACTTTGGATTGGTGCTTTGGAAAGATTATTAGGCCAAGGTGTTGAGAATTTGGGTGCCATCCACAGGGGATTTTCAACTTATCAAAAAACTAAGTACAGGAATATCCCGAACTGGCAGATTGCCTTGGATTTTAAAAATCAGTTCCCAAATATCCCTTTATTTATAGACCCTTCACACATCTGTGGTAACAGGACAGGTTTGGCTGGCGTGGCTCAGGAGGCCTTCAACGTAGGTTACCAAGGTGCGATTATAGAAAGCCACTGCAATCCGGATGAAGCTTGGAGTGATGCAGCGCAGCAGATTACGCCGGAGGTTTTGGCTGATATGATCAATAATCTTCAGATCCGTAATTCTGATATTTCTGGTTACGAAGATGAGATGGGAAAACACAGAACGCTTATCAGTGATATGGATTTCCAGTTGATTGAATTGCTGTCTCAGAGAATGCGGATTTCTGAAAAAATCGGAATTTTGAAGAAAGAAAACAATATCGCGATCTTCCAGCCGGAGCGTTGGAAAATCATCACCGAATATGCTAATCAAAAAGCTTTTGAAACAGGAATGTCTCAAGATTTTATAGAGAAAGTTTTCAAAGCAATCCACGAGGAAAGTATCGAAGTTCAGAATCATATTATGATTGATAAATAATCAATCCACAACATTTAGATAATTACTAAACCCAATCCCTTTCTAAGTCTTTAACTTGGGAAGGGATTTTTATTTTTAATACAATAATTATAGTAAATTTGCCACAAACAAAATTCTACTATTTGAAAGGAATCATCATCAAATCAACCGGAAGCTGGTATCAGGTTTTGGAATCAGAAACCAAAGCTGTTTTCGAAGCACGGATCCGCGGAAAATTTAAATTGATAAAAACGCGCCTTACCAATCCGCTGGCGGTAGGAGACGAGGTAGAATTCTCTCTGGAACAGGATGATGTGGCTTGGATTACAAAAATATTTCCTAGAAAAAACTATTTGATCAGGAAGTCGGTTAATTTATCAAAAGAAGCTCATATTATTGCCTCTAATATTGATATTGCCTGTTTTATTTATACACTTAAATTTCCGGAAACATCACTTGGTTTTTTGGATCGTTTTCTGGCATGTTGTGAGGCTTACAATATCTCTGCGTTGATTCTTTTCAACAAAATAGACATCCTTTCAGCCGAGGAACAGGAAATTGTTCAAAATATTGATGCAATGTATCAGAATATTGGTTATGATACGTTGGAGATTTCGTCTTATTCTAGGCTTAATCTTGATAGGCTTCAGAATAAAATTAAAGATAAAACTTCGGTGTTTTTTGGGCATTCTGGTTGTGGAAAATCAACTTTGGTTAATGCTTTGCAACCCAGCTTAGACCTTAGGACTGGTGAGATTTCTGACACGCATCTCAAAGGAAAACATACCACAACGTTTGCGCAAATGCACTTTTGGGATTTTGGAGGCACTGTGATAGATACACCTGGCGTTCGGGAATTTGCCATGATCGACGTGGAAAAGGATGAGATACAGCATTATTTCCCGGAGATTTTTAAAACTGGAAGGGCATGCAAATTTCATAATTGCATGCACATCAATGAGCCAAAATGCGCGGTGATTGCAGCCTTGGAAACTGGTGACATAGCGGAAAGCAGATATATTACCTATCTTAAACTGATGGAAGAAGCCGAAGAGATTAATCAAAAATAAAAAATCCCAAAATCTAATAATTGTGGGATCTTTTTTATGTGCTTTATAAATTTTTTGAAATTTCCAGCCTAATGTGACAAAAAAGTTATTGTATCTTTTGTCAAGATTCATTCATAACCCTATTAAACATTAACTGTGAAAAATAACATTTACTCACTTGTCAAAGATCATATAATTTCGACACTATAATCAGACTCATAGATATAATAATTCACTATTTTATACTTGTATTTGTCATTGATTGAAAGCCCTATATAGCGGCTCAAATTCTAATTGCTAAGTTATTGCCAAATATTAGGTAGCTATAAGCCTAACTATTTTTATTCATTTTTGTATTAATCTTCTTGAGATCTCCTTTAATCTCAAGAAATAGGTCCTTAACATTTTGAATATTGATGTCTCCCGGATCAAATTCTTCAGTCGAAATGGCACAAGCAAATTCCCATATCTCTTTAATTTCGGCAAGCGGAATTTGGTAAGGTTCGTAGAAACTGTTATCGGCTTTTACACATATGAAATTTGTTTCATGAAACTGAAACCTTTTGTAAGTAATGCCTTCATCGGTAACGAAGATGTAAGTTTTATCTGTTTTAAGGTAAGATAAATCCTCTATATATTTTCCCACAATAAAAGTATGGTCATTGTAAGGTGGCATAGAATCGCCACTAACGGGAAATGCCCTGAATTTTCCGTTTCGCAAAAAAGGTAGAGAGATGGTCTGTAGGCTCTCAATATATTCCGGATCACTGTATCCGTTGAGGTAACCCATCGATGCTTTTTCGGTAACAATTTCAATCTGGTTGTCGCCATCTGCAGTAACCGTGATGGGCAAAAGCACTCGATTTCCAGATAGTTTAATGAGATCGTCCGCTGGATACTTCTCAAGATCTAATGTCAAGAGTAGGTCTATACTTATTTTAAAAAACTGTGACAACTTTATCAGCAATTCAATCGGTGGCTGGGATCGCCCATCTTCATATTTGGCATATCTTCCACGGGTGATCACCAGTTCATCTGCAATCTTTTGTTGGGACAAGCCTTTCTTATTTCTCAGAAAGCGTATGTTTTCAGCTAATTTTGACATTGATATAATTTGTATCAACAAATATAATTAAATTTGATACAAATTGTATTTATTTTTGAAAATTGAATCGTGCAATTAACCATGTATTTATTCTCTATTTGTAAAATTACATAAACAATTATATGCTATAGAGTTTCTAATTTGTATTTATGAAGATGGCGTTTTAATCTTCAACAAATTTTTAAATTTTGAAAGCAAAAATATTTAGCATAAACTTTCAACATATACAGTTCTATGTGTTCAATCTACAATTGGAAAAACCTTAATCTTTTCCAACTTTATAAAAGGAATTTGGTGCTTTTAATTTGCCACTTAATACCCTTACATTTTTAAAGTGAATGGGTTAGAAAAATTATTGTTAATCACATATTATCTTTAAATTCTTTTAAGATATTGTAGATCTTCTTCATAATAAAATATTTCTTCCCGATTTATTTACAATTTGCAGTATCTTTGATTAAGTTGATGGATTATTATACCGTTAGCTACCAATATCTCGGATATTTCTGATACCGAGGTTTTTATAATAAAGCATCTTCTGACTATATATGAAAATAGAAAAAATACAGGTTCTGAGAGGACCTAATATCTGGAGCATTACCCGGAAAAAACTGATTCAAATGCGGCTGAACCTGCAAGAAACCGAGCATCAGCCTACCAACAAAATACTGGGTTTCCGCGAAAGGATAGAAACTTTGTTGCCTTCCTTATACACACACCGATGCTCCGAAGGGACAGAAGGTGGGTTTTTCAAACGAGTGGAGATGGGCACCTGGATGGGTCATGTTATAGAACATATTGCATTGGAGATACAAACGCTTGCGGGGATGGATGTCGGCTTTGGAAGAACCCGAGAGACCAAAACGCCGGGCACTTATAACGTTGTTTTCAATTACATCGAAGAGCAGGCCGGGATCTATGCTGCGGAAGAGGCTGTAAAAATCGCAGAATCGCTGATTAACGCAACACATTATGATATTGAGTCCTGTGTCCAGACTTTGAAGGAGATTCGGGAGCGAGAAAGGCTTGGACCATCTACGGGAAGTATTGTCGAAGAAGCCGCATCACGGAAAATTCCTTGGATCAGGTTGGGCAAAAATTCCTTAGTGCAGTTGGGTTATGGGATTAACCAGCAACGTTTTCAGGCTACGATTACAGGAAATACCAGCAGTATTGCCGTTGACATTGCCTGTAATAAGGAACTTACCAAGAAAATGCTGGAAGATGCAGCAATCCCTGTTCCTTCCGGAGATCTGGTTGTGGATGAAGAAGGTTTGCAAAACGTAATCCGTAAAATTGGTTACCCGCTGGTGCTGAAACCGTTGGACGGTAATCACGGAAAGGGCGCTTCCATCAATGTAAAAGATTACGAGTCTGCGAAAATTGGTCTGGAGCACGCCCAGAAATATTCCCGCAAAGTCATTGTAGAAAAGGGTGGTCTCAAATTGCTAGTGCAACTTTTTGTTTTTGTAAAAGTATTATTTTTTT
>NZ_JBWEYV010000026.1:0-37989 GCF_056329745.1 Epilithonimonas sp. | reverse complement strand
AATAGAAAAATGAATAGACTTAAAATTGAATTAATTTAATAATGCACTACGAGTTTATTTATTTATTTATTTCCGCATTAATTTGTCTTGGAGTTTTGAATCCAAAAAAATTATTCTGCTGCCTCCAGCACAACTACGGCTTCGGAAGTGTAGAATTGGAAGGTAAAACTCTCCTGTAGATAAAGCTTCACAGTGGTATCGGTATGGCTAAGGTAACCGATGGAAATATCCTGACCGATACTCATCTTAAAGTCGCCGCCACGGGTTGAAATCACAAAGCCACCTTTGATTGCTGGCGCCCAAACTATATCACCATCAATCAGTTCCTGCAAGTGATGAAGCATTGGATAACCTTCGTCGCTTCCGCCGCTGGCTGCCGTATAGGCATCTGCGCCCAAGACCAAAACATAAGGCCCATTAACACCAGCAAAACGTAACTCGCTCAACGCATGGGCAATGGTATCCGGATAATTCTTAATACTTGCCGGAAGTTTGAAACGTCTGTTGCTGCTTCCCTCGCGGATGCCCTGGATTCCTGCTGCGGCATAACCTTCAAAAATAGCGCGGTCTTCTGCAAATGCAATTTTCTCCGCAGCGTCCTTCAACGGTTGCCAGTCAGAATCTTCTGATCCTCGCTCCACGTCGTCAATAGCCTCGCGGGTCAGTTCAAACGGTACACGGAATTCCACAACAGGATTCACTTCCCTCACGGAAGCCTGAACGCCCTCTCCGGGTGTTTCCACAGAACGGATATGCCCCGTTCCAACGGCAGAAAGGTCAAAACCTTTTGGTCCGTCTACATCTACTACTTTTCTTGCGGCAAGGTATCTTTTGAGAGTTCGTGTTGCTTCTTCTTCAATTTGTTCCCAAGCTGCCTCGGAGATTGGGGCCAGTTTACGGTGTAAATTATTCATATTGTTTTGTTTTTATTCTCATTTTTAAAATTGATGAAACCAATTTTTATTTCAGTGATCCAATGCCAAGCGAACCATCGCCTTTGCGTGAATCGGATTTTTTAGTATCATCATGATTTTCGGTTTGTGAAGGATCTGCTTCGTCATCAACGGAAGAAAAATCATCCAGCATATCCATCGTAGGCACAAAAAACAGGCTTCCGGTTTTGGCTGTACTGAAGTCTAACAAACGGTCATAATTCCCAACAGGATTACCTATAAACATATTATTCAGCATTAATTTAACAGTACTGAAAGTGCTTGCATAAGCAATAAAATAGGTTCCCATCTCGTTAGTTGACATATTCCCAAACGGGAGATTGTCCCGGATAATTTTGAGATCATCTCCCACATTGGCAAGTGCCGAATGCGAATTGGCAGGTTTTACATCATCCGTCATTTCAACATCGCTGTCTTTATAGCGGCCAAACACTTTTTCCTGCTCTTCTACAGGCAATGCCTTGAAAGCTGCCAAATCATGGATATACTTCTGAACAAACAGATAACTGCCCCCTTTGTAAGCCAAATCTTCATCACCAATTAATCCGAAAAATGCGCGTTGCTGGCTTTCTGGATTTTCTGTTCCGTCTACAAATCCGAGAATGGAACGCCCATCCCAATAACGGAAACCATGCACTTCTTCTACACAATCTGCTACAGGGGAAAGTACTTTGGCAATATCTTCTGCCATGTCAAAACAGATGCTGTTGTTGGTTCCCTTGAGGTGAAAATGCAAATCACCTTTGGTAGAAACTGCAGTATACGGGTTGCCGATAATCGGTTGAAACTCCTCCAGTTCTTTCGGTAAAGGTTTGGGAAGCCCCAATAAATTCCAGGCACTGAAACCGATTCCCATGATGCAACTCGCATTGTCATCCGGAAAACGCACATAAGCAGAATGGTTAAGATTGATTACCAAGGCGCAAACACGCTGAAAAGCTTGTTTTACATCTACTCCTTCTTTAAAATTCCAAACTGCAAAAATGGTGTTTGTCCCGTGAGTGCCGAGAACATCCTGAGATCCCTGTTTCATGTTTTTGATTTCGATCAATAATTATCAGTTGCTAATTTAATGATATGTGCGGAGAAAATCAATGCTTTTTGCTTGTTTGTAATGTTTCTTTTTTATTAAGAATGTTTAAACAACAATAAAAAAACAAAAAACTCAGAACCGCTAACGATCCTGAGTTTACACAAATAACTATAAATAAAAAATTAATGAACCGAACTTAAATCGATTTTTTCACCTTTACCTTTCCTCTCTCTAACAAACAACACAAACGGAATACAGATAAGGAAAATAATTCCCAAATAAAGGAATACATCCATATAAGAAAGGACTGTAGCCTGTTTTGTAACGGAATAATCCAACATTTGATAAGCGGATTGCAATGCCTTGTCAGGTGCCATTCCTTTAGCTATAAAACTTGCCTTGAGACCTGCAACACGTTGTTGAACATCCAGGTTATTAACATCCAGATGTGACACCAAATTGCTTCGGTACAATTCGCTTCTGTTGGCTATGAACGTCGTAATGGCAGCAATCCCAAAAGAACCACCCAACTGTCGCATCATCCCTGTAAATGCGGCTCCCTGACCAATTTCAGGGCCTTTCAGCGTGCTTAATGATAGTGATGTTATCGGGATAAACAATAATCCCAGTCCCATTCCTCTTACAATCAGCATCCAGAAAAAGGCATCTTTTCCAGTGTCGGGTGTCAAAATTTTGTAACCCCAGAAACTGTAAACAAAGAATATAAACAGCCCTAACGCTACCAGAACCTGCTGCTTGGCACCTTTGGTCAATAATTTCCCAATAATCGGCATCATAAAAGCCGTGGTTAGAGCTGCCGGAATCATCAATGCACCGGATTGTAAGGCTGTCCAACCCAAAATACTCTGCGTGTACAGCGGAACAATAAAGGTAGAACCATACAAACCAAAGCCTAAAATAAAGGACATCACGGTACCAATCCTCAAATTACCATTTTTGAGAACCCGAAGTTCCACAATAGGATATTTGAAGGTTAGTTCCCGCCAGATAAAGAGTATAAAACCTACAACGGCAGTGATGGTTAGCACAATAATGGCTTTGCTATCAAACCAATCATCCTCGTGACCTCTTTCCAAAATGTATTGTAAAGATCCTACAAAAGCTGCCAACAGCGCAATCCCCAGCCAATCGACATCGGACGCTGATCTTTTTTCTGCATAACGCGGACTTTTGACAAACTGTAAAGTCAGTAATGTAGCGATAATCCCCAGCGGAATATTGATGTAAAAAATAAACGGCCAGCTGTAATTATCTACAATGTACCCACCCAATGGCGGCCCCAAAGTTGGCCCAATAATAACGCCCAAACCATAGATGGCCTGCGCCATACTTCTTTTCTCGATAGGGTAAGATTCTGTGATAATCGTTTGTGACGTTACCAGAAGTGCACCGCCGCCAATCCCTTGGCAAAGACGGAAAAATACCAGTTCCCAAATATTCGTCGCATTACCGCAAAGGAACGAGAATACCGTAAATATAATGATGGATGCCGCGAAATAATTCCTACGCCCAAACTGCTGAGACAGCCAGCTGGTCATCGGAACAATAATCACATTACCAATAGCGTATGCCGTAATAACCCAGCCCACCTCGGAAAGTGTGGCACCCAAGTTACCCTTCATCTCGTTAAGTGCCACGTTGACGATTGTAGAGTCTACAATCTCCAAAAGCGCACAGACGATAGCTGTAATGGTAATAATTACCCGCCGAAATCCATATTCTACTAATGAATCGTCTTGCATTTTAATTGTATTAAATGATTAAAAAATTAAAGTATTAAAAGATTACTTTTTCTTTAATTTAAAAACATCGATTAGTTCAGATTTAATCTTTTAATCATTAAATCTTTAATTAATAATTACTTAAGAGAAACTACTGTCTGAACATTCATCCCGACACGCAATTTCTTCATAATATCCGGATTAAGGTTATCGAATGTAATTTTGACAGGAAGCCTTTGCACTACTTTTACAAAGTTACCACTCGCGTTGTCCGGAGGAAGCAAAGCAAATGCAGATCCTGTTGCAGGAGAGAATGAACTGATGGTTCCTTGGAATTTTTGGTCAGGATAAGCATCGATTTCTATTTCCACTTTCTGGCCTTCTACCATTTTCTCCACCTGTGTTTCTTTAAAATTGGCCACCACCCATTTTTGATTGCTCAAAACGATGCTGAACAATTGCGAACCAGCTTGGATAAACTGTCCTGCCTGAACCGGGATTTTGGAAACATAGCCACTTTCTTTGGCTGTGATAACCGTGTAAGAAAGATTTAGTTTTGCATTTTCCACATCTACCTGTCTCTGTCTCAGTTGAGCGTTGGCCACGCCAATCTGCTGAGAAGTGGCGTTGGACTGCGATGTTACCACACCAGTCTGTACATTGGCCTGGTTTTTCTGATCTACCAAAACCTGAAGTTGCTTTTCAGCAGTTTGATAAGCCGCCAAAGCCTGCTCATATTGCTGTTGCGTTATAGAATGGTCTTTTACCAGCTCAGAGTATCTTTTAACATCCTGTTGGGTTCTCCAGACATTCACTTTTGCCGCTTCTATTTGTGCATTAGCAGTCTGTACTGCCGCTCTGGAATTATTGATGCCCGATGCCGCAGCAGCAGAACCGGCCTGTGCCGATGCAATGTTACTTTGGGCTGTTCCCAATGCAGCTTCTGCAGATGAAACGGCCATTTTTTGATCTCGGTTGTCGAGAACAATCAGCGTGTCACCTTTTTTGACAAATTGGTTATCTTTTACCTTTATCTCTGCTACATAACCAGAAATTTTTGAAATTACCGGGCTGATGTCAGCAGCAATTTGTGCATCATCGGTCTCTTCGTGGGATTGACCATATTGATACTCCCTAAATCCGAAAATTGCCGCAGCGACTACTGCTACTATCAGAATGATATAAAAAAGAGGACTTCTTTTCTTTTTTGCAGGAACTGAGTTTATATTATCTTGTGCCATTATTTTGTTGTTAATTATTAATTTTTATTGGTTAATGATTCCGGTTGTCTGTAATAGTTTTTTGTGAGCCAGTGCCGCATCCGCTTTGGAGGTAACCACATTCACATTGGCTGTAATCTTGGCTGTATCAGCTTCTAAGAGATTGGTGATGGTTTCCAGCCCGCTGTTATACTTATTAAGTGTAATCCTGTAATTTTCCTCCGCTTGCTCCAGCGCTCTTTGATAAACATCAATCTTTTTGTGTGCATACAAGTCGTTTTGATAATCCCGTTTCACTTCCAACGTAACATTGTCATTTAACAAGTCATTATTGGCGGCCAATTCCTGTTCTTTTGCTTTGGACTGCATAAAACTTGAATTCTTTTTCCAAATGTTAGAAATATTATAAGAGAGCCCAACACCTACATTCACGGCATTGGTTACTGTTAATAATTTGGGAATATCAGCCGCAACATATCCCCCTGTGAAAGCCAATGAAGGTAAATTCTCGGCTTTGGCAGATTTGGTTCCCAATGCTGCTGCTTTTCTTTGAAGGTCAAGTGCTTGAAGATCTTTCCTGTTTTCTCTGGCTAAGTTTAAATAATAGTCATCCGGTTTGCCAAGGTCATCTTCACCAATGTAGGTAGGATCTACCTCAATCTCTGTATTATCAGCAAGGCCTAACAAGAGATCCATATTGATATTGGCAATGCTATAATTATTTTGAGCTTCCATCAGTTGCAACTCGATATTGGAAGTCTGCAGCTGTGCCTTTAACCGGTCATTACGGGCAATTACTCCGTTATTTTCCAGCTTGATAAAAGACTGGTCCCTTTTCTGTGAAGAAGCCAGGTTTTCCTGCAGCAATTTCACTACCTGAGAGGCTTTGAAAAGGTTATTGTAAGCCTGAGCTATATTATAAGCAATAGCATTTTTATCATTCTCCGATGTCAGTTTAGAAGCTTCTAAAAGATACTGCGCAGACTGGATACCATACTTAATGCGTCCACCAGAATAGATAGGTAGTGATAAGTTGGCAGAACCATAAACCACCTGTTTTACAGGAGAATTTCCTGGTGCAGCCATTCCCGGAATTTTGAGACTCACATTGGCTTCCACGGGAAGATACATATAAGTTCCTGATATCTTCAGATCCGGTAACTGCTTATTTTTTGCCTCCAAAAGATTAGCGGTAGATTCCTCTATCTTGGCCTGATCTATTTTTAAGTTCTTGCTATTCTCAATTCCCAATTTTACAGCATCATCCAGACTCAAAACTTTTCTTTCCTGAGCGGACATTGAGTAAAATGCAGCGATAACAAATGTTGTTGTCAAAAATTTATTCACTGTATACAAATGTTTTTTTATAATTAATTTTCTTTATACCCAATAATGGCTCTCAAAACTTCTTTCACATGGGCACTGGCCTCCTGAAAGTATTGCTCTTCATAATGCTTTTCATCAAAATCTGGATTATTCTTTTTGAGGTATTCCTTATAAATTTTCATCCCGTGCATGGCATTAAAGATGGTTCCAGAAATGGTACATTGCAGAAGGTGGTAGGAGGGCCTTTTTGTAAAGACGCCTTTCTCCAGCCCCATTTCTATAATCTGTTGGTTGATCTCGATATAATTAATCTTGGACGCTCTCAAAAACCGTTGAATGTTTTTATTTTGGCTGATAACCTGCTGAGTATGCACCAGTAGAAAAAAATCGCGTAAACGCTGCACCCTGCTTACAAAATTGTCTACAAACTTGTCAATTTTCTGGATCTCGGTGAGCTCCTCTTTTTCCATTATATTTTTGGCAAAATTGAGTCCTTCTTCCATGCGCCATTTGAAAAGCTCTTCCAAAAGGTTTTCTTTGGACCCAAAATAGTAGGAAATCATGGATACATTTACTTTGGCTTTTGCCGCAATATCCCTCACCGAAGTCCCATTATAACCGTTAGCAGCAAAGAGCTTCTCCGCAACCATCATTATATGTTCTTCTTTTGTTGGCATGTTCTAATTTTTAGCGGTGCAAAGTTAAATTAAAATCATGCTTCAATCAAACATTTGTTTGATTAATTTTTTATTAACAGAATATTTATATCGTCTATAATATGAAAACAATTGTTGTAATTAGAAACCTAAGAAATATAAATAATTGATTAGGCGGCCGGTTTGTGGATATATCGGGTTAGCTTAATACCCATATCTGTCAGCACAATCTTGGAGTTGGCGTTTCGCGAGATATGGTAAGACGCTTCTGTAATTTCTTCTACAATAGAAACTATATTAGCACCGTGGATAAACCGAGAGAATGATTGCCAGTTAAAATTGCCTTCGCCAAGTTTTTTGTAAACCAAATTGTTGTTGCCATAATTCTGAAGCATCGCCAGACGGAAAATCTCAATGCAATAATTAAGAAATTTTAGTTGCTTTTCTCTATTCCACTCCGATATTTGCCGCGCCCATTTTACAATTTCGCGCAAGACTTCGGGTTTTTTCTTTGCCTGAAACGCATTTCTTACCCATTGGATAAAAAGAGTTTCAAACTCAGAGGCTCCGGTATTGTTGGCGAGAAAAGATTTTGCAAGATTCCAATCGCCTTGTGCCTGATATGCAATTTCTTTGGCAGAATCGTGACCTTCTAGATTTTCTATCATATCTTCATCGGCAATTCTCGGCACGTTGACTATTTGGCATCTGGATAAGATTGTTGGCAAAATATCATTGGTGCTGGGCGCGCAAAGTATAATGTAGGTGTTTTTTGGTGGCTCCTCCAGAAACTTCAGGATTTTATTGGCTGCCGCGGCATTCATCTTATCAGCACGCCATACGATGAGGATTTTACTGCCACCTTCAAAACTTTTCAGGTTAAAGCGTTGACCAATATCCTCGGCCTCATCTGCAGAAATAAAAAACTGTTTGTTTTCGGACTCCAAAAAACTGGTCCAGTCATCAAAGGAAGAGTACGGGTTTTCCAATATCATTTCTCTAAAATTATCGAAGTAACGTTTGCTTAGCGAAACATTTTTCTCCGAAAAAACAGGGAAACTGAAATGCAGATCGAGATGGTTGAGGTTTTCTACTTTGTGGACAGATGTGGGATTCTCTTTCTCAAAAATCTCTTGTGCCATTGCCAAAGCAAGGGGCAAGACCCCAAAACCTTCTTCACCCACAAAGAGTTGTGCATGCCCAACTCTGGAATCATGGATGCTATCTTTTAAAAGTTTTTTAATGGATTTTTGTCCAATAATCTGATCCCATTTCATAAGTACAAAGATAATTTTTTTGACTGATGTATGATAGAAGAGGTCTCGTTTTTATTTTTACCAATTCAGCAATATACAAAACTGTACTCTCATAACAATAGTGCAGTGGTTACTTAACAAACTTTAACCGAAATATATTTTTGCAATTCATTATTAATTAAGATATTTGCGCATTGAAATTTTAAAGGATGAAAAGAATTTTTGTTTTATCATCAGTGGTAGCAGGGTATTTCCTAAACGCGCAGAGTATCGGTAATTCACCGTATGGCGCTTACGGAATTGGGGATGTAAAATATGATAATACAGGTGATATCAGTTCTATGGGTGGGATTTCCACGGCGTATATCTGGGATTTTAATAATAATTTTAATTTCCGAAATCCGGCGGCCAATACCAACCTTGAATTGACTACCATAAAAGTGGAAGGGACCAATGAGAATAATTATTATAAGTCAAATTATAATAATATGAGCAGTACAAAGCATTCTACTTACCTTTCCAACATTACAATTGCTTTTCCTATTACCAAAAAGGTGAAGTTTGGGATGGGCTTCCAGCCATACAGCTCCAAGTCTTACAACATTCTTACCACTTCAGACCTTGCTGGCAGCGATGGTATTTCGCAGAGCCACCGCTTTCATGGTGAAGGATCCATGAATACCGTACAGGCTGCTTTTTCATATCAGGTAACGCCTGCTTTTGCACTTGGTTTACGGTCTAATTTTTATTTTGGTAAGCTCTATGATATAGAAGAAGCTTCCTTTACCGGCGCTGAGTTGATTAGTGGTTACTCCAACAGTTACAGGATTCAGTCTTTTAATTTCACATTAGGCACCACGTATCAGAAAAAACTGGCTAATGACCACAAGATTACATTGGGAGCCACTTATACATTTGGAAATACAGGCAGTATGAAGAATGTTTATACCAATAGCACATATTTCTACACTGTAGGCGAGGCAAAATCTTATGAAACCATTATAGATCAGCAGACTATGTATGACAAAAAGTTCCTCCCTCAGGAAGCATCTTTTGGGGTTGGATACGGTCATGACACCAAGTGGTTTTTGGGTGCACAAGCTGATTACAAAAAAGGAGAAAACTTTAACTACCTTGGGCATACATTGGCATATCAAGACTCTTATAGATACTCTGTGGGTGGATGGTATTTGCCCAATTTCAACAACTTCCGCTCTTATTTTTCCCGTGTGATTTACCGTTACGGTGCTTACTATGAAAAAGGAAACTTGCAGATCAACGGAACTAATATCAACAAATATGCAGTCACAGCTGGAGTAACATTGCCATTTCAGAAAAGCAATATCAACCGTATGAACAGTATAGATCTTGGTTTGGAACTAGGCAAGAGAGGGACGTTGGACAACAGCATGATTCGTCAGAACTTTATCAATCTAAGAGTCGGAATCAATTTTGCTGACAAATGGTTCGGTAAAAAACTCTATAATTAATGAGCAACTACTGATAATCTCAATGAAAGATTATTGCTTAAAAATATTTAACTTGAAAACATCACAACAATTCATCTTGTTGCTGATGTTTTTTCTTATTCAATCCTGCGAAGAAGATCTTACCAAAATCAATACCCGTAAAAAAACCAACTTTGCGTCACAGGTTATCTACGATGGAAATATTATACAAAGGGATTCCGGACAGGTAAAAGTCAACTTCCGCGCGCCCCTAATTGAGAAATATGAGTTGATAGATTCCCCCTATGTAGAAGCCAAAAAAGGCATTTACCTTGAGTTTTTTGACAAGAAATCAAAAACGCCGGGTAAAATATGGGCCAAGTACGCGAAGTATAATGAAAAAAGGGATTTTTATTTTGCCAAAGGCCGTGTGAAAGTGATTACTACCGAAGGACAGACCTTTGTGATGGAAACCATCAATTGGGATAAGCGTAATAAGAAAATGTATACAAAGGATACCGTTTTTGTATCGGACAAGGATGGTAATATCTTGGTTGGCTCACACGGCATGGTTGCCAAAGACGACTTTTCCGAATACACATTTTTTAATAATTCAGGGAGTTTTAACTCTACCAACTTACCGACAACAAGTAAGTAAAACGATCGACAATAGGCTTGTCGTTTATAAATTAAATTTTTTCACCAATTGGAAACTCAGATTTTTCATGCCATCGGTCTTATGTCCGGCACCAGTCTGGATGGTTTGGATATTTGCTATTCCAAATTTAGCCTAAAACAAAACTTTTGGTCTTTTGAAATCTTAAAATGCAAAACGCTTTCTTATTCTGAAGAATGGGAAAATACATTAAGAAATGCCATTGATCTATCCAGTGAAAAGCTACTACGGCTACATTCGGATTACGGTTTTTTTCTCGGTGAAAAGGTTTCGGAATTTATAACTGAAAATAACATCCAAAACCTAGATTTGATTGCTTCGCATGGGCATACGGTTTTCCATCAGCCCGAGCATAGGTTTACATTTCAGATTGGCGATGGACGTGCTATTAAAGCGGTAAGTGGCCAAAAAGTGGTTTATGATTTCCGAAGCCAGGATGTGATCTTAGGCGGCAATGGTGCACCGTTGGTTCCTATTGGCGATGAGCATTTGTTTTCCGAGTATGATGCCTGTCTCAACCTAGGCGGTTTTTCCAATATTTCTATTAAAAAGAACGGAAAACGTATTGCATTTGATATCTGTCCAGTTAATATTATTTTGAATGAATTGGCAGCCAGATTTGGCAAGAAATATGATGATAATGGTAACATTGCGAGTAAAGGCAGTATTGATGAAACCCTTTTAAATAAGCTTAATAAACTGGAATTTTATTCTCAAAATGCACCAAAATCTTTAGGAGCAGAATGGGTTATCAGCAATATCAATCCCTTAATAAAAAATCAAAAACCAGAGGATTTGCTAGCAACTTTTACAGAACATGCTGCCCTACAAATTGCTAAAACATTTTGTGATTTTGACATCAGTAATATTCTGATAACAGGCGGCGGTGTCTACAATTCTTTGCTAATAGAAAAAATAAAAGCAAAAACCAAAACCATTATTCACATTCCCATAAAAGAAATTATAGAATATAAGGAAGCTTTGATTTTTGCCTTTATGGGTGTTTTGCGGTCACAAAATATCAATAATGTGTTGTCCTCAGCAACCGGCGCTTCGCACAATCATTCGAGTGGATTGATTTGCTAGTTACAGTTGCTCAATCTTATCGGTCAAAGAGTTGATGAAATTCTGCAATGGTTTTTCTACCATCATTTTGATAAACGGATTAAATTTCCCGTCAAAAAGCAACTGAACTTCGGTTTGGTTGTCGTTCACAGGGTTCATCGTTCCTGTTAATGCAAAATCAAGGCTGGAGCTGGCAGATTTTAGAACCACTTCTTTATCAGAAACATTTTCTATTTTCAGAGCAATTTCTGGCATCCCTTTTAGCCCGAATTTGAATCCATTGTCTTTAACTTCAAATTTTTGAAGTCCGTCCGGCATCAGGTCTTTATAATCTTCAGGTTTTTTCAACATTTCTGCCAATTCTGATGAAGATTTATTTACGATAATTTTTCGTCCTTCTAGATTCATTTTTATATTTTTGTATTAATATTAAAAGCCTTACAAATGTATAAAGTTTTTATCAATGAGAAAGAATTAATTTTGAGCCAAGAGCCTCAGAATAGTCCTAAAACACTGAATTACGATGGCACGCATAGCTTTGACTTTGCCATAGACCTTCTTGAAAACACCGCATCGCAGGGCCTTAATATTTACTATAATAATATAGACCAGTTGTGGGCCGATTTTGGCAACTATTTCAAAAGAATTGATGCCGCCGGCGGAATTGTCCTAAACAAAGACCAAAAAATCCTCTTTATCCACCGCCTAGGAAGGTGGGATTTGCCAAAAGGAAAAATAGAACCTGGCGAATCCCGTGAAGTAGCAGCAGTGCGCGAAGTGGGCGAAGAGTGTGGGATATTTGACCTTGAACTGAAACGTTTCATCAATTCAACTTATCATATCTATACGGAGCGCGATGGAAAAAAAATCCTAAAAACGACCTATTGGTTTGAAATGTTTTACCCTGGAAATGCCACTCCCAAACCTCAAATTGAAGAGGGCATCAATGAGGTTGATTGGAAAGATGAAGAGGCCATCAAAACGACTATTTTGCCCTCAACATTCCAAAATATAAAATTGATTCTCAAAGATTATTTAACATCATAATTCATATAAAAATGAGGAAGTTGAAAATCATTTATTAGATAATTTTTTATATCAATCTGCAAGGGACCTCTAGATCTTCTGTCAAATAATAACTGCTGCACAGCCTGTGGTAGCCGTCCGCGATTATCAGGCAATTTTTACCTCTTACAAGAAGTATGGGTGACAGTTTCTTTTTGTTTTTGATCTTCTTAAAATTTTCCTTTACATGTATATTGCTTTTTGGCAATAATGGCAACTGGCTGGCTCTGAAAATATCCTTCGATTTTTTCTGAATTGTATTTGTCGCCTTTAATCTTTTCACAAGTTTTTCGCATTCTTGCTGTTCAAACAATAGTTCCAGATAATCTAATGCTGCAGGGAAATCCTGCGCTTGTGGCTCTTTTAACCAAATATCATCTTTGGTTATTTTTTCTTTTAGATTCATAAGTATTAGAATTGATAAGCGTTAATTCTATCATCTTCCATTAGCTGGCTTACCAGATCTTGATGATGGGTGTTTTTACCGGTAATTCGCCATGTTGTGGACAATTTTTCATCATTATATTGCTGTTTTAAAATGATAAATTTCAAGTGGTTTTCTTTAAATAACATTTCGCAATATTTAAAATCGTCTTGTGATGAGGTGGTAATACGATACTCCCTTATCTTATGATGATTATCGATATAATCCTGAAGGTAGGTAAGAAAGCTAAGGATTAATAAAACCAGAATCATCCCCAAAAAAGCCAATATAATTTTGCCCGATCCTACTGCCATTCCAAGAGAAGCTGTGGCCCAAATGGTAGTAGCGGTGGTTACGCCGCCTATTTTATTATCATCTTTGAAGATCACACCTGCACCCAAAAACCCAATTCCTGTTATGATATTGGCAGCAAGTCGATCAGGATTTTGTACGCCAATTTTTAAGGATAATATCGTAAACAGACAGGATCCAAAGCTCACTAAAATAAATGTTCTTAGACCAGCAGATTTGTTGCGGTATTCCCGCTCCGCACCTATCAGCAGCCCTATAAAAATTGATATTAATATGAGGAGCAGATCATTTTGTAGATTAAAAATTTCCAGTAATTGCATTTTTAGAAATTTGAGGTATTTGATAAATTTATTTTAATTAATTAAATCCAGGAATTGCTGCTCATCCAAAATGGTAATGGTCCCGATATCCTGCGCTTTTTTCAATTTGCTGCCGGCTTTTTCGCCCACTACAAGGTAATTTAGGTTTTTGGAAACAGCAGAGATATTTTTTCCGCCGTGTTTTTCCACCATTTCTTCCGCCTGTTCTCTGGTAAATAAAGAAAGTTTTCCGGTGAAAAGGAAGGTTTTTCCTTCTAAAACGCTACTCAAAACTTCGTTGATAGATTCACCTTTTTCCAGTTGTACACCATAGGATCTCAGCCTCTCGATCATCATCACATTCTCCTGGTTTTGGAAAAAATCCACAATGCTCACGGCAATTTTAGTTCCGATATCTTCTACTTCACAAAGCTCTTCAACCGATGCATTTTTCAGTTCATCAATTGTTGGGAAATTTTTGACCAACTTTTTGGCAACCGTTTCGCCTACATGTTTGATGCCGATTCCGTACAATACTTTTTCAAATGCTACCTTTTTGGATTTTTCGATACCGTCAATGATGTTCTGTGCCGATTTTTCCGCCATTCTTTCCAATGGTAATAATTGTTCCTTTTTCAGAGTGTAGAAATCTGCTGGGTTTTCAACCAATTTTTCACGGTACAATTGTTCAATGGTTTCGCTACCGAGGTTCTCGATATTCAGTGCTTTTCGGGATACGTAATGAATCATCCTGCCCACTACCTGTGGCGGACAATGCAGTTCATTCGGGCAAAAATGGATTGCTTGGTCTTCAATTTTAACGAGTGGCGTCCCACATTGCGGGCAATTTTTAATATACTCAATCGGCGTTTGTAGGAGCGTTCTTTTTTCAACATTCACCCCAACAATTTTCGGAATAATCTCGCCTCCTTTTTCTACATAAACAAAATCGTGCTCATGCAGGTCTAGTTTTTTGATGATGTCTTCATTGTGTAATGAGGCACGTTTTACCGTTGTTCCGGCCAGTAGAACTGGCTTCAGGTTGGCAACCGGCGTAATGGCACCCGTTCTGCCCACCTGGTAAGAAACGCTCAGCAATTCGGTTTCGGCTTTCTCCGCTTTGAATTTGTATGCCATTGCCCAGCGTGGGGATTTGGCAGTGTAACCCAACTGTCGCTGTTGTTTTATCGAATTGACTTTTAGAACAATGCCGTCAATCTCAAAAGGGAGTTGATGCCTCGCTGTATCCCAGTAAGTGATAAATTCTTTGACTTCGTCCAGAGTTCTGCAGAGTTTTGCCTGATCTTCGGAAACTTTAAAACCCCAGTTTTTCGCCTTTGCCAAAAGGTCCCAATGTGTCTCTGCCGGAAAATCATCGGCAATATATTGATACAATACAGATGATAATCCACGTTTTCTAACCTCGGCGGAGTCTTGCATTTTCAAACTTCCGCTGGCGGTGTTTCTTGGATTCATAAAAAGGTCAAGGCCTTCCTCTTCCCGGATTTTATTGATTTTATCAAAGTTTTTCCTCGTTAGATAGATTTCGCCACGGATGTAGAACCGCTCGGGAAAATCGCCTCTTAGAGTCAGTGGGATGTCCGAAATGGTACGGATGTTATTGGTAATTTCATCACCCTGAAAACCATCGCCACGCGTCACCGCCTGAGATAATTTACCATCCTCATATAGGATCGAAATCGAGGCACCGTCATATTTAAGTTCAGCCACAAATTCTACAGGTTCAGTTATAGTTTTGATAATGCGTTTTTCCCAGTCTTCAAGATCATCAAAATCATAGGAATTATCAAGAGAATACATCCTGTACTGATGCTGAACGGTTGGGAAATTCTTGGTAATGCCGCCGCCAACACGCAGAGTGGGAGAGTTGGGATCAAAAAACTCCGGATGGGCAGCCTCCAGATCTTGCAGGGTTTTCAGTTTGGTATCAAACTCAAAATCCGTAATGGATGGCTCGTCTGCAATATAATAACTGTAGTTGTGCTGGTGGAGTTCTTGTCTCAATGCTTCTATCTGTTGCTGGATATTTTCGGACATGCTTGGTATTTGAGACAAAAATAAAAAGTATTATGCTTAAAATTAAGATTAAATTTAACAAATGTTTATTTCTTATTAAAGTAAGGATTATATTCTATCTTTACCTTTGCCCCACTGCCATTGCAGATAGAAAAAGTATATTATGAAAAAAATGATCGTAGGGGTTGGCCTTGTAACCAGTCTCTTTATGAATGCACAAACACAGATTATTGCGCACCGAGGTTTTTGGAAAACCAATCCTGAAACGACAGAGAATTCTCTCAAATCTTTGGAAAATACGCAAAAACTTAAAATCTACGGATCTGAGTTTGATGTAAGAATGACTAAGGATGGTTTTCTTGTGATTAACCATGATGAGCATCATGGCGGCATGACGATCGCGGACACAAATTTTGCGGATCTCGAAAAGGTAAAACTCTCGAATGGTGAAAATTTTCCAACATTGGCTAGTTATCTAGAGCAGGGTAAAAAAGACCCTAAAGTAAAACTGATTGTTGAGATAAAACCAGCTGCTGATAAGACCTTGGAAGATGAATTGGTAAAAAAAACCATCAAAACCATTAAGAATATGAAGTTGGAAGCTCAGTGTGAATTTATATCATTTAGTTTCAATATTTGTAAGGAAATCAAAAAAGTGGATGCCAACTTCAAAGTACAGTATTTGAATGGCGACCTCTCTCCGGAGCAAATTAAAAAAGAAGGGATTGATGGCATAGATTATCATTACAATGTCTTCAAAAAGAATCCAACATGGCTGGCTGAGGCTAAAGCGCTGGGTTTAATGACCAATGCTTGGACGGTAAACGATGTTAAAATCTATGATGACCTTAAAAAACAGGGAATTGGATTTGTAACTACCAATACCCCCGATGTTTTCAAAGCGAGATAGGCGATTGAAATTTATAATTATTAGCTACCAATTCAATTTTAAAGATTTAGTTACTGATGAGGTTTAGAAAATACAGTTAAATATTATGTTTTAAAAATAGTAATGGCATACTGTTTCAGTAGATTTCTCTAGAAATAATATAGTCATCACGAATAAAAAATTGAAGGAAGATTATTGAAAATAGATCAATTGTAAATAATAATTCGGACGACCATCAAAGGTCGTCCGAATTATATAATCTAAAAACATTTTTTTACTTCCCAAACAATCCACCACCCATGCCTGGCATATTAGGCATTTTGCTCATCATCTGCATCATCTGTTTTCCTTGTGGCCCCTGCATCATTTTCATCATTTTTCCCATTTGGTCAAATTGTTTCATTAGGGCATTCACGTCCTCCAGCTTTCTTCCTGCACCTTTGGCAATTCTCTGTTTTCTTGGCACATTGATGATGGAGGGTCTTCTTCGTTCTTCAGGCGTCATTGAGTGGATGATGGCTTCGATATGTTTAAAGGCGTCATCATTGATGTCAACATCCTTGATAGCTTTTCCAACACCCGGAATCATTCCCATCAAATCTTTCATATTACCCATCTTCTTGATTTGGTTGATTTGCTTTAAAAAGTCATCAAAACCAAACTCATTTTTTGCGATTTTCTTATGAAGTTTTTTAGCTTCCTCTTCATCAAATTGTTCCTGAGCTCTTTCTACCAAAGAGACAACGTCTCCCATCCCAAGAATTCTATCTGCCATCCTTTCCGGATAGAAAAGGTCAAGCGCTTCCATTTTTTCTCCGGTAGAGATAAATTTTATTGGCTTTTCAACCACAGAACGGATGGTAAGTGCAGCTCCACCTCTTGTGTCACCGTCCAATTTGGTTAAAACAACACCATCAAAATTCAAAGTATCATTGAAGGCTTTCGCTGTGTTCACCGCATCTTGCCCCGTCATCGAATCTACTACGAAAAGCGTTTCCGTCGGTTTGATGGTTTGATGAACAGCTTTGATTTCGTTCATCATCTGCTCATCTATCGCCAAACGACCGGCCGTATCCACGATGATCGTATCAAAACCATTTGATTTGGCATAATTAATTGCGTTCTCGGCAATCGCAACAGGATTCTTATTGTCGTCTTCTGTATAAACAGGAATGTTGATTTGGCTACCAAGAACTTTCAACTGGTCAATCGCCGCAGGTCTGTAAACATCACAAGCTACCAAAAGTGGCTTTTTGCTTCTTTTCTGTTTCAGATAGTTAGCTAATTTTCCAGAGAAAGTCGTTTTACCAGAACCCTGAAGACCGGCAATCAAAATAACGGTTGGCTTGCCAGAAAGGTTGATGCCTTCTTGTGAACCGCCCATTAGGTCTACCAACTCATCGTGGACAATTTTCGTCATCAATTGACCTGGCGTCAAAGATGTTAGAACATTTTCTCCAATCGCTTTATCCTGAACGCGTTTTGTAAGGTCTTTGGCTACTTTATAATTAACGTCGGCATCTACCAATGCTCTTCGGATTTCCTTTACCGTTTCTGCAACGTTAATTTCTGTTATTTTGCCTCGCCCAGAGATATTATGAAGTGCTTTATCTAATTTGTCTTGTAAACTGTTGAACATAAATTAATCTGTATAAGTATGTGGTTGGCAAAAATAAGAAAATTTGATGATAAAGAGAGAGCATGGTATTGTTAAAGACATTTAATTTGACATAGTTACCAATTCGCTGTCAAGACAATTCTTTAAAATCTAAAGGTATTCAAGGTGTATTTTTTATGAAGTGGACGCTAGATAAGAATAATTAATTCGATGTATCAAATTTTAATTAATAAATTTTTTACGCTGTTCTTTTGTTGGTAAGTAGCAGTAATTATTAGATAATCTTTTACGGTTCTTAGAAATAATCCTGTAAATGTGATTTCCAATAGTTTCTGGGATTAGTTTTCCGACCAAAGCAATAGAATAAATACCGCCTAAAGTAATTGCGATTTTTAACACAGCTTGGTATTCCGTAAGATAAAATTCGTTAGGCTTCCAAAGGAAAATACTGTCAAATGACTGGTTGGGAATTCCTCTTTCTGTCAAAAACTGCTGCCCAAAAGGAGATTGTAGTGATGAAAATAGAAAGCGGTTATGATGATCGTGTTTTAGAATCCATTGCACCCATCGGTTGCAAAATCCGCAATCGCCGTCATAGAAGATGATGTACTTGTTATTTGAATTTTGATTGAAGGAGGCATTCACGTGGTAACTTTATTAAAAATTGAGTTTGAAACAGTTCTTATGATCTATAGTTCGGTTATCAATAATTATTAAGTGGCAAATTAAATAATCTTTTTAGAAGATAGATAATAAATTTTGATAACTTTTAAACAGTCATTATTCTTAGTTATTATGATATAATTCATAGTTGAAGTGGTAAATTATTGGTTTTTAATTATTTATTTGTGATTGAAATTATTTGGGCACAATGATTATTTTTTATAAAACGAATAAAAAAAATACATATTTTTGACGAAAATAATATTGATACATTAAAAATACGCTTATCAATAAAAAACTTCTTTTTTTGTTACTATTTGTATGGTATTCATCTTCATCTTTGAGTGCCCAAGTAGTTTTTAGTGAGGATTTTGGAACAAGTGATTTTCCCACCAGCAGTAATGATTATGGTAGGAAACAATCTGATTACATGCCAGCATCCAGTTTTGGTTATGGTACATCGTATGCCAATACAAGTAATGCACTAGCTTATAAAATTGATGATAATTACTATGCCGTTGTTGCGCCTGGATATATAAAGGCGGGTATCAATCCAAGCAATTCATCTACATGGTGGACGCCTGCTTATAATGAAACAGGGACGGTTACAGATCATTCTGGCACGCAGGCGGGTGCTGCAATGATTATTAATGCAGGTACTACGTTAGCACCATTTTATCAAAGAACGGTAACTATAGAAGAAGGCTCTCACTATAAAGCTTCTATGTGGTTGTATATTGTTAATACGCCGGTGCGTATTGCAATCGATATCAAGGATTTATCAGGAAATACTCTTACGACACTTACAACCCCCGCAATGACAGATGCCAGTTATAAGGGAAGGTGGCTAGAGGTGCCCATCTACTTTAAGTCAAATACGGGATGCGCCAGCAGTATGTTACGTGTAGTCTTCCGTAATGACTATTCAGAGACTAACGGCAATGACTATTATATTGATGACTTGAGTCTTACCAAGATTTCTGCATTTCCAACTGGTAGTACGGGGTTAACAATACCTTGCCCCATCACCCCTTGTAATGCTGGATCAACGGCTCCTGTTGTTAATAATGCACTTCTCACATACAGCAGTCCTTCGACTGGCGCTAATCTTAGTAATGCATTCAACACAACTCCTGTTCCACCTACAGGGGCAACCTTAGTGTGGTATAATAATGCGAATCATTTGGGAACAGCGCTAACAGATGCGCAGGTTGGGAATGCACCAGAAGCGACTTACTACGCCTTTTATTATGATGCTATCCATCTATGTTTTAGTCCTGCATCGTCTCCTGTTAAGGTACAGCAGCTATGTGTTAATTCAGTCAACAGTACAGGTTTCAATGCTTCTGCTGGAGCCTCAACTACTTTTACACTTAATCCTACCGATAAGGGTTTCCAACTTGATGTATATGGCATAGATAATTCATTAAATATTAAAATTAACGGTACTTTACTTACCACACAGGAGATTGATTTTCAGTCCAATCACACTCAAAGGTCAGCGCGATTCGCTGATGGTACTTATTATGGGCAGGGTGGTATCCCAGAAATATGGAACGTTGCCGGCAATGGGACAACGCCTGTTTTGCGGTTTATAATCCGTAATGATGGTACTGTTGCTATGTATGGATCCAAAACCAATAATGGTACATTACTTCCACTGCAGCTGATTAATGGTAATGCACTCAATGCTTATACATGGAATACTTCTAGCAATAATACTATTGTGATAGGGCAGGTTGTTGATGGGCCTACAAATATCAAAGGACGTGGAATGGGACTGAAAAATGTGCCCTGCAAATGTACAGATCCTGCTAACACAGCCACAGGTGGAATACCTACAAAGGTGGGAATTACCAACCAGACCAAACTGGGCGGATGGCCTGAGAGTGTTCCTAATGGTTTTTTGGCATTGGAATCTCAAAAATCAGGATTCGTCATTACCAGAGTGGCAAATACTGCTGCCATTACCGATCCTAAAAACGGGATGATGGTATACGATATTTCTGCAAATTGTGTTAAGTTGTACAGATTGGTAGATACCTTAAACAATATGGGAGAATGGAAGTGTATTTCAAAAAGTTGTAACCAGTATTAATATTTTTAAAAATGAAAAAGTTTCAATATATATCAGTTTTATTAATGGGTTTGGGCTTTACCAATGCGCAGGTAGCAATTGGTAAAACCTCGGTAAATGGTAACAGTACCATTTTGGACTTTGATAGTTCTGCTACCAATACCAATGGGATTATTCTTCCTGCCATTGCGGATAAGAGTACAGCTATTGCTGCTACTGCGACCAATAACAATGCGACATTTATTTTTGATAAATCAGACAGTAAGGTTAAAATGTATCAGAATAGTACTTGGGTAGATTTGTCAGATGGTGAAGGTGACGGTACAGCAGTTACGAACCTCAATAACTCCTCTGCAGAAACAGGGAAAGGAGTCGTAATTGGTGCGTCATCTAGTAATGCCCTAGGAGTGCTTGTTCTGGAGAGTTCAACAAAGGCTCTTATATTGCCTCAGATTAATAACCCTGCTACCAATGTGAAAAGCCCTTTTCCAGGGATGATGTGTTATGATACGGCCAGTCTTTCGTTAGCGGTTTATGATGGCGTAAGATGGAATTATTGGAAATAATATTTAAAAATTTATACTATTAAAAACCCCACATTATTATGTGGGGTTTTGTTTTTTCTAGGTTTACAAATCATTATAATTTGCAATAGTTTTCCGGGTTTGTAAGAAGTAATCCGCTATAATCTTTCTTTCTTGTTCTGTTAATTTGGCGTCAGGATGGCCTATAAGATAGCTTTCCAGGGGCATTTTATTCTTTTTCACATATTCAGCGGCTTCTCCTAGTTTTTTAATTTGCCGTTTGCTATCATAAGTGGAGAATGTAGAAAAATTAAGGGCAATCCGTCCTTCATCAATGTGGCTTTTCATCAGCCATGCTGCCGGCTGGATATTACTGTAAAACGGATATTTGGTTTCGTTGGAATGACAGTCATAACATGAATTTCTAATCAGCTTTGCAATTGGTTCAGGCGTGTTTTTTATCCTAAGGAAATCCATGCCTTGATTAGATGCAGGGTTGGTTTTATCTATCTGGAAAAACTGGATAAAAATGAATACCACCAAAAGTATAATCAATATTTTTTTCATAGCTTTATTTAGTTGGATAATTACAAAAAGCCTTCCAAATTTTATAATCTTAATTCTACTTGCAAAGCCTTTTGTTAAAAAAAATAGGTCTTCAAATAAAAATTATCATTCTGAAGATTATGATTGAAAATCATTGGTTTAAGCTAATTAAAAAAGTGTTACTCTCAAAGCTAATTTTAGCTTGATAATTTCCTTACAATTTCAACCGAAAATTCCATAACTCTTAACTGTCGGCCAAAATCACTATATTTGCCAAAATTTTGGGCTCCTAGAGTAGGAGTAACCCATTAATAATCTTATTATTAAACAAATTTATGTCAAACATTGTCGCTATCGTTGGGCGCCCCAACGTTGGAAAATCCACCCTGTTTAACCGTCTTTTAGAAAGAAGAGAAGCCATTGTAGATTCTACGGCCGGCGTTACCAGAGACCGCCATTATGGTAAATCTGACTGGAATGGCGTAGACTTTACTGTGATTGATACGGGTGGTTATGATGTGGGTTCTGATGATATCTTTGAGCAGGAGATCCGCAAGCAGGTTCAGCTGGCTGTGGACGAGGCTACTTCTATCGTCTTTATGGTGAATGTAGAGGAAGGCCTTACCGAAACAGATCAGGAGATCTTCGAACTTCTCAGGAAATCAAACAAACCACTTTATTTGGTGGTAAACAAAGTGGATTCGGCTAAAGAAGAACTTCCTGCTACCGAGTTTTATCAATTGGGTGTAGAAAAATATTTTACGCTTTCTTCAGCAACAGGATCGGGGACAGGTGAACTGCTTGATCAGATTGTGAGTGATTTCCCGACAACCGAATATAAAGATCCATTTGAGGGTCTCCCAAAAATTACTATTGCAGGACGCCCTAATGTGGGAAAATCCACAATGACAAATGCCTTGCTAGATGTTGAAAGAAACATTGTTACCGATATTGCAGGGACAACGCGTGACAGTATTCAGACTTTGTATAACAAATTTGGGCACGAGTTTGTGCTGGTAGACACCGCCGGGATGCGCCGCAAGGCCAAAGTTTCCGAGGACCTTGAGTTTTACTCCGTGATGAGGTCTATCCGCTCTATAGAATATTCTGATGTCGTGATCCTTATGGTAGATGCCACTTTGGGCTGGGAATCACAGGATATGAATATTTTCGGGCTCGCTCAGAAAAACAGAAAAGGCATCGTTATCCTTGTTAATAAGTGGGATCTTGTAGAGAAGGAAACCAATACAATGCGTGATTTTGAAGCGGCTATCAAGAATAAAATAGGCCAGTTCAGCGATGTGCCAATTCTCTTTGTTTCGGCCTTAACCAAACAAAGAATCCTAAAAGCCGTTGAAGTAGCTATGGAAGTTTATGAAGACCGTAAGAAAAAAATCAAAACTTCTAAACTCAACGAGGTGATGCTACCGATCTTTGAGCAAACACCTCCACCGGCTATCAAAGGAAAATATATCAAAATCAAATACTGTGTACAGTTGCCAACGCCGTCGCCACAGTTTGTGTTTTTCTGTAACCTTCCGCAATATGTGAAAGAGCCATACAAGCGTTTTACAGAGAATCAGTTAAGGAAACAGTTTGGTTTTACCGGAGTGCCGATTGAGGTTTATTTCCGACAAAAATAAGTTATGACCCTTGCGGAGTTTATCTTCCGTAAGGGTTTTTTATTGATTAAAATTGACGAACTTTACAATTATTAAATAGATTAATGCTTACAATACTCTCAGATTACACATCGCTTATCAATTCCTGGATCAATGATTTAAGAAACGTAGAAGTCCAAAACGATCGTTTGAAGTTCCGCCGAAATATGGAACGCATCGGCGAGATTGCCGCCTTCGAGATCAGTAAAACGTTGGATTATAAAGAAGTTGAAATCCAAACACCATTAGATAATATTTTGGTAAAAGAAATCCAAACGCAGCCTGTTATTACCACTATTTTGCGTGCCGGTGTACCACTATTTCAAGGTGTTCTTAATTATTTTGACAAAGCGGATTGTGGTTTTGTTGCCGCATACAGGAAGCATGACGCCAACGATTATTTTTCTATCAAACAGGATTATTTGACTTGCCCCAAACTGGACGGCCGTCCGCTTATTGTGGCAGATCCCATGCTTGCAACCGGTGCGTCTCTGATTGAAGCCATCAAAGATTTGTTGACCAATGGCAAACCAACTTCTATCCATATTGTGGCAGCTATAGCCAGTCAGCAGGGTGTGGATACAATTGCCAACGCCTATCCTGATGCTAAAATTTGGGTGGGAGCATTGGATGAAGAATTAACGTCAAAAGGCTATATTACTCCTGGATTAGGCGATGCAGGTGATTTGTCTTACGGCGAAAAACTACAGCGGTAATTGTAAAACAGTTGAGTTGAAAATCATGATCGTCAATTTTTGCGAAGTAACGAATTAATAATAACTGCGATTTAACTATTCATCAAACATCCATCGCCATTACCAAAATACTGATCTTAACATTGTTGGAATGGTTTAAGATTTCCCAGGCGATATTGGAGATGGTATTGCCGGTAGTATAAACATCATCAATCAGAATAATATGCTTATCATTAATGGTTTCCGTCAGTTGATAAGCATTTTTTGTTTTCAGTCGTTCGCTTTGGTTTTTCTTGGCCTGCGCTCGGGAATGTTTAGTTCTCTTCAACAGATGATGATTAACTGGGATCTTGTAATGCTGAGATAAAGTGTCGGCAAAAAGGTGCAGCTGGTTATATCCGCGCTGCTTAAGTTTTTTGGAGTGAAGGGGAACAGTTACCAAAAGATCAGGTGCTAATGTTGATAAGTCTGTTCTTTCCATAAGCCAATGGGCAAGTACTTTTCCGGCTGTTTCCCTACGGTTGTATTTAAGTTGATGAATAATTTTTTGTGCAAGGCTCCCTTTCTCAAATAACATCAATGAAAATGCATGTTCAAGAGGAAATTGAAGCAGGGCTTTTTCTCTCAACGGATTATTTTCAGAAAATTGATGGTTGGAGAAATAGATTTTATCGGTGCAAATTTCGCAGATGACTTCTTCTTTGGCAATCAGTTGATTGCAATCCAGGCATCGATTAGGAAAGAGAAAGTCAAAAATCATTTCCCTAAGTTAATGATTTTCTGATTCTTTCGATAGATTTTTTCATATCTAGGTTAAACAGTTCTTTCTCCAGTCTTACGGGTGGCGCTTGCCGCACTTCACAGTTTTGTATGCTGCAACTCTCGCAAGTTACGCCCACTTCAATGGTTTTGAGGGATGATGACCTTGCAAAATTCAGCTTTTTGATCGTTTGGTTGTTCAGCAGTATGCCAAGGCAATAGCTCCGGTTGCTGCCGTCCGAGAAAGGATTTTTTTGCGAGGTAGAAATCACAAGGTAACTCACGCCCTGATCTTTGTAATGCGAGATTTGCGCATCGGTCAGTGTTTCGTTTTCTTTTAGGTGGTGCAGGTTTTTCACGGCAACCCAACGTCTGCAGTAATGCTCATTCGTAGCGTTGGAATGTGGTGCTTGCTGGTGGTTGAGATGTAATTCTTTGAGGATGTTGATTTTGTCAGAATCATCTTTTTTGACAAAACAAAGATAGAACAGATCCCTGATCCCAAACTCTGCCGAAAGAAGGTTGGTAAGCCTGTAGTAAAACGTTTCCGGGGAATCTGTAAAATGATTGATGAGCGCTTCAAAACTGTTGGAGTCCCAGTTTTTATGATAGAAAAAATCCGAGGTTTTGTCAATCAGTTCTTTTTTCGAGATAATGAGGCAGCCGGCAAAGTAGGAGGCGTAAAAGTTGTTGAGAATCTCCTCAAAACTCCCAAAATCTAGCCAGGAATAGGTGTTGGGGCGTGGACTGAGATTCAGAACATTAAAACCTATCTCCTTAGCAAAAATGAATATTTTCTGGTTTTCATCCAGCCGTTCGTTTAATAAAAGCAATTTTTTTTCGGGGACAAAAAGGGAACGTAATTTATCCAAGACTGCATCTTCGGAAAAATTTCTAGCTTCAATATTGTAACCAAAATTTTCTTTCAGAATCTTTTCCAGATCCTCGAATTTCAGGTTTTTGTTAAGCTCTAGTTGGTTGTCTTGAGCAAATTGGATGGCTTTTTCTTCAATCTCAGGGAAATAATTATCATATAGTTCCTGGAAAGAACGCATCACGGCAAAGTAAAACCGCTCTTTTCCGAGATTGTAATTTTGGGAGATTTCGATCAGAGCATTGATAAAAGCCGTGACTTTTTTGGGTGCATCGCTGATGATGCTGATAAGGTTATTCTTATTAATCCCAAATAGGTCAAGTGGGATCTCTTTGAAAAATTCCGACTGCAAAACATCATTTATAGGCGTTAGATTCTTATCCAGTTTGGTAGAAACTAAATCATCAAAAGTACATTGCAAAGCTTCTGCAAGCTGTATAATTTTGTCGTGTTTAGGGTATTTTTTACCGTTTTCGATTTCGTTAAGATAAGATTTGGACAGTCCGGTTTTTGTCGCAAGATCCTGCAAAGACCAGTTTTTTTTCTGCCGTTGCTGTTTTAATTTCAGCCCAAAAATCACGCGTATATAGTCACTTTCTGCAATCATAAGATCAAAGATAGATATTAAAGCGATTGTCCGCATAATATTTTTTAATAAAATTTAGCGAACGTTCGCTATTTGTGAAAATATTTTTTATACATTTGTCAAACCAAATCACAAAATAATTAATTATGGAAACCATAAATCAACTGAAAATAACCTCTGATAAACAGTTTGAGACTGTTTTTACTCCAGATTTAACCGATTTTCTTATTGCGCTTCATCAGAATTTTAATCAACGCCGGCTGGATTTGCTTAATGAAAGAGTGCTTAGGCAAAAAGGATTTGATAACGGTTTGCTTCCTGGGTTTCCGGCAGAATCAATTCATATCAGGAATGGTGACTGGGTGTGTGCACCAATCCCCGAAGATTTGCTTGATAGAAGGGTAGAGATTACAGGACCGGTGGATCGGAAGATGATTATTAATGCGCTTAATTCTGACGCCAATACATTTATGGCGGATTTCGAGGACAGTAATTCACCAACTTGGAAGAATTGTGTAGAAGGTCAGATTAATTTGACGGATGCTATAAACAGAGCAATTGATTTTACCAATGAACAGGGTAAATCTTATCAACTGAATGATAAAACAGCAACTCTGATAGTGCGCCCGAGAGGTCTTCATCTCCCTGAGAAAAATATAGAGATAGAAGGTGAAAAAGCATCTGGATCGCTCACCGATTTTGGGATTTATTTTTTCAGGAATGCAAAAGCTTTGATGGAGAAAGGGACTGCGCCTTATTTCTATCTGCCAAAACTGGAACATTATAATGAAGCGCGCTGGTGGAACGATGTTTTTGTCTTTGCTCAGGATTATCTTGAAATTCCGCAAGGGACAATTAAAGCCACAGTATTGATAGAAACCATTACCGCATCTTTCCAGTTGGATGAGATTCTTTTTGAACTGAAAAATCACAGCTCCGGACTTAATTGTGGCCGTTGGGATTACATCTTTTCCTATATCAAAAAATTCAGGAATCAGGCGCAGTTTTTAGTGCCAGACAGGGATCAGGTAACGATGACTTCACCATTTATGAGTGCTTATTCCAAAAGGGTGATTGAGGTTTGCCACAAAAGAAATGTCCACGCAATGGGCGGAATGGCGGCGCAAATACCGGTGAAAAATGATAACGAAGCCAACGAACTGGCTTTCGAAAAAGTGAGGAATGACAAAGAGCGCGAGGTGAGAAATGGGCACGATGGAACCTGGGTGGCGCATCCGGCACTTGTTCCGGTGGCAAAAGATATCTTCGATCATTATATGCCAAAGAAAAATCAGATTGATAAAAAATTCGATTATAAAATAAAAGAATCTGAGCTGTTGGAAGTGCCTGCGGGAACTATCACAGAAAATGGGGTGCGCAAAAATATCAATGTTGGTATTCTTTATATAGAATCCTGGCTGATGGGCGTGGGTGCAGCAGCGCTTTATAATCTAATGGAAGATGCTGCTACGGCAGAAATCTCCAGGACACAGATCTGGCAATGGCTGAAACACGAAGTTATTCTGGATGACGAACGACGTTTGACCAGAGAATTGGTGCTTCAATGGGAAAAAGATGAATTGATTAAAATCAAAAAATATGTGGGTGAAGAGCGCTATAATTCCGGGAAATTCAATCTGGCAAAAGAGCTTTTCAATGAGTTGGTATTCTGCGAAAAATTTGAAGAATTCCTCACGCTAAAAGCTTATCCATTTATTTGATTGTACAAAGTATGGTGTAGAAGGTAAAAAGTACTTGCTACATTGTACTTCCTATGTTTTAAAATTTAATCAAACCAAATCACAAAATATTATGCAAACCAAACAAGAACAAATCCAGAATCTTGAAAAAGACTGGCTGACCAATCCACGATGGATTGGCATTACTAGACCTTACACAGCAGAAGATGTACTGAAACTGAGAGGTTCTTATAAATTAGATTATACCATTGCGACAGAGATGTCCCGCAAACTTTGGGACAAACTCAACAATCAGGATTGGGTGGCTGGCCTTGGCGCGCTGACCGGAAATCAGGCGGTTCAGGAAGTAGATGCTGGATTAGAGGCCATTTACCTTTCCGGCTGGCAAGTGGCAGCAGATGCCAACCTTTCTGGCGAAATGTATCCTGATCAGTCGCTTTACCCGGCCAATTCGGTGCCGTCTGTGGTTAAAAAAATTAACAATGCATTGCTTCGGGCAGACCAGATCCAGTCGGTGAACGGTGGTGGCGATAAGGAATATCTCGTTCCAATTGTGGCTGATGCAGAAGCTGGTTTCGGTGGTAACCTGAATGCTTTTGAACTGATGAAACAGATGATAGAAGCGGGTGCCGCGGGTGTTCATTTCGAGGATCAGTTATCATCGGCCAAAAAGTGCGGTCACTTAGGCGGAAAAGTTTTGGTGCCAACTCAGGAGGCGATTAATAAATTGATAGCAGCACGTTTGGCAGCAGATGTTTGCGGTGTTCCGTCCGTTATTGTGGCGAGGACTGATGCAGATGCGGCGGATCTTTTGACCTCTGATATTGATGACCGCGATAAGAAATTTGTAACCGGCGAAAGAACTTCTGAAGGTTTCTATGTTGTTAAAAATGGAGTAGAACAGGGGATTGACAGAGGTTTATCTTATGCGCCTTACGCGGATCTTATTTGGATGGAAACTTCTAATCCTGATTTGGAGTATGCAAGGCAGTTTGCGGAGGGAATTCATGCTCATTTTCCCGAAAAATTGTTGGCATATAACTGTTCGCCATCATTTAACTGGGCAGCTAAACTGAGTGTGGAGGAGATGGAGAACTTCCGAGAGGAGTTGGCAAAAATGGGATACAAATTCCAGTTTATTACCTTGGCAGGGTTCCATGCGCTTAATACAGCGATGTTCGAGTTAGCGTTGGCTTACAAAGAAAAAGGAATGGCAGGTTATTCCGAATTGCAGGAGCGGGAATTTGCTCTGCAAGCGAAAGGTTTCCGTGCGGTGAAACACCAGTCTTTTGTAGGGACAGGTTATTTTGATCAGATTCAGACTGTCGTAACTAGTGGAACTTCTGCTACTGTTGCTATGAAAGATTCTACAGAAACGGCGCAGTTTCATTAAGGCTCATAATCCCTATTATAATTGTTGAATTTCGAAATATGTCAACAAAAAACCCTGATTTCTATGAAGTCAGGGTTTTGAATTTTAATTGCAATGATTAGTACATCAGTTTGTAGTATTCATCTGCCATCCTATCGCTGTTGAACTGGTATTTAACATCATCCATTGCTGTTTGTACGATTTTTCGCCATTGCGCCGGGTTGTCGTAATAGGTCGGAATGATCTCATTTTCCAAAACATCATAAAGATTGTTGAGGTCAAATTGATCTTGCTCTATCTGTGGCCAATGGTTATAATCTGCCTGCGGAACAACGAATGCGTTCTCTCCATTTCTTGCAAATTCCGGGATCCAGCCATCATCGGTAGACAGGTTAACAGATCCGTTCATGGCAGCTGTCATACCACTGGTTCCTGAGGCTTCCCTTGGTACCCGCGGATTGTTGAGCCAGATGTCCGAACCTTGCTTCAGTGATTTGCTGAGTGCCAATTCGTAACCGGTTAATACGGCCATGTTTTTGTGGTTTTTGCTTTCCTCAACCAGATTATTAAAAGTAGAGATAGCGCCGTAATCCATGGGATAAGGTTTTCCGGCCCAGATGATTTGCACCGGATGTTTGCTGTTTTCCAGCATTTTACGGAAGCGTTCTTTATCTGCCAAGAGCAGGTCAGCCCTTTTGTATCCGGCAAAACGCCTTGCCCAAACAATGGTTAAAATATTGGGGTCAAATAATTTCCCCGTTTGATCTGCTACGATCCGGAACGTTCTTTTCTTAAGGTGTTTTTTCCTAAAATCGAATAAAGAATTATCGGTTTCGTCTTTGGAATTATACAACGGTTTATCTGCCCAATATTTGAATTCCTGAGCGTTGGTAATTGATTTGATTTCGCAGATACCCGGATACTTGTTCCACATCTCGCGCGACACTACACCGTGCAGCTGAGATACGGCATTGGCGATCCTGGCCATCCGCAGGGCACACAAAGAGTGGTTGAAGCGGTCATCATTTACGCCTTCTATCTGTTTGACCTCGTTGATGGACAGTCCACAGAAATAGGACATGTCATGGCAAAGGTGGATGTTGTGTTTTTCGTTACCGGCTTCTTCGGGTGTATGTGTGGTAAAAACGAGTTTTTCCTTTACTTTGGAAAGATCACCGCCATACTTTCTTAATAGATAAAATGCCGCTGGCAAGCCGTGCGCTTCATTTAAATGATAGACATCGCGCTCAAAATTCATCTCATCCAACAACTTGGCACCGCCTTTCCCTAATAAAATATATTGGGCCAGTTTTGTAGATTCGTTGGCATCATACAGTTTGTGGCAGATGGTTTTGGAGATGTGGTCATTTTCAGGCACGTCGGTACTTAGGAAAAACATTGGGCATGTCTTGAAGGTCTCAGGATCCAGATACCATACTTTTACCCAAACGGGTGCGTTGTGGATCTCAATCTGGAATTTGATGCCTGTATCTTCCAAAAAGCTATACATTTTTTTTGTCCAGATCGGGTTGAGAGATTGGTCCACATTGCGGCTCTGGTCATAGTAACCGTATTTCCACAAAATCCCAATTCCCACAAAGTCCTGTTTTAGGTTATAGGCGCTTCTCATATGCGAGCCTGCCAGGAAGCCCAAGCCGCCGCTGTAGATTTTAAGAGCCTGGTCTATGGCAAATTCCATAGAAAAGTAAGCGGTTCGCTTAGCGTATTGGGGATTGATGCTGTAAGGCATCGTGTAGTTTTTGAAATCCATAGTTTGTTTTGTTAATAAGGTCTAATTTATTAAGTTGCAAATATAATGAATTGATGCCAGATGATTTCTCAAAATTTTTGTGGTTTTCTGTTGGTTTTTCGTTGAACTGAAGGTATTTTAATGAGTTTTTCCGATGTTTATCAAGATAGCAGTAACTAATTTTTAAAAGTTATTTTATTAATTTTAATTAATATAAATATTTTATAATCAATAAATTAATAACTTTAAGGAGGTTTAATTTTCAAAATCTTTAATTATGATGGTTTGTGAAGATCTCCAGAAAAATCTGGCCCTATGTATGGCTGATAAAAACGGTCAATCCGCTAACTTGCTCAAGTGGTACAACAGTATTGGCAAAGCCAACCTCCATGAGCGCGAGGAGTATCAGAAAAAAACTGAACTTCTTCTGCTGGCCAGTTTGTTTACCCATTTTCCGGATATTGAAATAGAGAACTTAACCGGTGAGAGCCCTGATTTTATTATCAGCTATCAGGGGAAGAGTATTGGACTGGAAGTGTCAGAAATTATTAATCATTTTGAACTGAAGCGCAAAGAGAGTTACATCAACAGTATTTTCCGCGCGGTAGAGCAGCAACTGGCAGATTATAAAAGCCTGTGTGGTATCTATTATCTCAGCATCGATTATCTGCAGACCGAATTTTATACACAGCCTGGCCAGCTGGTTAAAGAAATTATGTCTGCCGTAACCAATAATAAAAGAACTAGATTTGTAAAACATATCAGAAGAACGCCCCACCAAAAGGGCGTTCTTTTGTTTCTGGAATATCAGTTTTCGCTTTTTGATGAGCTGCATTCTGAGAAAATCCTCCAAGTGATTGAAAAGAAAAACTCCAAATACCCGCTGTACAACTGCAAAACCGAAGAATGCTGGCTGGTATTGGTTTCCAATATGTATAACGTAGCCTCTCGGTACACTTACATCCACCAAAAAGAGGAACTGTCCAAGGTAGATAGCCCTTTTTCTAAGATTATCCACCTGGAAAACCTTTATAGCCAAATGATGGTGATAAAATAGCGACATTTATATGTTTACAATTGATGTATAGCAATATGATAGCAGTTATTATCCTAAGAAATCCTTTTTAAATTCAAATTAACATCAATAAATAATAGATGTTACCAAAAATTTATATCTTTACCAATTGAACACAATATTAGTAAGTAAATCCAAATGAAAAAATATTTTACCTTTTTATATATCTGTATGGGAATGATCGCTGTTTCTGCGCAGTTTAAAGAAAATGTATTTGATAATAAGAATACTGATGGTTCGCAAACACAAGGCAGTCCAGATGGAACATATAATAGATCATCGGATTTGAATGCGCTAAATAGTCATGACGAATCTGATAGTAATAATAAGGCTGCACGAAAAGGACCAGGTAATCCTGCGCCTGCACCTATTGATGGTTACATTCCCGTTCTATTGCTGGCAGGGGCGGCGCTAATCGTTTTTTATCAGAGAAAGAAAAAAAGTATTAATCTTTAAAATATACTAAGTCCGAAGTTTTTTAATTTCGGATTTATTTTATCCCATGTACAAAGATGTTATAAAACCCTTCTTAGACGTCAGTTGTTCACTGGTAATGCTAGTGATTTTGTCACCGCTTTTTTTGCTTATTATGCTGATGCTTTATATCTTCAATCAGAAGAATGTTTTCTTTTTTCAGGAGCGTCCCGGCAAAAATGAGCGCGTGTTCCGCATTATCAAGTTCAAAACAATGACAGACCAGAGGGATAGCAGTGGCCAACTTCTGCCGGATGCCCAAAGGCTGACCAATATGGGACGGTTTATCAGGAAAAGCTCTCTGGATGAGCTACCGCAGTTGATTAATGTACTGAAGGGTGATATGAGTTTTATAGGACCAAGGCCTTTGCTGGTAAGCTATCTGCCACTATACAATCAGGAACAAAAAAAGAGACATCTTATAAAACCAGGGATTACGGGATGGGCACAGGTCAATGGACGTAATGCATTGGACTGGCCAGAGAAGTTTGTACTGGATGTGTACTACGTCAATCATATCAGCTTTGCCCTGGATATGAAAATACTGATGATGACAGTGAAAAAGGTAATTAAAAGTGAAGGAATCAACAGTGCCGGACAGGCCACTACAGAAAGTTTTAAAGGGAATGAATAAAGTAATTAATGTCTTTGGCGCAGGAGGACATGCTAAAGTTGTTATAGAGATAGCAGAAGAGTTGGGTGTTCAGATTGAAAATGTATTTGATCAGAATAGAACAATACAAATGATCTTAGATTATCCTGTCTCTCATGATGAGATGGAGATTTCTAGCAAAGAAAATGTTTTTTTAGCTCTTGGTGATAATTATAACAGGAAAACCAATTCGCAATATTATCAGACTGTTAATTTTAATCTGATACATCCATCTGCCATAATATCAAAAAGTGCTGAGCTAGGGATTGGTAACACAGTAATGGCAGGAGCTATTATTAACTCATCTGTAAAAATTGGTCATCATTGTGTCATAAATACTTCATCGTGTATAGATCATGATTGTGAGATTGCCGATTTTGTACACATTTCTCCTAATGCAGCTTTAGCGGGCAACGTAAAGGTAGAAGAGGGTAGCCAAATTGGTATAAGTGCCTGTGTGAAGCAAAATGTTACCATAGGTAAATGGTCTATCGTTGGTGCAGGTGCTGTTGTGGTAAATGATGTCCCAGATTTTGTGGTTGTTGTTGGTAATCCGGCAAGAATTATCAAAAGAAATGATATTACCTTGTAAGTTTTGATGTATTAGAATTTATAATTCATCAAAACTCGTTCTCCATTTCGCTACCATTTCGGTAAAACGATCATTGCCAAAGCTTTTATTTCTGATTTTTGATACCGAATGTACTCCCTTTTCGTCTGAGATGCGCAGGATTTCCTCAGCCTTTTGCGATTCAAAAGCGATAATTTCCGCTTCTTCTATCTCTGCCAGTTTGTTCTTGTGGACAAAGGTGACAAAGTTTTCCATTAGTGGCGATATGTAAGCACCTTCGGACTGTTTCGGGATCTTGATGGTTTTGCCCTGTAGAAAAAGGAGATTGCCATAGATGCTTCGGGCAATTTTTTTATTCGGGTTTAGGAGGATCACATCGTCCAGGTCGTTTTCGCGGGCATAGATGCCGGCATAGATATTTTCTGCAGAATGAACACGGATGTTGCTCAGCAGGTTGGCGTTCACATTGATTTCTTTAATCAGGTCCAGCTCTATTGGCTTTTGGATGTTCAGTACATCTTCCAGCTCATCTACCTCAAAATAGAAAGCGGTTTCTGACTTGGGCAGCGGATGGCTGTCCTGCTTCCTATAGGTCATTAGTTGGATAATGCCACTGCTGACGCCTTTCTCCAAAACTTCCCGTTGAAAAAGATCCTGAAAAAATTCTAAAGTATAGGTTAACGGGATATTCATCCGCATTTTCCGCATAGAGGCCATAAGGAAAAAATAAGATTCCTCGGCCATGATGAGTTGCCCGTTTCTTACAAAAAACGAAACCCAAACGGCATCCCCGTATAAGAAAGCGCGGTTAATAAGTTGTAAATGATCTTCGGTATAAACTAATTGATGTGATTGCATGTCTTTTTATAAAAAAATAATGAACGATAAAATCGTTCATCCATTTATGCTTAAGCGGCGCCTAATTTTATCTGAAGGTTTTCTATCAAGTTTTCCCAATAGAGTCTGTTTTCGTCTTCATCGCCAGGCTCGCAAAAATCGGTAATGTTTAGCGAGAGGTCGTCAGTAATCTCATCGATGATAATAGACAACTCGAAGTAATATTTGGTGCCCTCGTCTTCTTCCCAACGGAAACGCACAAAACTTTCCGGCTTATAACGGATCAGCGTAGCTCTCTCAGCAGGACCACCGCCCCAGCTGAAAAAAAAGTCGTCACCACGCTCCACTACATCATCTGCAAACCATTCTGATAATCCCTCTGCACTTGCCAGATACTCATACAATATCTCGGAGAGACAATGCATATTGTATTCATAATGCACTTTCGTTTTCGCCATACTCTATTTCTAATTGTGGCGCAATATATAAATTAATTTCTTATTTCCAAATCAAAATGTCTATTGGGAATCAATTTTTTTATAGAAAATAAGTATGATTTTTGTTAGCTGTTTTGATATGGTTGATGAACACTAATTTTTACAATTATTTTATTTCTCCTAACTTAAAATTTGGACAGCTTAATCCGCTTATAGTTAATCCTGAGCGTTCAAAACGTCCAGGATGATTCCGCAACCTTTTCGGATTTCGTCATCAGAGATTGTTAGCGGCGGGGATATTCTCATATATTCGTTCCGGTATAATTGCCAGAAAACAATCAGTCCATTCTCCATACATTTTGAAGCGACTTTAAGGGTGTAATCCGGTGAACCAAGATTCACGGCCAGCATAAGCCCTTTCCCGTTTACATTCTTTATCTTCGGGTGAACCAGCAATTCGCGGAAGAGTTTTTCTTTTGCATCCATCTTATTCATTAGGCCGCTGTCCAGAACTTCTTTCAGTGTTGCATGGCACGCCGCCGCAATCAATGGGTTGCCACCAAAAGTGGTGATGTGCCCCAGTTTTGGCGAGTGGGAGAGGCTCCGCATAATTTCCCGGGAACTCATAAAGGCACCAACCGGCACGCCTCCACCCATGCCTTTTCCCATAACCAGAATATCGGGGACTATACCATAATGTTCAAAGGCAAACAGCTTTCCGGTGCGTCCAAATCCCGGCTGGATCTCATCCAAGATCAATAATGCACCCACTTCTTTACACCGCTTTTTCAGGTTAATGAAGTAATTGTCTTTTGGGGTGATAAATCCTGCCGCGCCCTGTATGGTTTCCACAATCACGCAGGCTGTTTTCTCCGTAATCCGGCTAAAATCACTTTCATTATTAAATTCGATAAAATCGACTAATGGCAACAGGGGACGGAATTCCCTTTTATGTACCTCGTTTCCAGCAACAGACAGTGCACCATGCGTATTCCCGTGGTAAGCCTCCTTGAATGCGATAATTTCTTCTCTCCCTGTGTAGCGTTTGGCTAATTTCAAAGCTCCGTCAATGGCCTCTGCGCCCGAATTGACAAGATAAGTAACCTCCAGCGGTGATGGAGTGGCTTCTGCTAAAAGTTGACAAAGAGCTACGGGTTTTTCCTGTGCATACTCGCCGTAAACCATCACGTGTAGGTACTTGTCGGCTTGCTCTTTAATAGCGTTCACCACTTTTGGGTGAGAATGTCCCAACGTATTGGCGGACACGCCGGCTACAAAATCCAGGTATGCTCTTCCATTTTTTCCGTAAATGTAGCTGCCCTCTGCTTTTTCCACTTCAAAACCCGCGGCATAAGGCGTGGTCTGCGCTTGATATTGAAAGAAATTTTCTTTTAAATCCATTGTCTAGTAAAATCAAGACAAAGTTCGGAAATATTAAACAATATCAGGACTTGTATTTCTGTTTTCTATCTTTTATCCTTTCTATCTTAAATCTGGAAAATTTTCTTAAAAAAGGAAGATTTTGATCGGTTATAAAAAGGATATCAATTAAAGTGAATTCCAACGGTTATTTCAAGTGGAAAAGCAGAATAGAATCTAAATGTTTATTTTGAAAAAAATCATGTTTATTTTATCGCCTAGTTTTTGATTGTAATTCCGATTTATTTTTTATATTGATATTATATTCTTTTTTGTTGGCGAGAATTATTAAAGTCCTACCATCGATATTTATTTCAAAATAGGATTTCAATTTTGATGAAGAGTTTTGTTCAGATTTCTTTGAAGCCGTTTTTTGTTAAAAGTAATTTTAATGATGATTATTTGTCTTTAATGCTATTACTTCGTATTTAAATCAAATTTATAAAATAAATAAGGAGACTTGTTTTTTGCTCTTGCCGAGTTTACTAATCCTTCAGCATCTTTAATATCAGAGGATTCTGCATAATAATTGTTATCTTTTTTGTTAAGGACGAGTACTAATTTTTGTCCTTTTCCAGATGTGTTTTTTGGAGGTGATGTGTCATTTTCATTTTTTTCATACAATCTTATTGTATTTTCAGAAAGATTATAATCGCATTTATAGTTAATAAAACGTCCTCCTGGTGCTTCTGTTGGAAATTCAGATTCCATACGTTCATCGTTGTTGTAAGAGATTTCTTGTGAACTTATTTTAAGTTCATACCACCCAATTCTGCTTTTAATTTCTTTATATGATTTAATTTTTTCATTATCCGAATTAATATATATTCCAATCCAATTTTTTAGTGATACAACCTCCTTGCTTTCTTTTTTTATGTCTGATTTTGAAATAATATTTTCCCTCCAAGTCTGCTCATTCTGGATTTGACTTTCGTTAAGTACATTTATTGAATCAATTAGAGTCCACTTGTCTTGTTTATCATCAAATTTATATGCTTTTTCTGTATATTTTGGCTTTTGATAATAAACAGGATCTGCTGATTTATTATAATTGAGGTATTTTTTATCAATCAAGAAAAGATATATTTTAAATTCTTTTTTATATTCAGCAATAGATGACTTATTTACTTTGTCAGTTTCACTAGTTACTTGCTCATCTGCAATCTGTTGTTCCTTTTTGGATATAAGATAAATAATAGCATTGCCGAAATTATTATTCCCTTTTGGATCATAAATACAACCATTGTAATCTTCCCCAAAAACAAGAACATTTAAAAATATAGTTTTTAAATTTGGAA
>NZ_JBWEYV010000025.1:0-44398 GCF_056329745.1 Epilithonimonas sp. | reverse complement strand
GTTCAACAGGAGTTTCATTGTTGGCTCTTCGAGCCCAACGAAACTCTGGTTATTATGTGCAGTAATAATTTGTCAATATGTAAATTGGGTTTCTTCTTTCCGTTCAAGTATTTCACCATTTATTGGCGATATTTTAAGAATTTCAACACCATCCTTGGATCTGCCGACGTCCGCAGGAGCGCCTGGATGCTGTTGCGCAGCAGCTTGCCCGCCTTGCCGGCGCGGCCAAATTCCGCCATGTTTTCGCGCATCCTTTGGAATTTAGGGTCGCTGTGGATACGGGCAGCGGGGATGCCGCCTCTTTCGCGGGCCATATACCCGTCTTTGGAACGGTAGAAGGTGATGTCACCCAGTGTGCCGTTCAGTTTAATAATACTTTTTTGTCTTGCCATGATAGGTCAGTGTTTTAAATTAAAAATTCAGATGTGGAGGGTACACCTGTGAAACCCGTTGTGATCACAGGGCAAAACTCCAAAAACACCGGAACACCACCATGCCCCTCCGCCATTAACGACCCTTTTTGCCGAAAAACACCATCCCCGCCGCTCTCCAAGTCTCCCCCCCCAACCTGTCATGCTGAGCCTGTCGAAGCCTCTTGTCTATCATTTATCCGTCTATCCCACTCCCAAACTCTAAAACCTGCCACGCTGTGCCTTTCAAAGCATCCATCTCCCATCTCCCCATCATCTATCATTTATCACCTATCATTTATAAAAAAACTATCCCGATGAGTCCGTCGAAGCCTCTTGTCTATCCCTCTATCATCTCTCAAACTCTCAAACCCTCCCACTCTCAAACTCCCAAACGCACCCATCTCCCCGCCAATGTGCATAAAAAAAGCCAACGGCAAAACCATCGACTTCTTTATACAGACAGGCCCCCTAATCAGACTACGATTCGCAAAGCAGAATCCTCCAGAGCACTAACACCAGTTCTATTATAGCACAATAACTTCCGATACCACTTAGGTTTCTTTTTAAAATTTAAATTTTTCAATTGCAAAGTTATATATTCAAGAATTACTGTATTAAAAAAATAAGTAATCTAATTGCCTTTCTTATACCCCTAAAGATTAGCTAGGAATTAGAATAAATGTCAACTGTGTTTCTATATCCTAAAAAAGAATTATTATTAATAAAGAATAACTTGCAAAATATGTACTCCACTTTTATCGAGGAATTTTTAAATAATGATTACTGCTTTTTGTTATCAAAATGGATATTATGAATCACGGTGATATTTTTTCAAAATCTCATTGTTAGCTCAATATTTTAATCAATTTTTCCGCTGAAGATTGCCAGGTAAGTTCCTCTTTAGCATAGCTATAAGAATTCTTACTCATCTCAATAAATTTTTCAAATGGCATGTTATACAATTGATTAACAGCATGAGCAATATCCTTAGATTCCGCATTAACGCAAAGACCAAGATTTTTTGGTACTTGTTCTGCTAAGGCTCCAATGTTTGTTACTATAACAATTTTACCATTGCCATAAGCCATCGGAATGACTCCAGACTGACTTGCATCAATATATGGTAGTATTACAAAATCATTCTCTTTCAAAAGAACCTCCATTTCTACCTCAGACAACCAATGGTTTTTAATTACAATATGAGATCTAATTTTATCAATCTTTTTTCTATAAGGAGCTAGATCACCTTTACCTGCTATGGTTAAAATTATATCTTTTTTCTCTTGAACAACAAGATTTATTGTATCCAATAATAGATCTATTCCTTTATATTTTTCAATACGTCCAATAAATAATACTTTATTTAAAAAATAATCTGGATAATTCGGTACTTCGCTACTAAAAAATCCAGCATGGGGTATAACAAATATATTTTCTTTTTTTAAATTATAAATTGTTGACACCTTATTAATAAAATATGTATTCAGTAAAACAATTTTTTCACATTGCTTGATTTCCATCTTTCTTAAAAATTCAACAAAGTATGATTTTTCCCCCAAATGTAGAATGGGATCATGCAAAGTATAAATTTTTTTATAATTTTTAAGAAACAAAAAAACTCCGGGATTGAGCAAAGAACCCATAGGAAGATATATCCAATCAGGGTTATAATTTTTAATAATACTTGCTATTTTGTGGTAAAGAAAAATATTAAAAATTGAGAACAAAAATTGCTTTTTGTTGGTATAGGTTTCTACTGTTACTATTTCTAGGTTTTGAAAAATAATAGTTAGATTTTGCCATTCGCTTAAATTGTCTATATTATTTGGAATAACAACCTGACAGTTTACTTCATTTTGCTGCAATAAGGCCTTAGTCATTTCAAATGCATACTTTGGACCGGCTCCATTTCTCCCTAAGAATAATACTGTTAATTTCATTTTTTCAATTGAAATTTATCTTTTATAAACATCGCAACACCAAAAGGTTTTAAAATTTTAAATAAAAATGGTATTTTATGCTTTATTGTAAAATCGTTACTCTGAAACCTATAATAATTAATTACTGATTTTATTTTTTCTAATACATTATGCCCTCTTTGAAATTGTTCAATATAGTAAAGAGTTGTAGATCTAGGACTCATCATCCTAACCTTAGTTATTGAGGAAGTAAGTCCACCTTCTAAATATTCTCCTACGTAAATCCCCTTATTAATATAATGTACTTTATAAATACCAGACATTCTAAACATAACCAAAGCTTCTGGTGCAAATTTTTCCCCTATAAATTGAGGAAACTTAAATTTTGAAATTATATCGGTTTTAAAAACTTCTGCTTTATCAGAAGTTAACTTTAATTTTAAATCATACAAAGAAGATATTATTTCATCAATGCCGTGATCTCCACCAATAACATGACCTAACGGATCTAATCTATTAAATATTAATCCACAAAATTCGTTACTTTTAATTTTACTTTTATGATACAATATTGTTTCTACAGCATCCTTTGTAAGATAATCATCACTGTCAACAATAAAAAAAAGTTCGCCTTTTGCCAACTCCACTCCTTGGTTGATGGCAATATGCTTGCCTTCATTCTCTTTTTGCAAAAAAGTAATAGGTAGCATGTTTTCCTTCATAAAATGATTGACAACTTCTGCAGTAAGGTCAGATGAACCATCATCCACAATGACCCATTCAAAATTTTTAACCGTCTGGGCTTTTAGGCTGTTATAAAGCCGGGGCAGTAAGTCTCCTCGGTTATATGTCGGCGTAAATATGGTTATCAGGGGTTGGTTCATTATTTAAAGGCTATAATCAGTGTAAAGATAAAACTTATCAGGATAAGGCCCGCCAAATACCGGTACTGGTTTACAAAAATCCATTTTTTAAGAACCGGGTAAACCAAAACGGTAGGCATCAGCATCCAAGAGAGGTAGGCTGTCCGGTCTGTAAATGCCGCATAGATCATCAGGAGCCAATAGGTATTCGCAATAATATAGGTATTATAAATCCAAAGGTAAAAACGGTCTTTATAGCCCTTTTTATATTGGTAATAAGCACCCACGGCAATAGGCACCGCACTGTAAAGCACAAAATCCAACCGGTAACGCCGCGTAACAATGGCTTTAAACTCATCACTAAAAAGATTATCGGTCCTTGCATCTTCGAAACCGAGGGTATTGAAAAAAGTGCTGACCGTTTGTTCCATTGCATCACCGACAAAATAAGCGATGACAGCAGCGATAACCCAAATACCAATCAGTACTCTAGAATCTTTTACAAAATAAGCCACCGCTAAGGCCAGAATGGGCAAATACATCGAGCTGTGAAAAGTCGTGGACAGCCAGAGCAACAGGATAAATAAAATTTTGCTACTGCGAAAAAAACCAAGCCCAAAAAGAAAAATGGCAACGGCCAGACCATTGCGCATCGTATTCATACCAAAAGCAAAAAAAGACATGGACACAATCGAGACAATGGATGCAAGGATAGCATATTGCCCAAACCATTTTTTAAACGTGATGTACGGTAATAAAACATAAATGGCTGCACTAGACAGATAAAATACTTTAATTCCAAAAGGGCGCATCAGTTTCATATACAGATAAAAACCGACATCCTTTGATTCTGAAAGATCTGTTGATAATATCCTGTCAAAGGTTCTGGTATAAGTTCGTGTATCCCCAAGATATTTTGAACTGGCATAAGGGTCTCTTGCACCAATATAAAGGATCACAAAGCCCAAAAAGAGAACCTCAAGCGTATGCAAAACCGTATCAGAAAGAATCTCACCATTCTTATAGACAGACAACTGCATTGCAGCAACGAATATAAGCAATGCCACACCCACATAATAGAGTAGGATATAATGCTCTATAGGAATCATCGGCTAAGGATCTTATCTAGTTGCTGACAGTAATAGCTCCAGTTGGCTGTACTTACTACCCTTTCTCTCCCGGCAGCCGCTTGTGCGGTAACAGCTGCGGGCTGGTCAATCAATGACGTTAGTAAAGCAGAGAGCTCTTCTGTATTGTCTTGGTCTATGAGCCATCCGCCTTCTCCCGGGATTACGGCATCAGGAATACCTCCGGTTTTGGCGCCTATGGATGGCGTTCCGCAAGCCTGCGCTTCCAAAAAGACCAGACCAAAACCTTCCACACTGGTATCGCCTGCTTTTTCGCGGGTAGGCATTATAAAGACGTCAGCAGAACTATACACCTTGGGAAGGTCTTCATCCGGGACAAATCCGCAAAAATCAACCTGCGCTTCTAATCCCAACTGCCGGATCAGCCGCTGAAACTCCTCCAGATAACTGCCCTTGCCGCCAATGGTCCAGCGGATTCTGCTGCGGTAATGCTCCGGTAACCCCGCAATAACCTGCGCAACAAAATCATAGCCTTTAAATTTCAAAATTCGGGATACTGTTACCAGGTGGAGATGGCCGTCATTGCTTTTGGGTGCACAAGGGCGGAAAAAATCGGGGTTCACCCCCAATGGTAAAACCTCAATAGTAGCTTGGGGGCTAACCATCTGTATCAACCCTGCCGTGTAGCGGGAATTGGCAATCACAGCCTTTGCCCGTCTTAAAATAAATGAGGCATAAACGGGAAGCCAAAACTTTTGGCGGAAGGGTGAAGGACCGGCTAAAAACTCGGTGCCATGCCCCAAAATATAGAGCTTCTTAAAACCCGCCAGCCATGCAAGGCTGGCCTCAGGGTGATAAAGCCCACAGAGAATATCGGTTTGCGCTTTGTTATCCCACCTCCGCAGGAACTTAAACAGCCGCCACTCAAGTCGCCCTCGCGGGGCATCGATTTCGATAATTTTGAGATGGTCCCGATGGTACGATAATGGCAGCGCATTTTTTTTGTGTGTAAGCACTGTAATGTCGCGGTAATAAGGCTGCATCCCTTCGGCAATTTCTGCACACAGCCGGGCAACACCACCGTCATTGGGAGGAAAATCGTAGGAGAATATGAGGAGTGTTCTATCTCTCATACACTGTCATTTTTGTAGGTTTCATCCCCGTTCTTTGACCTTCTATACCCGCTGTAAAAAAGGTTTTAATTAGTGAAGGTTTTTTATAAGATACGGCATAAGCCAAGACAAGGCGGAAAAGTTCTGCTTTTGCCGTTATTCTGTGGAATCCCTTCAGATGTCTTGAGATAATCAGAGAGCGGTTACGCACCAGATTATACATGTACTTCTTAATATCGGAAACCCTGCATCCTCCTGTATCTGCTGCTAAATGGATAACATGTGCAGCAGAATTAAACCATATTTTACCTCCTGCCTCTTTTACCCTCAGGCAAAGATCTGTCTCTTCATACAAGGCCGCACCTTTAGTCAGGTTTTCGTCCATTCCATTGACCTTTAAAAAAAAATTCTTTGTAATGGAAAAGTTCCCACCTCCTGCATGGTCTACTTCTAAAAAACCTTCCTTGTGAAAGCTTCTTAAGGGGGTTGCGGTTTTACTGACAAATTGCCCAATTACGCTATCAGGATTATTTTTGAATTTTTCCGTAATACCACCTGCAACAACTGCGACATCCGGGAGTTGCACATAGGTGTCCCAATGATGCTGCAAAAAATCAGGCTTACATTCTATATCATCGTCGATATAAACCAGAATATCATATTGCGCTTTTTGTGCGCCATAGTTTCGGGCTTCGGGGAGGCCTCGAAAAAAATCAATGTGATAATAATGTAACAACGGATGCTGATTCGCAAGGGTGATGACCTGCTGATCTTTGTGTTGAGACTGGTCCACAACAATAATCTCATAGGGCTGGTTAACCTGTTGCCGCAAGATATCATGCAGGGTGGGGATCAGAAAATCTGTCCTGTTAAGTGTTGGGATAATGACTGAAAGTCCTTTCATAACTGCAAAGATTCAAAAATTTTAATAAATGAAGCCGCTTGATTAGATGCTAAATATTGCGTACAATATTGTAAATTCGTATTCATCTGCAATTCTCCGCTAACTAATTTTTTCATATTTTCAACACCATCTACATCATCATCAATAAAAACTCCCAAACCAGCCTTAATCAATTCTGACCGGGCTTCACTAGGGTTAGGAATCATTGCCAAAACTGGCTTTTGTAATGCAATATAGTCTACCATCTTTGCAAAGTTATTCCACCAATGTGCTTTATATCCTGGGATTAAAATAGCCGCATCCGCATTTTTAATATGCTGATAAAGTTCCTTTTGAGGCATATGATCTATAAGAGAAATAATTCCAGCCTGTATCAGGTCAGCAGCATAAGGCAAAATTATTGGCAAATTAATGTTTTTGTTGCCAATAATTTTTATTCTTATTTTTGAGGCAAATTCTAAATGTTTTTCCTGAAATTTTCTAAATATTTGAAAAAAATAATCTTTATATTCATGAAGATACTCTCCAACAAATATCCATTCAATAATGTCATTATCAGGTTCAATGTTTTGAGGAATTAAATCGTCATCCAACCCTGTAGGTATAAATGAAATTTTGTCATCAAAAAGACCGTTATACATCTCATGGTATATGAGCGTATATGAATATCCCAACATTGTAATTTTATCTGCTAAGGTAAATGCTTTTTTTTCTATTTTGTATTGTCTTGCTTTAACTGTAGACAATTGTGAATGTGTTTTATAAGCATACATAACAGGATCACGATAGTCAAGAACCCATTTTAATGATGGATTATTCAATTTAAGTCTTGATCCAATTTCTAGAGTTGTAAATGGAAGTGATGAAGTATAGATAATCCCAATATTCTCTTTCTTTATGATGTTCTCTGCCAATGCCACAGCATTTTTTTTCCACGTCCAATATCGATCAGGATTATTAAGGTGGTGTTCAAGAAGATAATTATAGAACCTTGACCAAATACTTGTCTTCAAAGCTATATTAGTCGGTTTATCCTTATCTGATACATCATTTTTGTTGTTAAGAACAGAATTATAATAGCCTTGTTTTTTAAGAGTTTTAAAGGTCAGGTCTTTTCCTGTCAGTGCCATTCTAACACCCCTTAATGTTGGTTCAATATATCTTGCACGGTAAATTGGAACGTCATCAAGTTCCTTTAGCAAATGTTCATCTTCATTGTATACATAGTTAGTATCAACAGTTAAAACAATAGGATTCCAACCTGCTTTTTTCAAATATTTTACCAATTTATGTGCCCTGAAAACTGCCGCATGAGTTTCCGGTGCGAAAAAAGGCGTTATAACCAATATATTTTTATTAACAATCATTTTTTTATTGAAAGAATCTAAAGGGCCTTAACTATCTTTTTGTAATATTTAATATTTTCTATAATTAATTTGTCCTGATCAAACAAATCTTTTGCTCTGATTTGCGCACGCTTTCCCATTTCAACTCGTGTATCAGCATCAAGTAACAAAAAAATTTTTTTTGCAAATAATGTATGGGAGAACGGGTGTATTAGAAATCCAGAAATCCCATGCTCTACTATTTCACGATTCCAAGGCATATCAAAAGTAATTACTGGTTTTTTCATTATCATAGATTCTATAGTTGATAATCCAAAGGTTTCAGCATGAGAAGGAAAAATACAAACGAATGCTTGTTGTATTATTTGCTGCATTTCATGATAAGGAACTGTGCCCCTATAATCAACTTTTGCTAGTGCTGCCGATGAGAAACCCTTCTGCATCAATTCCCATACCGATTCGCCTGTAATATGGTCTATAGTATCTTTGCCTGCAAGAATAAGTCTGGCTTCTGGCTTTTTGGCTATAACTTCATTAAAGATAGAAGGAATTTCTAAACATCCCTTTTTCCTCATTAATGAACCAAAATATAAGATAGAAGGAGTTTTGTCGGACTGTGCTAGTTCGTCAGTTAATTTGAACTTGTTAGTATCTACCCCGTTGTAGATGACATGTATAGGCTTCCCGGTAAGGAATAATTCTTCTGTTAATTCTCCTGCAAATTTGCTTACAGCAATAATGGCATTTGAGCGTTTCAGTGCCTTTTTTTCCAGATAATACAATAATTTGGATGGCCTTTTGTTCTCCAATTTATTAAAATAGGTTACAGAACCATGCAATCTAGTAATTATCGGTATTTTCAAATTAACAAATGCATGCCAACCTTCCCAGTCCGGGCATTCGAGCAGATCAATACTGAGTTCTGTAATTTTTTTCTTTATAACACGTGCTATTTTCAATCGATCTATAAGAAAAGATAACCTGGATGTTTTAACCCTAACAATTTCGATAATCTTAATCTGATAATCGATCCATTCCCGATCTTTAGCAAAGTCACCTATCAAAAAAATTGTGACCTGATGTCCTTGTTTGACCAAGCTATCTGCCATACTTTTCACAAAGCTCCCAATACCACCGGCTGGCGGTAATGTAGCATGTGGATACTCTGTTGTAAGGTAAGCGATGTGCATATTATATACGAATAAGTTTAGCTTTTAACTTCTGATAAATCCATTTTCTTTCAGTCCCTGACACGCCAAGAGTAAGAACAAAAAAGAGAACAATAATGTCTGATATAACCACAATAAAAAATGGGTTCGAAAATAAGTATGTTTTAATTAAGTTAACGAGACCATAACTGCACACTAAAATAATTAGATTTTTAAAAAAAATATTTTTAAAGAACTTGATTATATTAAACTCTTGTACATTAGATTTCAAAATAGAAATGGTAAAAAATGCAATACCTATGAAAATAAAAATATTGATATAATATTGATAATAGGGAGAAAAACCATTTTTAAAAAACAGGTACGTAACTGGAAAACTTATAAAAAATAAAATAGCGTTGATCGTATTCATCAATTTAATTTGTCCTGTCGCTTGGATGACATAGGCTATTAAAGGATTCTGTACAGATATTGCCGTAACTACCAGCAAGAGTTTTATAAAACCGGAAACATAAGGCGGAACTGTATGCAACCATAATTCAAGAAAAAAATCAGTCTCTATATATACTGGTATAATAATAAACAGAATCAAATAAAAAGAATAACGAATACCATTATTCATCAGAAAAAAGGTCCTTTCCAAATCACCTTTCGCATAAGATTGCATAATCTGGGGTTTGAAAGACAATGTAAAATTGGAAACAAAATTGGTAATGGTTTGATTAACCATGGTAGCTAAACCTACAGCAGCGTTAAGTACTGTGCCAAAGAAAATATTTTGCAGGATATTATTGCCCTCATTTTTGGTCATCAATGCAAAATTTCCTAAAAGATCCCAGCCAAAAAAGCCAAGTATTTCTTTATATTTTGCTCTGTTAAACTGGTACGAGAATCTGGTTTCAGGAAATTTTCTACGGCAGTAGATCTGAGCAATAAGCCGGCTTACAATGCTGATAAGTAAGGTCAATAAGGAGTAGCTCATCAGCTTGTCCAATGGTAAAACCTGGATAAGGTAAACCACCAGTAATTTACCTACCGCATCAAAAAGGGACAGGTAAGCATAGATATTCATCTTCTCATGGGCGATAATAGCCGCATCATAAGGGATTTGCATCACCGTAAAAAGGACGGATATAATGGACAGCTGATACACCACCATGGTCGCAAAAAAACGCCCTTCCGGGATGTTGAGCCGGTGCATAACAAACCAAAGCCCTACAGTTTCCCCCAATATAAGCAGGATTATACAGAGCCCCAGATGAATAAAAACAGATGTTGAGAAAAGGTTTTTCTTGCTGTTTTCCGTCCCTGTGGCCATTTCGATATTTAGAAAACGGGTGGTGGCCCCGGAAAGTGTGGAGTGCATAAACCCCATCATCGCTACAACGCCGCCCACAACGCTATAAAGACCATAATCGGAGACACCAAGGGTCTGTAGCACAACACGCGAAGTGTATAAGCCTACAACAAGAATGACAATCATCCTGAAATACAGGAAAATAGTATTTTTGGCGATAGTCCTGTTACTCGACATTAAAAAAACCGTTTAAAGAAACCCTTATTTCCGGCAGATTGCGCATAGTAGCCGTACGCATATTTGCCGCCATAGCGGGAATTGCGGGGTTCTATGGCATTAAGGACAAAAGCCATATTTTTGACATGGTTCCTTTCGCGGAACTCGGCAGCATAGTCCAGCATTTCTTTCTCGGTATAGCCGGCTTTTACCACATACAGCAAGGCATCGGAGAGATCCAGCAGGTGCAGGGTATCGCTCACCAGCATCACTGGGGCAGAATCAATGACCACATAGTCATAATGAGCCTTGAGCCATGCTACAAGGGCATCAAACTTATCCATATCCAGCAGGTCATTCGGGTTTGGGGCCATTGCCCCACTAAACATGACATCCAGGTCGGTGTGAAGCTGTGAGTTATGGATATAGTGTTCAGGGGTCTCATCATCAGACACCAGATAATCGGTAATCCCAACATTACGATGTTCTATAAAACGGTGCAGCTGTGGGTTTCGGATGTCGGCACCCAGCAGTAAAACCCTGTTTTTACTGGATAATGTAATGGCCATATTGATAGCCACGGTGGTTTTACCCTCCCCCTTGATAGAGGAGGTAACCAAAATAGTTCCTTTACCTTGTCCGTTTTTCGCTTTGAGCAGGTATTTCAGGTTAGAGGCCAAGATACGGAAGGATTCTGCAAATACCGAGAAATCGTGGGTTTGCACGGTTGTATGGTCTTTGGAAACAGGTATCTCTCCCACAATGGCAATATCGCCGGCTTGGGACAATAGCTGCTGGCGTGTGCGCACTTTGGTATCCAGTGTAAACATCGTGAAGAAAACAAGCAGTGGCAGCAAAAACCCTATAGCCAGTGCTCCACCAGTCACCTGGCTGGGGTTAGGCTTTACCTGCCCAACCGTGAAGGCCGGGTTTACCACTTTGCCCTTGGGTACCGTAACGGCAAGCGTAATAGCATTTTCTTCCCTTTTTTGCAATAGGTAAAGGTAGATCTGCTCCTTCAGCTGTTGTTGCCGGTCAATATTTCTGAAAATCTTTTCCTGACCGGGAAAACGGTCTATCTGCCCTTTGTCAGTATTCAGTTGGCTGTTAAGCTGCCCCGACTGGGCTTTCAAAGCCTCCCGGGTTTCCATGAGGTTCTTTCGCAGGATCGTACGAGCTTCTTCAATATCCTGATTAAGTTGGATAACAGAGGGGTTTTTGGGGGTGGCTTGTTTCAGCACCCTGTTTCGGGTGATCAGCAGGCTGTTATATTGGGCAACATAATTTTCGGTAGCCTGCGACAGCCCCATATTGGTGGGCAGCAACTGTTCCCTTGCGCTCATGTCAAAAATAGAGTTGACGAGATCCAGCCTGGTCACAACATCCAGGTAAGATTTGGTATTGCTGTTGATGTTATCCAGTGCCAGGTTAGCTTGCGTGGTAAGATCTGCTATACGGTTATCACGTTTGAATTTTTCCTTTTCGTTTTCGATACCGGACAGGTCCTTGCTGATAATCTCAAGGCGTCCGTTGATAAAGTCCTGCGTATTCTGCGCTTCGAAGTTCTTATCCTTAACACCGTCGATATTATATTGGCGACTGATCTCGTTTAAAATATCTTCAGATTTTTCCGGAACCATGCCAATCATGGAGAGTTCCATAAGCAAACCTTTGTCTTCCGGCAAGGCTACATTCACTGCGTTCTCCAGCCAACTAACTACGGTGGGAATACTCCAAAAGGCCACTTTAATGGGTGACTGGATTTTCTGGGGATCAAAAGTCCATTGAACAGTACCAAAAGAAAAAGCTGTGGTCTGTCCAGGTAGGATATGTTGGCCTGCGCGTTCTCCTTCCGTAATTTTAACACTGCCTTTGCCAGCAGGTGCTACAACGCAGAAATGCGGTGTAAAATTGCCATTACCCCTTACACTGACAATCGCCGCTTTCAGTGGTCCGTGGTACATCTCGGTTTCTTTGATATTACCAACGCTGTAATAACCTACATTCAACCCTAACTGTTGTGTTACCTGGGCCAGGATAGGTTTGGAGACAATCACCACGGTCTCACCCTGTAATTCCTTGTCGTCATTCACACCCACACCCAGGCTTTTGAGGTCACTGAGCGTGGTGTTGTTCTTAGTATTATTCTGGGTAAGCATCAGCGACGTCTTACTCAGGAATTGGGGTTGGGTATACCGCAGGTATATTTTGGCTGCAATAAAAAACAGTATAATGCTGAGCAAAAACCACGGCCACTTTCGCAGGTACTTATAAATCTCCTGCTTAAAGTTAACCGGCTTAGGTTTGGCGGATAGCTGATCTGATAATTCCATTATTCTATTTGGTAAGGGCGATAATGATAGTGGCAACACCTATTAAAGCTGCCCCAATCTGAAACATTAAACCCCTGTTAGGATTAGAGGCAGTAGCGGCAATCTGGGCATTCTTATCCGGCTGCACATACAGCACATCATTCTGTTGCAAATAGTAATAGGGCGAACTCACGATTCCGGCATCCGATAAATCCAGGTTAACAACCATGTCTTTTTGAGATTCCTCATTGTAACGCACCAGCTTTACCTGGGTTCGGTCGGCATTAGACGACATATCACCTGCAAGGGCAAGAGCCTGGAAAAGGTTCAAACGTTCATTGGGACTGGTCTTCTGCCCGGGATTGGCAACCTCGCCTAAGACGCTGATATTAAAATTAGAAAGTTTGATTGTAACCACGGGGTCTGTAAGGTACGTTTTCAACAAATCCTCAATAGCTGACTTCAGTTGACGGTTGGTCATCCCCTTGCAATAAATACTGCCAAGAATGGGGAAACTGATGGTACCGTCGGTATTGACCTGATACTGGTTATCCCCCAGCTTCTGGGCCCCCGTTATAACCGGGGTATCTGCATTGGCCGTTTGGGTCATGGTAGTCCTGTTAAAAGGACGTACAGCAATATCATCCATGGCAGAAACAACAATGTCCAAAACATCGCCTGTCTGGATATGCAGCCCCGTATACCGGGCTTGGCTCACTTCGTCTTCAAAGTGGTGGTTGCTCATATAGATCATATTCTGCTTAGGCTGGCAGGATGTAGCAAAGCTCAACAGAAGGTATAGGTAAATAAGTACTTTCATGGTAAAAGCAGCGTAACAGAAATAGCCCGTGGACACCGCCGGTATTTTTTGGTTTACTCGCGTACGCCGATATAATAATTAACGCCTAAAGCCAGAAATCTATTGTACGTATTATACATCTTATAATCTGGGTACACCTTGGAAAGGCCACGGTCAAAACGAAGGAAAACCTCCAGTTTATCACTCGCCTTCACGCCTACTTTCGCAGAAACGCCATAACCAAAAGAGGCAGTCTTTTGTCCTAAACCAAATACATTAGGGTCATGACCGGTTGCAATGGCATCTTTTACGGCAGTGCCTTCGTCAGTTTTCTCAGACACCAAAAATTCAAGCTTGGGGCCAAACATCAGGAAAATATCGCCTTTGTAACCATGGTTCTTCAGGTAGTACTTGAGGTATAAAGGGACACCCACATACACATTATTATATTTTTGGTAATCAATTTTATCTTCATTCCAGTCGCCTTTCTCCCCTATGGTAGACACTTCCAGCTGAGGCGTAAAATAGAGCCAAGCAGAGTCATAGATATCATTGGAGACCAGCGCAATGTCCGCAAACACCCCCAGGCTGCCACCCCAGCCGCCTTTGCTCACGCCATGCACGCCGGCAATAGAACCTTTATGGATACTGCCCGTAAGACCATACTTCACAGACTGGCCCTGCGCAAAACCCAGCAAAACAACCGAAAATAAAACCAATAACTTTTTCATGCAGAATAATTATACAGCCACGAAATTAGGAATTTTTTAGCAATAATTATTTTTTTTTAACACCATGAACCCAATTAGTCATGAATCTGCGTTAACATACCTTTATCAAAAACGCCGCAGCCACACCTGCTCAGCCCACCTAACCACCATTATCTTTGTGAAGTTCTGAAAAGCCTTTACATTCGAATCACAATACAATCTTTGATGTCGCCCAAGTCCAACTTGCATTTCCTAAATAAATGATCTCTCACCTGTCATTCTGAAGCTCTTGAAGAACTAATTCGTGGGGCTCTCGTTTCTAAGTCACAAACCGATGCATATATTGTCAGACTAAGCGCAGTCACAGTACCTCTGGCAGGCTGAGCCTCTCGAAGGCCATAAAAGAAAAGCTTTTTTCGTTTTATATTGAATCATTGGCTGAACAAAGTGCCCTTACGCCCCTATCACACAATCATGAAAAAAAAACTTGCGCCCATACCCTTAAAAACCCATCCCTTCATTTCAATAATTGATAAATGCTAAGCGATAAATAATCCCACACATTACAAGTCTTGAACTCAAAAAAAAACATCCTTTGTCTTACCCAGATAAGTTTTACGCCCTTGTCTATCTTAAAATAAATTCGCAGACTTATCCCTTTTGTAAATAATGGCTTCGACAAGCTCAGCCTGACACGTTCTAAAAAACAGTTAGTATTAGCGAGTCATCCTGAGCTTATCTTGTAATGAGCTTGTCGAATTATCGAAGGGCTTTTTGTTAGGAAGCATTTTATTAATCATTATTTTTCAATATTAATTAATAAGGATAATTCAATTAGTCAAAATCCCTCGTCTCGCTTGCCTTTTAAACCAGCCCTCAAAAAACACTCCTACACGCTCAAACTCTCAAACCCTCCCCACATCTCATACTTTTATCTTTATCATCAAAAAAACCAAAAATATTGATTACATTTTGAAACAACATTCCTCGCCTATAAAGATATCTGAAAAAACAAAAAAAACCATATCAATAAATTACACAACAATTAAACAAAGGATACATTTAAATAACACTTTTTTTTTATACATTAGCAATCCCGTAAGACTATATCATGTCAATATTAAAAAAAATAATACCATGTATAATTTGTTTTTTTCCTATTTATAGTTGCACCATGAAAAATGACAGTTTGAAAGCCAAGAGCATCAATGAGAGCGATCTTGTTTCAATGACTCCAACTGTTATTTTATTGAATGGAGCATATATAGAAACTTACCCTGTCATTATATATACGCACTACCCAGACCTACTCAAAAAAAAAGGCATTCTTGTGCAAAGTGTATCCGCAAGCTTTGTAACCGCTTTAATCCAAAAAAAGGAGCTTAAAACATTATATAATTTAAAGGAAGTAACACATATTGCACTTCCCACAATAGATAAAATCAATAATTTATTAGAAAATGATTAAAAAACGACTCACGGTACCTCAGCTTTTAGGTGCATTTTTCTTATTTTACTCAGGAATGGGTATGGCACAATATAAGATTGACCCAAAATTTGAAAATCTTATTAAGGAAAAACATCAGCCTTCACTAAAAAATCAAATATCCGGAAGGCTTATTACGGAAGATCTCCTTCCAACATCTTCAATTGTTTTTCCGAATGGTACGGCCAAAGAACTTTACCATGCCATCATTTACACAACTGATGGCAAGCAGCTGAAAAACGAAGGCTACTTAGTTCAATCCGAAGCCAAAACTTTTGTAACAGCACTCTTGTCCATAGAAGACATTGAACGGTTAAGGAACAACAAATCTGTAATTTCGGTAATGGCGCCGGGTATAGATAAGCTTAATAACCAACAAAACACTATAGAATCTGGTGCGGCATTGCTCCATAACAAAGCACTATTCAACACAGCTTATACAGGTAAGGGCGTTTTGGTAGGAATTTATGATACAGGCATTGATTTTACACACCCCGACTTCAGGGATCCGGCTGATCCTTCAAAATCCCGCATAGTCAGTATTTGGGACCAAACCATAACGGCTGTTGAAAATACAGCTGACGTAACTCCTGCAGGTTTTGATTTCGGGGTCGAATATACCCAGCAACAGATCAATGACGAAATAGACGGAACCCCCGCCAATTATATTCGCGAAAAGGATATCAACGGACATGGTACACATGTGGCAGGCTCTGTAGCCGGAAATGGCTCGGCACTAAGCAGCAGGGCAGAAATGGGCATGGCACCGGAAGCAGATATCGTAATTGTGAAAGGAGGCAACGGAAGCTTCCCTACAACCAATACCATCGCCGCGCTAGACTACTTTAAAAGTGTAGCCGAAAAAATAGGCAAACCTATTGTGGTTAACATGAGTATTGGCGGGCAAGGTAGCCCTCATGATGGAAATGGGGCGCACGAATTAAAGGTCAATGAGTTTACGGCATCAGGGCCTGGGCGCGTGGTAGTTATATCTGCCGGAAACGAAGGGGATGGGAATATTCACCAAAGGATATCTTTAGCGCAAGGGGAAAAGAAATCTTTTAACATTCAGGTGGGGAATATCATCGAAGAAACCAACAATGCCCCTATATTTTCTTTTCTTACGTTCAACAAGGGTACAAACGAAGACTCCCCTGTTATAGCGCGCCTTACGGCTCCTGATGGCAATATTTACACACAGAAAGCGGGATCTCAGGGGAAATACTATATAAAAAACCCAACTGATCCTACCAAGAATATAATCTCCATGCAGCTTCTGAACTATGTAGACTCGGCATCAAAAAAAAGGTTTACACAACTAGTGGTTAACCGGACTGCAATTACCGGAACAAAGGGGACCTATTCTCTGGAAATTGAAAACACCTCCGAAAACCAGCTGACAATTGACGGTTGGCTTTACTCTATCAATTCTGACTTGGCAACAACCACATTACCCTTTGGGGACAATTACTATACCGTAGGATCTCCCGGGACGGCTGACGAAGCCATTACAGTGGCTAATTACGTGGGAAAAAATGCTTTTGCAGTTAACAGCAGTAACCCCACTGCAAATGCAACCTATTCAGCACCTTACATTACCGGCCAACTCAATTCTTCCAGTTCTAAAGGTCCAAGAGCCGATGAAGCACTGAAACCTGATATCGCCGCTGGTGGGACTTTTGTTATTTCCGCAAGAAGCAAGGATGTTACAGATCCGTATATTATTGATGGTCAGTACTATTCCCAAATGACAGGAACCAGTATGTCGTCGCCTACTGTGGCTGGTGCCACGGCATTACTCCTTCAGGCTAACGGTCAGCTTACGGCAAAAGAGGTCAAAAAGAGATTGACAGAGAATACGACCAAAGATCAGATAACCACAAACAGTTATACAAATGAGTTCGGGTATGGAAAACTGAACATTTATAAAGCCGTGTACGATGAGCTCAACCATAAAAATAATAATGGGACGTGCCCACCGAGCAACAATATTACCCTGGCTTATGATAACCAGAACTATCTATTTGGCGCCGCAAATGGAACAGGGGTTTTGAATTATGGTACAGGGACTAAAGTAGCCGTAAAATACACACCGGCAACAACCGGAAAATTAGGTAGCGCCGTTGTATTCTTAGGAAACTATAATACAGAAACTGCTGCTGCCATTCCGATGACAGTAGAAGTCCGGAAAGCTGATGAAAATGGCAAACCCGGTGCAGTACTGGCCACCAAAACCATCCCTAATGTAAAATTACTTGAGCAGTCCGGCTGGAACACAATCGATTTTATTGATCAGGGCATCAACGTGACAAAAGGGGAAGACTTCTTCATTACCGTAGGGGTGGATGCTGCACCGCTTCGCTTGGTTGTGGATTCGAAAAATATCGACCAGAGATCTTATAGATCTACAGACAATGGGCAAACATTTGCCATAGATAACACGTATGATGCCAAGCTGCGCGCAGTGGTTTATGAAGACAAGCCAGGAATTAAACAGCTTGCCACTTCCAGCCGTGAAGCATCACAGGCAGTACAGTTAGGTTATAATTACTTCATCAATAGTTGTGAATTGATAACAAGGGTAGAGGCTTCCGGAAGTTTACCGGTAACGGGAAATACAACGGCAAAAGTATGGATGGATCCTTCCCAGCAGTCATTCGTACGCAGAAAAATAGAGGTTAATGCCGACAACAACAACTCTGTTTCTACTGGAAAAGTAACACTGTTCTATTCGCAGGAAGATTTTGACCTCTACAATGCATCCCACAATGTTAAACTTCCAACGTCACACACCGATGAAAATAATAAGACCAACATCTATATTCATTTCTATGCCGGCAAAAGCAGCGATAATACAGGAAACCCTGACTCTTACGCAGGGGCACCATTAGTTACAAATGTTCAGCCAAATGATATTGTATGGAATGACACATACGGCTATTGGGAGGTAACAGTTAACGCAACAGGATTCGGTGGCTATTTAATAACAGGCAACAAAACTCTGGACACTAAAAATACAGCATTGAATACGCTGACAGTCTATCCAAACCCTGTTAAGGACCAGCTTAATATCACGCTCCCAGCAGGAATCAATAAAGCAGCGGTACGGATTTTTGATATGTCTGGAAAGTCCGTTTCTACTAATCAAATCAACCAGGATTCTGCTAAGATTAACGTCAGTGCCTTAACAGCCGGTGCCTATATTGTTGAAATCAATACAGCCGCTGGGGTGGTATCGAAAAAAATAATCAAACAATAACAATTACAATTTAAAATCAAAAGAATCCGTCTCACAAATCTGAGACGGATCTTTTTTTCCTCTACAAAATTAAAACTGATTTATTTGATACAGATGAATAAAAAAACGCATTAACCGTTAATCCTCGAACCACTAAAACCTTTCTATCCTTGTGTTGTCATATCGCAGAAATCTATGCTCTCTTAATGGACAACACCACGAAACGATAAACAACTCCTAACCCCCAAGCTTTCTTAACTAAAAACTTGGAGTTTTCAAATCCTCAAACTCTATATGTACTTGAAACCATACAAATCATCACATCTCACGAGCACACTCTAATTAATTCCTAAGGATCCCAACATCCAATTGCCGAATAGACCCACATTGCTTATATTCGATAAATGATTTACTTAACTGTAAGTTTCAATCCCAAATAATCAAACACTCAACCACTTTTTTCTAAAACACCCTATCCACCTAACGCTCTCGGAGCCAATAAAAAGCTCCTTCCTATATACTCAATCCCCAAATATCATTCGCTGAACAAAGTGCCTTTACGCCCCTATCAAACAATCATGATAAAAAAAACTTGCGCCCATAGCGTTAAAAGACCCTCCCTTCATTTCAATAATTGATAAATAATATGCGATAAATAATCCCACACAGTACAATTCTTGAAATCAAAACACCATTCGCTTTACTCAGATAAGTTATACGCCCTTGTCTATCTTAAAATAAATTCGCAGACTTATCCCTATTGTCAATAATGGCTTCGACAAGCTCAGCCTGATACGTTCTAAAAAAACAGTTAGTATTAGCGAGTCACACTGAGCCTAGCCTGTAATGAGCTTGTCGAATTATCGAAGGGCTTTTGTTAGGAAGCATTTTATAAATCATTATTTTTCAATATTAATTAAAAGGATAATTCAATTAGTCAAAATCCCTCGTCTCGCTTGCCTTTTAAAACCAGACCCAAAAAAAATACCCTACACTCTCACCCTTCAACCTGTCATGCTGACCCCACCGAAGCATCCGCCTCCCAATCATCCATCATCCATCATTTATCATCCCTCTCCCTCTCCTCACGCACAGCGGTTATGGCCTCGTACTCATAGCCCTTGGACAATAGGTGGCGCGTGGTCTTCACGCCCTTTTGGTAATCCTGCAGCCCTTTAAGCTGCGAATAATAAGTGTCATACATTTTAGAAAGTTGGGCATGGTAATCTTCGGGGTGTATCTCATCCATACATTGGCGGATCAGCTTCTCGGTAATGCCTTTCATTTTAAGTCCGGATGTAATCTTCTGGCGCCCCCAGTGTTTGATGTAGAATTTACCCCGGATGTAGCTGCGGGTAAAACGTTCTTCATTCAGGTAGTTCTCCTGCATCAAGTACAGCAGGATCTCTTCGCGGGCTTCGGGGATCAGGACAAACTCGCGCATCTTCTGTTCCAACTCACTGTGGCAGCGGTCTTGGTAAACACAGTAATTGACCAGTTTCTGTTTAATCTCACTAAAACTGAAAAGCTTCTTATCGGCGGGCATCATAGATCATTGAGGAGGCTAAATTATAAAAACTGGCACAACTATCAAACTATTTATCACCCATCATTCCTCCTAACCCTCACTTCGAAGTCCCAGCCGAAGGGAGGTATCGAGAAGCCAACACCCACGCTGTCAGGCTGAGGCCCTCGAAGCCCATCACCTAACTCTAAACTATGAACCTTGAACCCTGAACCTTGAACCTTGAACTCTGAACCTTGAACCCTGAACTCTGAACCTTGAACTCCCACAAAAAAAGCCCGCCAAAATCCAAGATCCTGGCGGGCGTATAGAGTTAACCGAAAGGCTTAGTTATTAAAAAGGGCGCGACCCTCCATCAGGGCGTTCACCTTGGTTTTAACACCTTCCAGCACCGTGGTATTATTAATATCGCTCACCACTTCCGAGATCAGGCCGGCAATGGTTGCCATATCATTCTCTTTCAATCCTCTGGTGGTAATGGCAGCCGTACCCAGTCGGATACCCGATGTAGTAAACGGCGACTTGTCATCAAAAGGCACCATATTCTTGTTGCAGGTGATATCGGCTTTTACAAGCGCTTTTTCCGTTTCCTTACCGTTCACGTTTTTGTTGCGAAGGTCAATCAGCATCAGGTGGTTGTCTGTACCGCCGCTCACGATCTCAAAACCAAGGTCTGTCATGGCTTTGGCCAAAGCCTGCGCATTGGCCTTCACCTGCTTGGCATAAGTTTCGAAACGGTCATCAATAGCTTCAGCAAAAGCCACTGCTTTAGCAGCAATCACATGCTCTAACGGCCCGCCCTGGATACCAGGAAACACAGAGCTGTCCAATACGGCACTCATCAGCTTGGTTTCTCCTTTAGGCGTTTTGTGGCCATAAGGGTTTTCAAAATCTTTGCCCAGCATAATCATACCGCCACGGGGGCCTCGTAGGGTTTTGTGTGTGGTAGTGGTCACCACATGGCAATGCTCAAAAGGGTTATTGAGAAGGCCCTTGGCAACAAGTCCTGCCGGGTGGGCAATATCAGCCCAAAGCGTGGCACCTACCTCATCGGCCACTTCACGGAACTTGGCATAGTCCAGGTCTCTGGAATAGGCAGAGAAGCCTGCAATCAGCATTTTAGGGCGCTCTTTAAGAGCCACTTCGCGCATCTGCTCATAATCGATCAAGCCTGTTTCTTTCTGAACGCCATACGAACAAACCTGATACTGGATACCAGAGAAATTAACCGCTGAGCCGTGGGTAAGGTGTCCTCCCATAGAGAGGTCCATACCCATCACTTTATCGCCGGGCTTCAGCACAGACAGGTAGATGGCAGCATTGGCCTGTGAACCGGAATGCGGCTGAACATTCACGTAATCGACACCAAAAAGTTCTTTGGCCCGGTCAATCGCCAGCTGTTCGATCTCGTCTACCACTTCACATCCACCATAGTAACGGCGGCCCGGGTACCCCTCGGCGTATTTGTTGGTCAGCACGCTGCCGGCAGCCTTCATAACGGCATCGGAAACAAAGTTTTCTGAAGCAATCAGCTCGATGCCATGGCTTTGGCGCGCTCTTTCTTTTTCAATAAGGTCAAAAATAGGGTCTTGCATTTTATAGATTTATTTTCCCCAAAAATACAAAATTCCACACAGCCCGTCATAATTATGACCCGTATAAATCACAAAACAGATAAATGAATGTTGCAGAATAATATTTAATGATAATTGATAAGCGATAGATGATAAACGATCCACACATTACAAGTTCTTGAAATCAAAATATCCTTTATCTTACCCAGATAATTGTTACGCCCTTGTCTATCTTAAAATAAACCCAATCAGTTAAAAATCCCTCGTCTCGCTTTGCGTTTAAAAAACCAGATACCAAAAACACTCCTAAACTCTCTCACTCTCAAACCCTCAAATTCTCAAACTCCCCAACACCCTCTCAGCCTGAGGCTCTCAAAAAAAGAAACCTTTCTTTATAAATAGTGCATTGATAGCAAAGCCATGTTAAAGCCATACCAAAGCCATGGATATTTCATGGATTGAAAACAACAACCCTATTATCAAATCCTCAGTTTTAACCAAAACAGCTAAGAATAACACAAAAAACAAAAACCCTTCACATTGTTTATCATCGCTCTGTCTATTATCTATAAGTCTACCATCCACAACAGCTCTCAAATATTTTTCGTACCTTTAACTCATTAAATAATGCATTATGAAGACCAAGAAAAAATATAAAAAAGAATTGCTCAAGTCCCTTAAAAACCTGGAAGCGGCAGAACATGCCACCATGGAGACGATGACCAATCTGATGCTGCTGAAAGAACTGAAAAAGAATAAAATCACCTTTAAGAAGGGGGATACATTTTCTTTTGAAGACAGCATCTTTGACTACAGCGAGGACCGCAACATCCGCCAACTGGCCAAACTCCGCCGCAAAACCATCAAAGTAATGAGCAAACTGGTAGAGAAAAACGATTTTAAAGACAAGGAACTCAGCTTTTTGGCATAAATCCTTACGGATTAAAAAATAAAAGCCTGCTGATTATCGTCAGCAGGCTTTACTTTTTAGAATAACATGGGCTGGTCGGTCGCCATCACGGGAACATGAATAGTGGTACCCCAAGCGTCATTCATCGATTTGATGAAATGTGCCGACAGCAGTGGCGAAGCCTGTTCTATGTTTTGATGCACAAAAAAGTACAGGTTCTCAAGTCCTTCTTTTTTCCATACAGTGAGGCGGTCTAGCCAATCATCCAGGCGCTGGTAGTCACTCTCTGTATTGGCCCCCACATAGCGGATAAAAGCATTGGGCGTAGTAAGCCGCATGTGGAGCATATCGCGGCGCCCTGCCGTATCTACAATAATGTTGGTAACGTGGTAATCTTCAAACAGCTGGCAAACCTTGTCCAGTATAGCATCATCGGTAAACCATTCGGTGTTGCGGAGCTCTACTGCCAAGGGCACTTCCTGGGGCCAGCTTTTAACAAAGTCTTCCAGGCGGTCATATACCGTGGGCTTAAAGTTGTCGTGCAACTGTAGGAAAACCATGCCCAGCTTTTCATCAAAATTAAGCACCGCATTGGCAAAATGCGTCACAAAATCGGTGACATTCATTAAACGGCGGAAGTGCGAGACGGTGTTGGGAATTTTGGGAAAGAATTTGAAATCCTTGGGGGTTTTGTCTTTCCAAGTGGTCACCTGCTCTGGAGTAGGCATGCTGTAGAACGTGGCATTAAGCTCTATGGAATTGAACTGCGTAGCATAGTAGCTCAGCTCATCCTTGGTCCCGCGGGGGTAAAAGCCTTTCAGGTCGGTCTTGTTCCACTTGGCGCAGCCAATAGAGATATCCTGCAGCCCTTTCTTATTACGTTCCAATATCGCCTTGGTTTGTGCGTGGTCTTTGGGAAGGGTAAAATCTATACCCGACGGATCGTCAACTTGTCCAAATTTCATAAGATAGAATTTAATCAGTTGAAATTAATCATAATTAACGGGATAAAAAACTGCTTGCTGTGGATTTTGGTTATTTTATTATCAATAGGAAAAACAAGCACCTGGGAATCTTTGATAATTTTTTAAATTGCGGTTCATAAATGATTCATATACCAGTCTGGTTTCTTTACTTTTTTAAGCTGTTTTTAATTTTATTTTAATAATTCTATGATGTAATATTAATTTTCTGTTTCATACCGATGGCTGTCCGCCAATCTATTTTTGCTTCGATCTAATTAAATAAATAGATACGATATGAAAAGAAAATTGATTTGTGCCTTGGCATTACTTTCCTTTGGGGTGGCTTTTGCCCAGGAGACCAGCGCCCGGATTGTGGGAAAACTGAAAGGGGCTAATACAGCAATGACGGTTAAACTAACCCACATCCCTACCAACAGTACAGTAGAAACCAAAAGTAACGGCCAAGGGAGCTTCAGCGTAGAAAACCTGCAGCCGGGAGGCCCTTACAGGATAGAAGTCCTGGATGGTAACCAGACGGTATACTCTTCTGATAATTACCAATTATCATTGGGAAGTAACGATTTGCCTGTTATTGCCATAGACAACCGCGAAAAATCCATTGCCGGAGTTACACTTACTGCCAATAGGCGTTCGGCTAAAAATGGTGTAGCCATCACCGAGGCACAAATAACGGGATTGCCTAACATCAACCGGGGCATCCAAGATGTTACCAAGCTGGTGCCACAGAGTGCCAATAACTCATTTGCAGGAACCAACTTCCGCTACAACAATGTTACCATAGATGGTTCCATCAGCAATGACGCCATTGGTTTCAGTCCTTCTTTAGGAGGCCAGACCGGTACTTCGGGCATGCCCGGTAGCAGTACGAGATCCAACGCTATTAGCCTGGATGCCATACAGGATGTACAGGTTTACATTGCTCCTTACGACGTAAAATTGGGGAACTTTTTGGGTGGCAGCGTTAATGCGGTAACGCGCAGTGGCAGCAATGATGTAACTGGTTCTATATATACCTATGGCCGAAATGCCGCCATAACAGGCAAAAACAGGGTGGGCGATAATTCTAAAATGCCAAGTTCTTTTGAGGACTATATTTTTGGTGGCCGCGTGGGTCTGCCTGTTGTAAAAGATAAACTTTTCCTTTTTACCAATATGGAGTATACCCGAAGGACAGACCCTGTCTTCTATAATTCAGGAGATTCCGGGGCTCTGATTGACAATACTACGGCGCAGGCCATCTCCAACTTTGTAAAATCCAAATACGGCTTTGATACAGGCAGCTATAACCAGTATAACAATTACTCACAAAGCTCCAAATTATTCAATAAACTGGATTGGAAAATAAATGACCAGCATACCTTGTCCCTTAAAAACAATACAGTCTTCTCCGAAGCATCCAACCTGGAGCGTGATGGTGCCAATTTCCGTTTCTCGGGAATCGATTTTGTGCAGAAAAATCAGGCTTCAACCACCACTTTGGAGCTTAAAAGCCGATTTAGCGACAAACTCAACAATACTTTACTAGTAGGCTACTCGGCTATCCGCGATTACAGGAACCCAACTTCGTCCAATGTGATGTTCCCACAGGTAGAAATTGCCTATAATGGCGGCACCATATTTCTGGGTAACGACCGGGAGGCCAGCGTTTTCAACATGAAGCAGAAAACATTTGAAATCACAGACAACTTAACCTACAAAGTGGGGAACCACACGCTGTTATTCGGGACACATAACGAACTTTATAATATCAACTATGGTTTTGTAAATGCCCTCAATGGCAGGATTTCCTACAAAAGTCTGGCAGATTTCTATAACTCGACACCAGCGAGGATCAGGGGAACATATTCGCTCAGTGGGCAAGACAGAGAGCAGCTGTTTGATAATCCTTATGCTAAATTTAATATTAACCTTTGGTCTGCTTATGTACAGGACGAGTTCTCCATCGGACGGCTAAGGCTTACCCCTGGCTTACGCCTTGATTATACAGACATTGGCAATATGCCGAGCCTCAGCAACAAGGTAACCACTTCGCCTGCAGATTCCCATTACGGTACCACTTATACTTATACACCGCTGACACAGTTAACCAATACTTACCTCAACAAACCGACCTTATCCCCTAGGCTAGGATTTACATTGAATGTGACTGAAGACAAATCGGTTGTTTTGCGCGGTGGTTCCGGTATTTTTGTGGGGAGAATCCCTTTCGCATGGCTCGGATACGCTTTCTATAACGATGGTGTAGGATTTGGCAGTTACGATTATAACGGCCCTACAACTGCACAACTGGCAGCCAATGGCGACCCTTTGGTAAGTGGCAACTTCCCGAAATGGCAAAACTCGTCCAAAGTGCAGGTAGATCTTGTGGATAATAATTTTAAGATGCCCAGAATATGGAGAAGTTCTCTGGCATTGGACTATATCGTAGATGGTTACAAACTGACCTTGGAAGGCCTGTATACCAAGGTGCTGTATGACCTCAAATTCCAGCAGGTAAACAAGACCGATGCCGTAACCTATTACAGCTATGATGTAAACCATGAGATGCCTATCTACTCCACCAACATCAATTCAAATTTTTCTAATGCCTATATGCTGTCCAACACCAAGGAAGGATACCGCTACAACTTAACAGCACAGATCTCCAAAGCTTACAAATTCGGATTCAACTTCTTCGCGGCCTATACCTATGGCGACGCCAAAGATATTACCAACGGTATCCGTAACTCAATGGAAAGTAACTGGCAGATGAACCAATCATTGACCCCAAATGATCCCAAACTGGCTACTTCTAATTTTGCTGTTAAAAACAGGATTGTTGCAAACCTTGGTTACGGCCTCAACCTGTCCGAAAACAACAGGCTTTCAACGAATCTTTACTTCAATGCACAGTCGGGTAACCCTTTTTCCTGGGGCTTTGTTAATTCGACCATTGCCAACACTGGGCAGGCTGCAGGTTTGGCCTATATCTTTAAAGATGCTGCAGAAGCTGCAAAATATATCATAGATATCAAAGATGCAGGTGGCAACGTGGTTACCAGTGCAGCCAAACAGGTTGCTGATTACGAAACGTTTGTAAACGGCAATAGTTACCTGAGCAGCAGAAGAGGCAAGTTCACAGAACGAAACGGGGACTTCACCCCTTGGAATGTCCAGACAGACCTTAGGATTATGGATGAATTCCGTGTCAGCAGTAAATCTAAAGATAATATCCAGATTTCATTGAGCATTATCAACCTCACCAACCTCCTGAATAAAGACTGGGGCAAAGTATATTTTGTACCCAACACTTACAACTCTACCTCCAGCGTAGGCCTTACAAAAGTAGGAAGCGTAGCTGCAGGACAAAGTGGTGCTGGAGATCCAACTTATAATTTCAAAACACCTAGCTTGCCGTACACGATAGATCAGTTTGCATCCAGAGTACAGGCACAGCTTGGATTAAGATATAACTTTTAATTTTTTACTTTTCTCTTCATTGGGCTGCCTGGATTTCCGGGCAGCTTTTTCATAATATCCAGCGTTGTACAGCTACCGTTTCACGAGCTCTACCCTGCGGTTCTCTGCCTTACCTTCCTCGCTGTCGTTGCCAGCAATTGGCTTCTCTGCACCATAACCGTTAGATGTTAAACGGTTTTTATCAATCCCTGCATCTGTAAGGGTTTTAAGCACGGTTGCGGCCCCGGTCTTTTGAAAGTTGCAGATTGTGGGAACTGGTCCCCGAATTATCTGTATAACCATTGATGTCTATTTTGAGTGATTTATCGGCCTGTAATACATGGGCAATCTGGGCTACAGCATCCAATCCGTCTGCTTTCAGCGTAGATTTGTCGGTATCAAAGTTGATATGCAGGATGGATTTTCCTTTTTCAGCGAGATCCTTACTAATCTGCTCAGAGGTGATCTTAGTAATGGTCTGCTTAAACGGCGTCTTCTGAACCATTTCAATGGCACCGCTGGCGTTGTTTCCGCTAAATTGAATATAAATATCATCACCTGCAGTACGGCGAATGACATAAACCTTTACAGGTTCATTCCAGTAATCTTGGGACCCTTCTTCACCTAGGTATTTGGCATTTTCTTTAAATTTATCCAGCTCTTCTTTGGAGACTTTCCCATCAAAAACCTTGACGCCACCAGCTGCACGTATCGCATCATCATAACTTTTTACAAAGTAAGGGTAAGAAAACTCACTGCTGCTGTTCTGCACTTTCGTCACAAATGTTTTCCACGATTTGCCTTCAACAGGGATAAAATGGCCATCCACAGGAAAGTACACCTGATCATAATCGCGCTGCAATGGTTTATTCTGAGCCTCAAGACCTTCAGGAAATGAGAAAAAAGGAAATGTTCCCAAATCTTTATCAGACACAGGAATGGTGTTGATATCAAAAACCGAAGTTTTTTGGGTATTGTCCGTAGTACTATCTTTTTCCGCAACGGCGTTGGGAACAGATGATTCTTGTGAGGTTTTCTTGCAGGATACCAAAGCAATGCTGCTAATCATAATGGCAGACGTAATGGATACTATTTTCATAATTCAATATTTAGATGATCGATTTGAGACTTTATTCAATGTCAATATTTCAGTCGAATGCCAAATCTATTCCATTTTAGAAACAAAAAAACCGCATCCAATGATACGGCTTTATTATAGATAGATTTTTATTGAATTTTAAGCTTCACAAGATGAGCAGCTGACAAAATTCACCATCAGCTCTTTGGATACCGAAGAACTTCTTTGGTAATACAATGTTTTCACCCCTTTTTTCCAAGCCTCAATCATAACGTAGTTAACGTCTTTCACCGGCATCGTAGAAGGAATCTGCAGATTCAGCGACTGAGCCTGGTCTATATACTGCTGTCTTTGCGCGGCTTGAGATACAATCTCCATAGGCGAAATCTCACGGAAAGTTTTGAATACTGCTTTTTCCTCATCTGTCAAACCTTCTAGATGCTGTACAGAACCGTGGTTAAGCATAATGGTTCTCCAGGTTTCTTCGTTATCAAGGCCCTTTTCATCCAGCAATTTTGCCAAATATTTGTTTTTACGCATAAAATTTCCTTTGGCCAAACCGGCTTTGTAATAATTGGAAGCGAACGGCTCGATACCCGGAGACGTCTGACCAAGGATTGCAGAACTGGAGGTGGTAGGTGCCACTGCCATCAGCGTTGTGTTTCTAATACCATACCCTTTCAGCATATCTGGCTCGCCATAGATATTAGCCAATTCCTTAGAAGCAATTTCAGCCTGTTCTTTGATATGACGGAACGCTCTTGCATTAAATTGTGTAGCCTCAAAACTCTCAAACGGAATCATATTCTTCTGAAGATAAGAGTGGTAACCTAAAACTCCCAATCCAAGCGCTCTGTGACGCATGGCGAAATTTCTGGCAGAAGTCAGGTAGTAGTTACCTTCGGTTTTCTCAATAAATTCTGACAATACAGCATCCAGGAAGTAGATAGCCAATTTTACAGCATTGGTATCTTTCCACTCGTCATACAGCTCCAGGTTCATGGATGACAGGCAGCAGATGAAAGATTCGTTGGCAGAAGACGGCAACATAATCTCGGAGCAAAGGTTACTGGCATTCACCATCAGGCCGGCATCTTTGTACACCTGCGGCTTGTTGCGGTTCACATTATCTGTAAAGAATATGTAAGGAAGCCCTTTTTGTTGACGACTCTCCAAAACTCTGGCCCAAATTTTACGTTTTTCGGCATCACCGTCAATCATATCTTGCATCCAGTAATCCGGCACGCAGATTCCCGTAAAGAGGTTTTGGATGGGGCTACCAATATCCTTGATACTCAAAAACTCTTCGATATCACCATGGTCTATATCCAGGTAAGCGGCAAAAGCACCTCTTCTTACGCCCCCTTGAGATACCACATCCATAGCCGTATCATAAAGCTTCATAAAGGATACGGCACCAGATGATTTCCCATTATCGGTAACGGCAGTACCACGGTTTCTCAGTTCCCCAAAATAGCCGGAAGTCCCACCACCTATTTTGGTCTGCATAATCACTTCACCCAGTTTGTGGGTAATACCCTCGATATTATCGGGGATATGAACGTTGAAACAAGATATTGGCAAACCGCGTTGGGTTCCCATGTTGGCCCATACCGGAGAAGAAAAACTGATCCAGCCTTTGGTAATCATTTCTTTGAAAGCCGGTTGCAGTTCTGGCTTGTACAGGCGTTTTGCTGCAGCGGTGGTAATCCTGTCTATGGCACCTTCCACAGTTTCGCCTTTCAGCAGGTAGCCTCTGTTAAGCATTTGCTCAGACTCTTCGTTGAGCCACCATATATCTATATTTTCGTCCATCATAACTTTATTTTTTTCTATTAATATTGATTGTGTTTATAATTGTTTTGGGCGCCTTTATCCGTGCTCCACTCCCGCTTTTTCGTTGTTGCCACTTCCCCCCATGCCCCTACAGCAAAAACAAAAAGAGCTCCGTTCAGCCCGGGGCGCGCTGCGCTTCTTTTGATGCTTTCACATAAAAAAGAAAACCCCAAGAATGATACATTGTTCTCAAAATTTTCTTTTTCACGCCACCCTTTCAGAGTTCAAAATTGACTACGTATAATCTACGATTTCCGAAGGGTTTTCTATTTGCTTTTGTCATTCCGCAGGAATCTAAACTGCTGAGATTCCTGCGGAATGACAAATATTATCTTCTATTGATATTGAAATCCTTCGACAAGCTCAGGATGACAATGCTGACATTAAATGTTTCAGATTTTTGAGCTTAAGATCTGATTTCCTTACCGAAATTAGAACAAATCGTTCGCCGTAATACTCTTATCGTGTTTGGTATAATCTACCGGACGTTTGGCGAAGAAGTCATCCATAGAATTGGCAAAAACTTCTTCCTCAAACCATACCATTGGTTTGTAATCTTCCTGGGTCACGTTGTAGCGGGTTTTCATCCCAATCTTTTTCAACGAGTCGTCTACACGGTATTTCATAAAATCGAGCAGGTTTTTCTTGGAAACTTTTTCCAAATCGCCCAACTCAAAGATCCAATCCAAAATATTGGATTCCATCTCAATGGATTCATCTACAAGGTCGTAGATAGCTTCTATATCTTCTTCGTTCAACAGGTCAGGTTGCTCTTCTCGGATCTTGTTGATTAGGTAGATGCCGCCGTTGGCGTGGATCTGCTCATCTACAGACGTCCAAGCGATAATGTTGGACACATTCTTCATATAGCCTTTGAAACGGGTAAAAGACAAAATAATCGCAAACTGGCTGAAGAGCGATACATTCTCTATCAAAATACTGAACAGCAACAGTGATGACACATAGGCTTTAGGATCCTGAGAGTTGGCATTTTTCAGCACTTTTCCCAGATATTCTATACGGTCCCTCACGGCAGGTACTTTCACCACATCCAAAAACTCATCGTTATAGCCCAATACTTCCAACAATCTGGAGTAAGCCTCTGAATGACGGAACTCACATTCAGCAAACGTGGCACCCAAACCATTAAGCTCAGGCTTTGGAAGGTGCTGGTAGAGGTTTCCCCAGAAGGTCTTAACATTGACCTCAATCTGGGCAATAGCCAGCAAGGCATTTTTGACAGCATTTTTCTCATGAGGCTCCAATTGGGAGTGGAAATCCTGAACATCTGCAGTAAAATCTACCTCGGAGTGAACCCAGTAGGACTTGTTGATAGCTTCTATAAATTGTAATACTTCCGGATATTCAAACGGCTTATAACTTACTCTTTTATCAAAAATCCCCATAACTTAGTGCTTATATTTATTGAATGTACTAGTAAAAAAACCGTTAGCAGAAACATAATCAACAATTTACTCAATTAATTACTCCGCAAAACCGGCCTTACAAAAATAGAAATAGAAACCAATAAATGAAATAAAACAACCTTGAAAAACGTCAAAAAACTGACAATCATAGGTAAAAGTTTTCCACATTTTTTGCGAAGCCTTTGCAGCAGGCATTTTCACGGGAAAAGCACAATAGAAAGCACACTAAAAGAGACTGCTTGCTTTAAACAAGAAATAACAATTCCTTTATTTATAAATGAAATACATTAAACAGAACCTTAAAGTCAATAGAGCTTAACCCTCCACAGATTTTTTGGTAAAGCTGTGATTCTTGAGATATTCTGTAAATGCTATTTTCAGTTTGAGCTCAATGGCCGCTTTGTTAAAATTGTTACGGTAATTTTTGGCAAGATCATAAACCTTGTCGGCGTAGGCTAGGAAAACATCAATATCATAGTCATCCATGCCATGATTTGTATAAAAAGAAATATCAATCACCGCTTTCACACGCCTGTAAAAATCCTGTGTTTCGGCATAGTCCGCCTTTGTTTTGCTTCCCGATTTATTTCCCAAAATAGCAGAACCCAGCATACTCAACAAACCACCACCAACACCGCCTGAACCGACACTAAGCAAAGGCACTACACCAGCATTGGGATTGGGCTGCTTAAACGCAGACGGCACCGATGCAGTGGGAACCATTTGATGCATTGGCGTTCGCATGTAGATATTCATTGAGTTATTAAGTGCCACTTCCCTGGCAGGTGGATTAAGCCTTGGAACATCCTTTTTCAGATTCCCGGTAGGATGAAATTTTAGGGTCAACGCCTCTATCTCAATAGGAATAGACAAAAGCCTGACGTCCATACTTTTTGAAAAATCCCCAGTTGACAAAGTAATCACCTGGCGCTCGTAACCTTGCCTCGCCAAACGAAGTTCGTCAAAAACCTTGGCCGGGATTGAGAAATTCCCCATTTTATCCGTTAGCACCATTTGGTCTGTCCTCGTATTATAAACCGTAGCGCCCGGCAGTTTATCACCATTATCATTGGTTACATTCCCAATAATAAGATCTGATTGAGAAAAAAGGCGTAGTGAAAACAAAGTCAGCAATAAAAAGAGTCGAGGTATTTTCATAGTTTTAATTTGATACAAAATTATGCTGATTAAGGATCACTCTTGAGGAAAAGGTTATTACCATCGCAAAGTTTAACCCGATTTAACCCCCCTTATGATATTTTGGCAAAATGTCGCGTTGCAAAATGTTAAAATTCAGCCATTGACTATTAAATTAATTTGCCAGTTTGTAAATTTACCGTAACATGGAAATGCGTTTGAAAATTTTATGTAAATTTGCAATCTTACACTTAACGGGGTTGACTGGTTTCGACAGCAAGACCAATGGGTAAGTAAGCATGCAGAGAACCGTAGCGCGATCTCTCAAATCCCTTGCTACACAATTTTAACTGGCAACGAAGAGTTCGCTCTTGCAGCTTAATAATCGAAGTTTAGTAGATTCAAGCGTTTCCCGAAGATTTTAGTAAGGAAGTAAGATGTCTCACAAACGCTCTGTTCTGCGGCGTTTGAACCTGGGGCATAGCAATGCAGAAATAAGGTTTTGGAAACTTTGGCCAAGGCTCGAAAACATTAGAAGTTAAGGATAGAATTGGGTGTTTGTTCTCTGTTCTATCTCGAAAACCAATAACAAAATAAGCATGTAGAAAGCTTATGTATTGCTTGTTTGGACGAGGGTTCGAATCCCTCCAACTCCACAATTAACATTGAAAATCAGAAGATTACAGTGTTTACACCCAAAAACACACCCAGTAATTTATTGGGTGTGTTTTTTGTTAATTAAATTTATAGCAATACATTATTGCAGAGCATAGTTTTGCACATTAAATTTTTTGACACAAAATATGATATAAAAATATTGATGCTATTTATCGCATCGACAATTGTGTCTTACTCTTGCAAGGCACACAATAAAAATATTTTAGATTTTTTTTCATTAGCGATACATCTTGATATCTTTTACAATCTTACTACCATAAAATTGCTTTTCATCATTGGTAAAACAATGAAACCATCAACATAATCTGTAATGATTTTTCTCATTTATTAAAAATTTAATATTTATTATTTGTAATTATTATCTATCTTTAACATAACATCCAAACAAAATAACATCATACAAAATAACATCATGAAAAACTTTCTTTTTTTAGGCCTTTTATGTATTGGCCTTTTATCATCCTGTAAAGATGATGATACCCCTAACCAAAACACGCTTCCTGAAGCAACGCAATCCGGTAAAAATACTGGAGGAGCCTTAGTAGACAATAATATTTGGGTAGCAAAAATTGAGTCACCAGATCTTAACCCTGGAGGAAATAATACCAAGTACGAATTTGTAAATAATACATATCAACTACAAATAGTATTAAGACAAGTGAATGATACAAGCAACAGAATTGTCATCAATATTTCTGACAGTAATGAGATTACTGCTAAAACATATTCTGTTACAGCCTGCCGATATGAAAATCAATCTCAAGTGTTTGATGTTGGCATTGGTAATAATGATGGAATATTAAATATCATCAAATTTGATAAAGATAATAATATAATTTCTGGAAGTTTTAGTTTCACCGCTAACAATATAAATGGTAACAATAGTAAAGTCACTATTACCGAAGGTCGCTTTGATAAAAAATTCATAAACTAAAAACCATACTATGAAAACAAAATTTTACCTGATTATTCTATTATTCTTAGGTTTTTTAGGGCTGGGTCAGATTGTAACGACACAACAGCAACAAATAGCAATTCCTGTTGATCCAGGAGACATTAACCAAATAAATCCTTTACAAAATATTTTCACGAATCTGGAAAAAGACAGAATTCCAAACGGATTGTTATTAGACGCAGCAATAGAATTTGCTCACTTTAAAAAATACGATGGCACTATCCCAGATAGCTCATATACCAGCTCAAAACTAGTGGTTGATGTATACAATACTTTATTAATGAGTCGTTTGTCTGCCAATTCCCAAATAACAAAAACTTCAGAACAATTTACAAGCGATTGGAAAAATGAACAACAAATTGATATTATTCCTTTAGGTGGGGTCTTTTATAGATATTCCGAGTTTTCCGAAATTACCCAGCAGAATTCAAAGAATACGGGTGATCCCGGAACATTAATTATTAATAACAATCAAATCCAAGACAAGTATGTCAACGGAATCTGGCAAAATCCTTATGAAGAAAAATTTGTATTTGCTCTGGCTCCTTCAATAAACTCTTCTAATAAGTTCAATTTTAAAATTAAACTTCCTGATAATCTGTTTCTCAGCAATCAATCAACACAGATTCAGAAAATAGAATATAAACTCTCGGATAATCAACCATATCAATTGTTGCCATATAATCAATTGATCAATGCAAACTACACCGCCGAAGGAACATACCATTGGACATTTAAATTAACTTTGAATTCAGGTCAGATATTATATTCCCACACATTGTTTACCATTGATGGTCATTTAGATCAATTTGTTGAAATCTCTGATACATCGGCAAAAACTAGCAATCTTGACCAGTATACGAAAAAAGTAATAAGCAATGGGTTGTTTAGCAGAGCCACTCTTTATATTCAACTTGCACCTGGACATACTCAGATTACAAAACCATTAATAGTGGCTGAAGGATTTGATATGGGAAATATTATAGCACCTACGAGAGAGGCGGGATTAACCAATATCAATAATTTTAAATCTAGTTTAATATATCAAAATGATTCTGGGAGTGGTAACAATTATTCGTTATACTTTAATTTAAATGACAATTACGACATTATTTATGTTGATTGGAACAATGGGGTTGATTACATTCAAAACAATGCTGCTTTACTCAAAAAAGCAATACAATGGGTAAACGATAATAAAGCTGGTACAATAAAAAATGTTGTTTTAGGACAAAGTATGGGTGGACTTATTGCGAGATATGCTCTTAAAGATATGGAAGATAACGGTATCAATCACGATACTCAACTTTTCATTTCGCACGATAGTCCGCATTTAGGAGCAAATATACCTTTAAGTATCCAGTATATGCTGATTAATGTTTCTAAAACCTATATCAGGACTCCAATAGCCGGACCTTTGGAATTTATAGTACCTATATTTAACCAAGGTATATCAATCAATGATATTCTTACATTGACCGATACACCTGCGGCTAGACAGATGCTTATCAATTACGTGAATAAAAATTATCAGATAGATAACACTATCCACAATAACTGGCAGAATGAGCTTAAATCCAAAGGATATCCCCAGCAATTAAGGAAAGTAGCTATTTCAAACGGTAGCGAATGCGGAACAGATCAAACAATTAATGATTTATTGAGACTTTATAAGGAAACAGGCGAGCAACATTTGTTTTCAGATATTTTAGGTGTTTTGTTAGGTGTGGGAACCGGACGATTGGATATGATCATTTTAGCTTCTTTACCCGGAAGTTCTAAATATGTTTTTGATTTTACAGCACGTCCTATGATAAATCTTAATGAAAACAAACAACTGTATTCGGGAAGTATTAAATACAAGAAGAAAATACTTTGGTTTATAAACGCACAGGTTTCCCTACTAAGTGGTAGCAGGAATCAGCCCTCAAATATATTCCCTATAGACAAATATGGCGGGGGAAAATTCATATTGGCACAGGACGAATTGCCAGGCTTTATTAAAGATAACCTTGATATGCGTCCCTTTAGCTTTATCCCTACTCCAAGTGCACTAGATTATAAATTTGGTAATGTTACATTAGGAGAAAGTGATTACCAAAAATCTTTTTCACCTGTAGATGATGCATCCAATGTCCCATTTGCTAATTTCGTTGCAGAAAAAATGGATTTTAATAATGATCACATATCCTTTAGTCAGAGAAATGGACAATTCTTTATCAATCAATTATCAAATTCTACTACCACTCAGAACCAAACGCTAACGACAGCATTTTTGTGTGGAAGCAAAGTGAAAATTGGGGGTGAAGCACTATTGTGCGGCAATAATAATGCAATCTACACAACAGGCTTTGCACCTAACATACAGTGGTCTGTCATAAATGGTCAAAATCTTATTGACATAACCGGTCCAAGTAATCAACCACAGATAAGTATCACACCTAAATCAAATGCTAACGGGTATGTCAAATTGCAAGCATATTTAGCTGGGGACGGTGCCAGCAATACTGTAACAAAAGATATATGGATCGGAAAGCCATTAGCAGGTGTTACACAGATAAACAATCCTAATTATTATAATGAAACTCACTTTTATCTTGATTCAAGCACACTTAATTTTCAGGATATAACAAATATTCAATGGACCAAAATATCATCTAACCCTATTGCGGGAGTAACATTACTTGCAAGTCAGGGATCTACAACAGGAATGGCAAAAGGACCAAATAATAGTTGGACGATGGAAGCGAAAGTTGATATTACAAACAGCTGTGGTACGTTTACATTATACACAACTCTAACTCCTCCACCAGCTGCACCTTGTGAAACTTTTTCACTTGCAAAAACCGAAGAATCTTCCGACAGTTATGCAGTGTTAAAAATAATAGAACCGCCTTGTTCTTCAAACAGGACAGTAACTGCAAAACAAGGAGACCAATATCAGATAACTGTAGCAAATAGTTTGGGAACTATTGTAATTTCAAAAACAGGAGATACATTTGACTTGCAGAGTTTCTCTAATGGTGTATATGTTGTGAATATTTCAAAAGACAATAATACTTTAATAAATCAAACACTTATAAAAAATTAACATCATTTAAAATAACAAAGAGACTGCCTTTTGGCAGTCTCTTTTCACTTAATATGCTATCGTTTCATTTTTCTACTATTTATTTCTTCATTTCTTGAAAAATTATTTCTCAAACTTTCTTTGTATTTCTCTTCAAGCCATTTCTGACTTTGTACGTTTTCAATTTTCAGAATTTTACTTTTCTCGATTTTGTCATATTCAATATTCAATTTAAGACTTTTAACTCTGAAGCTTTTAAAATGTCTTGAAGAATATATTTCTCCGCTGATATGTAATTCTTGTTTTTCAAGCAATGTTCTGATCGGCTTCGGTGGTAATCCCATCTTTTCACATTCTATAACAATAGGAAATGAGTCTTTTATTTCAGGGTGATATTTTAATACTTTATCAAATACTTTATTCTGTTTTTCTAAAGTATTTTCGAGTTTTGAAACTGAATCCTGCATCTTTCCTTTTTCTCTATCATTATGAATCTTAAGAATGGTTATTTCTTTTTTCATCTGCTCATTTTCCAGTTCCAATTTCTTTGTCTTAGACCCTGTGATAACATTGGCAAAATTTTCAACAATTCTTTTTGAAGATATATTTTTCTCAATGGCTTTCAATTCAGATTGCTTTTGATCCTTTTCCTGTTGCAGTTGTTGATTTTGCTCATGAAGATTACCACACATTTCTCCAAATCTTTTCCTATCTGAGAAATATAATACTGCACAAAAGTGTAGGGCTTAAATAATACCTCAATTACTTTATCTCCTCATTTTCCTATTATTTATTTCTTCGTTTCTTGAAAAATTATTTCTCAAACTTTCCTTATACTTTGTTTCCAACCATTTTTGACTCGGCTCGCCACTAATTTTTAAAATTTTACTTTTCCCAATCTTATCATATTCAATACTAAGCTTGAGCTTTTCAACTTTGAAACTTTTAAAATGCCTTGAAGAATAGATTTCTCCGCTGATATGGATTTCTTGTTTTTCTAATAGCGTTTTGATTAGCTCCGGGGGTAATCCCATTTTTTCACATTCTATAACAATAGGAAGCGAATCTTTGATATCAGGATGATATTGTGCTATTTTATCAAAAACCTTATGTTGATTTTCTAAAGTATTTTCCAGTTTTGAAACCGATTCCTGCAACTTTCCTTTTTCTCTCTCGTTTGCGATTGCAATTGTATTCATCTCTTTTTTCATCTGCTCATTTTCCAGTTCCAATTTCTTTGTTTTAGAGCCTGTGATAACATTGGCAAATTTTTCAACAATTCTTTTTGAAGAAATATTTTTCTCAATGGCTTTCAATTCTGATTGTTTTTGATTCTTCTCCTGTTCCAACTGTTGATTTTGTTCATGGAGATTTCGGTAATATTCGGCTGTGGAAATATGCTTGGCTTCCGACCCTTCAATTCCTCTTTTTAATCCGTATTTTGCCATTGCTGTAGCATATGTATTCTGATAATGCTTCAGTCTGTTTCTTGCCATCACATCATCGGCGCAAAGACGATTAGCATTTGAGCTTTTCTTCTTATAGATTTGAGGATTATTATCCTTCTTTTCTTTTCGTCTTTCTCCTGTGACTATTGGAACTATAGTAGCATGGATATGTGGTGTTTTTTCATCCATATGAAGAACAGCAGAAACCAAATTCTCTTCTCCAAAAGTTTCTTTCAGCCAATGAAGATTATCTTTACACCAATTATCCAATTGCCTGTTTTTCTCAATGGCTTTCATTGTTTCATGAGTTCCAGACAACATAATACGAATGGCTCTCACCTGATTGGTTCCGATCTTTCTTTTCAGATTGGCATTATTTAACCTGTTCTGTATTGCAGAAGTCCTGTTTTTGATTCCTTCAGGATAGGCAATAATTTCTTTGTTGAGATGAGTACGTGAAGCATCTGCATTTTTCGGATGGATGGTTCTCTCTATATGAGCTGACATTCCAGAATCATTACCTTTGGCTTTTTCTAAATGTAAAACAGTATATGACACGCTTCTTGAATTTAATATTTAAACAATTCGGGGGTTTCCAAAGGGGGAGTATTCCCCTTGGCTTATTGGGGCTTTTTTAGTGAAGTGCAACGGAGCGTTAAGAAAAAGCCCTAATAAGCTATGGCTTTTTTTATTAAAAGCCCTCCGTGCAGCCGTCACCTTTTTCTTTTATAGGTATTTGCCTGTTCAGGATTTCTGCTCTCGTCAATATCATTAGCCAAATTATTGTTAAGGATATTTTTGCTTTTGAGATAATCGTTCAGGTCTTTGTGGTCGGAATAGGTCACTGAAAAATCTTTTGCTTCCGGAAATTCTTCCATCAATTTCGAAGTAGCTTTTTGTCCGGCTTCATCATTGTCAAGTAACAAACTTGGTGTTAGTTTGTTTTCTTTTATCCATTCTATAGCTTTATTGAGATTGGAAAGTGAATTCATAATAACACAATCTACTTTCAACTGTTTTTCATTTTTCAAGGTAAGATGGGACAAGAAATCAAACATCCCTTCGTAGGCCATGCAGATTCTATTTTGCTGATTTGAGTCTGCACTTTTAATTACAGAAATATCCTGCGAAGTACAGCCTTTGAAAAATTCAGAACGAAGATGATAGCCGCCATTGTTACTGAGCCAGCACAAAGCCGTGTATTTCCTGTCACCGATGGAATAACTAATCTCCTGTAGATATTTCCGAGCAACATCAACATTGATTTTACGTTCCTGCAAGTATTGCAACAATTTTGAATCCTGAAGAGATTGTATTGTTTCAATGCTGAAATTAGATTCTCTTGTCGTAATTTGATTTTCTACTTTTTCTCTTTTGCCATTGAAAACAAAGTCTTTATTCAGATTTAAGTCTTTCAGGAAAGTAAGTGCCTCAGAGACAGTTCTTGCTTTTTGCATGGCAATGACAAGGTCAATGATAGTTCCACCTTGGGCGGAGCCATGGTCATACCACAGGTTTAGCTTGTCATCAACTTTCATCGATGCCGTTTTTTCCGTTCGCAAGGGAGAGAGGTAAAAATGGTTGTTTCGAACAGTTCTTTGCGGTTGATATCCCAAAGCATTCAGAAAATCGATAATCCTGATATTTTTTGCTGTTTTTATATTCATTTATTTTGGATTTATTGGGTATTCTTTTTCTTTCAACAGCAGTTTTGCTATTGAAAAGAAAAATCAGTATTGGATTAAGGGGGTTCGATGACTGGTTTAGTCTGGTTTACTAATATATATTAGTAAACCAGACTAAACCAATAGACCATTGAATGATTTTGGAATCAGTAGTAAAAAGTGGGGTTGAATTTATAAGACCTTCCTTCTTTGAATATCATCGTTTTGTTTTGACAAAAGACCTTCAATTTTTTAGCCTTATTGGTTCCGAAATCATATCCGAAATGTGCATAGGATTCTATGAGCTTTGAGATAAGTTCTCCATAGGAAAGTGATTTTTGGTCTTTGAAAGAAAGTGCCAACGCTTCCCGATGTATATGTTCCGATATTTCGTGATAATCGAATCCCTTGGATTGACCTGTCTGTATATGATAGTCATCCACCGATTCAGGCAGACCATCATTATCAATCCTGAAGGCAAAAGGCTCAAACTCAACATCACGAATGCTCATGGGTTTTACAATAGAGACATTCGGGTCTTTTTCATCCCTCACCACTTGTAGTATACTCTCAGCTTTATTTAGCAGTTCCGTTCCCAAATGTCCCCTCGCATTATCATCTGTTTTATTGACGTGTAAAACGGTGTGGATATGCAACTGATAGACCTCTGTCCAAATCATCAGTTTGGAAACAATCTCTGTCGATTCATTAGGGGAATTGATATCAAATACCAGATCCCTTATTCCATCGATAATTACCAACCCTAATGAAGCTGTGCTTTTGATTGCTTCTTCGATAATCTTAATACGGGTTGATGGATTAAATCTTCTCAGACAGACGAATTCAAGATTCTCCGGTTGGATATCCTTGCTCATTCCAGAAAGCTCAATTATCCTTGACAATACCTTCTGGCTGTGATACGGACTTTGCTCAGTATCGAAGTAAATGATTTTCCTCTTATCATCAGGCATCGCAGCATTATAATTGAGCATCAGGCGACAGACCAGAGCAGCTGCGGTCATCGCCGTAACACTAAAGGTCTTTCTGCTTTTGGCTTTTCCAACGGTAGCTGAGAAATTACCAAGTGTTCCTACAACAGATTCATCAATACGGATAACAACAGGCGGATATTCAAATTTATCGGTAATCAAAAGCCTTGAGGAATGCCATAAACTCCTTATGTCTTTGCTATTATCCATCATCACTTTCTTCCTCCTGTTTTACGTCCGGCTAATTCTAATGCAAGGTCTGCATCCACGATGATTTTACGACCTATCTGTGTGATGGCTTTATCTATTTCTCCACTCTGCTTGATTCGGTTCGCTGTGGGAATACTGCATCCAAATAGGCGTGCGATTCCAGCAATTCCGTAAACGTATTTTTTTGTAGAATTAATGAGGGGAACAGGTTCAACTTCTTTATGCCCATCAGTCTTCTGAAGATAAAGAAATTCTTCTCCTGTCATTTGCCAAAGCGGTTTCTGCTTAAGTTCGGTTAGGTTCATATCTTTTGCAATGTTATTGTTAAACAAGCCTTGTACTTCGGCATTATTGTTCGAACACATTGCAAATCTATGTCGGAAAAAAGGTGGTAAGAAGGTGGATGCCTTAAATTTATATCATTGATAATCAATGAGTATTAAAAATATTTTAAGTGGTAAAAGTGGTATTATATGGTATCAGGAAGTATAAACAAATATTTTACTGATAGACAGCGCAAAATTCTTAGATTCTCTACTGGGCGTTTCAGATACAGGTTCTTTGTATTTTGAATTGTAGAAGCCTTCCTCGATACCTATGGAATTTAATATAGCTGTGCGCCACTCTGTTTTATTTTCTACTTTTAGATAATCATACAGTATGGAAATCAAATAGCATATTCGTATCTTTTCTCTTTTCCTGATAATCAATTGAACATTTGCAGGCAGTAAATTTAGAATGGAATACAATTCCATTTCTGTAAGATTCTCAAATTGTATTCCATTGCATTCTTTATGGATTTGTGAGACTATTTCCATATTGAAATATTTTCCCTCCTGCATTTGAGGATTTGATTGATTAGAATCTTGCCTTTTTGTTTCAATCGGAAAGTAATTATCCAAAATTGAAAGATTGAAAATTCCCGATTCGTAGAGTTTCTTGAAAATATTATTTACATATTTTGAAGCAACAGTATCCGATTCATTTTTCTGTTTATAAAGGGCTGCGAGTTTTTCCTGCTCAATTTTATACAAATTGGAAAGTCTCTCTTCCTCTCTGCTAAGAGATTCTACTTTCGAATCATCTCTATTCCAACTTGCAGACTCTAATGAGTTTTTAATTTCTTTCAATTCCAACCATTGAGTATTGGTTTGAATTTGCTGAAAAGTAATTTGAGAGTTGAGGAAATCTGGTCTTTTTGAACAAACAGCCAATGTATCAATCTCGTCAAGAAAATTCTGATTACTCTTATACAATTCAATATTATTATTAATCAGTGTTCGCAACATAGAGACAATTGGAAATTGCTTTTCTTTATCCGTGGAAAGGATAAAATTCAGAACTGATTTTTCAAAGTTTTCACGGTTTTTTAGCCAATTATAGAAATCTGTAATTTGGCATTGTTCGTCAAAACTTAATGTTCGAGCTTTTACAATTTCTTGATATGAGGCTGTCTCAAAAGGACAGTCTTTTTTTGTGCTTTGTTTAAAAATCTGATTTTTGAAGTTTTCTATTTTTGATTTTTTGAAAAACAAAGCTAAAAAAGTCAAAAAACAGTCTTTTTCAGACTGCTTTTGCCATTTTTTTGAGATTGTGGGCAATGGCGAGAATGCCGATTTCTACTTCGACCTTGGTTTTTCCTCGAAGCATAAAACGTTTAAAGTTTTTGTTGTGTTTGAGCTCTGCAAAAACAGGTTCAACATCGTGACATCGCTGTTTTCGGAGTTTGATGCCTTTTTTGGTATTGAGTAGTTTGAAAACCCTTTCCCTGATTTTTGCCAGTCGAGGATTGTTTTGAGAAGTGGTTATTTGTCCCGATTTTTGATCTTTTCTGAAGTAATTGTATTTAACATAAGGTTTTATTTTCTTGTTTTTCAATAGGTTATAGTTTTCTTCCGAACCGTAGCCTGCATCGGCAACGAGTTCTTTCGGAACTTTATGATAGCGGTCTTCAAAACCTTTTAAATGAGACTCCAATGTTTTGGTATCCGTAGGATTGGGATGGATGGAATAATGTAAAATAAATTGTTTATTCGTAGAAATCTGTAGATTATAGGCCGCTTTGAGCTGCCCGTTTCGCATATGATCCTCTTTCATCCGCATAAAAGTAGCATCTGTATCGGTCTTGGAATAAGAGTTTCTGGCTTGTAAAATCGCCTGTTGTTTTTTGTATTTATCCAAATTGTTTGCCCAGTTTTTATTGGCATAATTCAGTTTCTGGCGAACTTTCGAAGGTATTTTTTTATCCTTCAACACCTCGTTGATCTTGTCTATGGTTTGTGTTACTTTTTCTGAATCAATCTCCTTAAAATCGATGTTTTCAGTGTTTTGAAGCTCTTCTTTTGCCACACTTTCTGCATAATTCCATAGCTCTTCCAGTTGTTCTGCAATTCTTACCTGATGCTTCTTGATGGCTCTTCCCCAAACAAAAGTATAGCGGTTGGCGTTGGCCTCTATCTTGGTCCCATCTACAAAAGTGGTTTCCAGACTTACCAAACCTTCCTTTTCCAAGAGCAAAACAATTTGTGTAAAGATGGCTTTGACTTTAGTCATGGTCGGAAGAAAATTCCGACCATTTTTTATGTTTTAAAGACTTTAGCA
>NZ_JBWEYV010000024.1:0-50971 GCF_056329745.1 Epilithonimonas sp. | reverse complement strand
ACCCAATCTCACAAGCTGATTTAGTATGTAGTTAAGTTATGACCTCTATAAATTTATTATCAATTTTTTTAGTAGCTTTATCTGTCAATTACAGTGCGCAGGTAGGGATCAATACCAATCCGCCACATCCCTCGGCAGCATTGGATATGTCCGACAGCAAACGTGGTTTTTTACCACCAAGGGTTGTATTAAGCCCAACGTCCGAAAACCCCTTTAATCCCATTACAAATCCTGCCGACGGATTACTGGTATACAACAAAACAGCAAGTACCTCTTTTCCTGCAAAATATTATTATAAATACGGCACGAGCTGGATACCTTTTGGGAATGGGAATGAAACCTACAAAAATGCAACATCCCTTGGGATAAGTGCTTCGACATTAGGCTATGCGCCACGCATCCTGACCTCTACAGCAGATGTACCCAACTCATTGAATGTTTCTGGTGTTATATCTACCAAATCTAAATGTGCTGCGTTTAATGGTCACACATACTGCTCTTTTAACCTCAATAATGGAGTAACATGGGAACAGGCCTTCAATATTGGTAAAGTATATGGCGGCTACTTGCCTGTAATTACTACCAATGACGAATGGAATTTTATTAAAACCAACCTGCTGGATGGGACAGGCAACAGTAACCATGACAGTTGGATTGGCTTTAATTATGTTCCTTTTAAAGGAAACGCAGGAGCTTACACCTGGATTACTGCTGAAAAATCTATGGTTAACTGGTCAACATCTTCCAGTGAAACCAATTTTGCAACGGATCAGCCCGCCGCTTATGACTCTAGCGGGAATGTTGTGCCTACAACACCAGGTTGTATTAAAATAGCAAACAGTACAACCAACAGCAATAGACAATGGTATAAAGACAACTGCAGCAACACCGCAAATTTTGATTTTATCATCATTGAATTCCATAACAACTAATTTGATAATGCATGAAAAATATATATTTATTCCTTAGCCTTTTTCTTTTTGGAATGATTAGCGCACAAGTCCAGATCAACGTGCCGGCAGGTAGTGAAGAAATGTCTGCAGATTTACAACTAGATGCCAGCAATCAGGGAGTTATTCTGCCACGTGTTGCTTTATCATCTACAACCGTATCATCACCGGTAAGCAATCCAAAAGAAGGAATTATGGTTTTTAATACTCAAACTGTAGGAGACGTCACTCCGGGATATTACTATTGGAAGTTAAGCCCCACTCCACACTGGGTTTCTATGGGATTGACATCTACAAACACCATCATACAGCTTGTGGATCAAAATATCTTAGGATACAATCCAACAGCAGCCGGTTCTACAGCACCATCCAGCATTAGCTTTGGCGGTAATACGGCTACCAAACAACGATGCAAAAAATGGGAAAAAACAGCCGGTGGCAACGGACACAGTTACTGTGCATATACCATTGACAAAGTCACAGATTTTGGGACAGCTTTCAACATGGCACAGAGTACAAATGGTTACCTTCTTACCGTAACTTCTCAAAACGAATGGGCTTTTGTACTGGATAACATTATTAATGACGGTCTTGGATTGGGAGGATCTGTGCTTAATCAAAAAATATGGATAGGTTATGTAAAAGTAAGAAGGCCGGGTAATAACAGCTGGGTCAATAAGTATGAGTTCATTACCGGAGAAACCTGGGATATGTTTTGGGCAAACTCCGCATCCACACAGGATCATTTTGCAACAGGGCAACCGGCGGACGCCACAACTGACAATACCTCAAAATGCTCATACATTGCCAGCAGCGCAACCAACAGTTCACGTCTTTGGTATTCTGATACCTGTAGTACCACTACAAATTACACCAATTTAATCATTGAATTCACAAACTAAAATGATGAAAAACAAATACTTTTTTAGCATAGCAATTCTTTTAATTTCTTACGCACAAGTCTATTCTCAAAATAAAAATGTAGGAATAGGAACAGAAACCCCAGACCCATCGGCTGTTTTGGATGTGGTGGCCACAAACAAGGGTTTTGAAGGCCCTAATGTAGCATTATTAAGCCGTACTGATAAACTGACAATTCCGCTTCCTGCAGACGGGCTGATAGTTTTTAACACCACCACTCTCAGTGGCGATACAGATACAGAACTAAAACCAGCCTACTACTATTGGAAAACCAACAAATGGTATCCATTTGCCGATGACACGGAAGTAAATGTTATTACCAATGGCGTTTTCCCTACCTTTTTGGGTTATGTTGCCAACGGAACACATAATGATTCTTCTTTTTCAGACAACGGAATCACTTTAACCGGGCTGGGTTGTAAACAATGGACGAAGGCGAGCGGAGGTAATGATCATTGGTATTGCGGCTACAGAAAAGGAGTTGTGAATGACAGCAATTACAATGCGGGGATGACCTGGTCACAGGCATTCAGTGCGGCTAAAAGCAGAGGCGGCTATCTCGCCACTTTTACATCAACTGATGAGTGGAACTGGGTTAGAACCAACTTGATAGAAAATACGACAGGATACAACCTTGCCAGCCACATTTGGATAGGTTATAATAAAATCAAATATTCCGGGAATACTACAGAGTTTACATGGATAACTGGGGAAAAATCAAGAGTCAGCTGGGGAACTGTAGCATCTCTACCCTATATGCAACATTATTTTTCTCTAAACCCTAATAATCCTACCGAGCCTAATAATCAAGGAGGAAACGAAGGTTGTACACATGTCACCTCCGTTAGTTTGGGAAGACAAAGAACTTGGAATGACTTTGCATGTACAGCTGGCGGGTCTGGTGGATGGGGAGGATCGTTTTCTGAAATAATTATAGAATTCGAGCAATAATGATTCGCTCTTGGCATATTGAATTATTTTAAAAATGAAGCAAGGCGCTATCATTAATGATGAAATTTTTATGATGGGATTTCTGATTTATATAAATTTGTTGCATCAAAAAGTAACTTGTAAAATTTACTAAAACTAGATCAATTAAGAATTTACAAATCTTTTAAATAAATCGTAAAAATGAAAAACAAGCTTATAGCACCTTCCCTTTTGTCTGCTGATTTTGGAAACCTGCAGAGAGACATAGAGATGCTAAATCATTCTCAGGCAGACTGGCTTCATGTAGATGTGATGGATGGGCGTTTTGTTCCCAACATTTCTTTTGGATTTCCCGTGATGAAAACGATCCAGCAGCACGCCAAAAAATTTGTGGACGTCCACCTGATGATTGTAGAACCCGAAAAATATGTAGAAGAATTCATAGAACACGGCGCGGACCTTGTCTCCGTCCATTATGAGGCATGTACGCATCTGCACCGGGTGATTCACCAGATTCAGAACAAAGGCGCAAAAGCGGGTGTTGTACTTAATCCTGCTACGCCTGTTTTGCTTTTGGAAGACATTATCTCTGATGTGGATTTGGTTTTGCTGATGAGTGTCAATCCCGGATTTGGCGGGCAAAAATTTATCGATAATACTTATAAAAAAATCAGTGAGACTAAAGATTTGATTTTAGGGAACAATTCTACAGCACTGATTCAGGTAGATGGCGGCGTTAATCTGGATAATGCCTCAAGGCTTTTTGATGCCGGTGCAGACGTTTTGGTTGCAGGTAATGCTGTTTTCTCATCAGAAAATCCTGAAAAAACCATAGAACTCCTGAAAATCTAAATAATGGGGAGCTTCATCCCGCTGTCCATTGTATCTTTTTTATAATGTTACAGAGCATTTGTCAAAAAAAGGATGTTATAGAGCACAATTACAAAAAAGGATGCCGTTAACATCGGGGCCAGTTCCAGAAAAAACGGAAAAAGCTGTCAAAATCTGACAGCTTTTTATGTATGACATTTCCGGGAAATGTATTAGAAAATCTCTCTTCCTGAAAAATGGAACTGAGCTTCTATAAGCGCATTTTCATCAGAATCAGAACCATGAACCGCATTCTCTCCAATGCTTCTTGCAAACATTTTTCTAATCGTACCTTCAGCAGCTTCGGCAGGGTTTGTAGAACCAATCACAGTTCTGAAATCTTCTACCGCATTATCCTTTTCCAATACTGCAGCCACAATTGGCCCTGAAGACATAAAATCTACCAACTCCCCATAGAATGGTCTCTCCGCGTGAACTTCATAGAATTTTTTAGCATCTGCTACCGTCAATTGGGTTAATTTCAGAGCTTTGATTTTAAAACCAGCTTCGCTGATTTTTCCAAGAATCGCACCAATATGTCCATCAGCTACAGCATCTGGCTTAATCATGGTAAATGTGATTTTTCCTGACATTTTAAATTTATTTTTTAGAACTGCAAATTTACAATATTTTTTCCTTAATTTTGTCAACGGAAATTCTTTTCAAAAGAGTCGATTTATTGGCACAGTATTTGTTTCAATACTATTGATTCTCATGTTTAATTTGAGTTTTCATGGTTATTAGTTTTTACCCCAACTTCGGTTGGGGTTTTTTTGTGGAATCAATTAGTTAGATAAAACAAATGCGCCAAACTAACTATGTCTTGGCGCACTGAAATTTATTGCTGTGAAATCCAATTTACTCGAACAGATCCACCATTTCTGGATTGGCAACCGGATACTTCTCTGTAAAGCAACCAAAGCAATGGTTTGGTGAGCCCAGTATGTTAATTAAGTTGTCAACGGTCAAAAACTCAAGACTGTCAACATCCAGATATTTCCTTAATTCTTCTTTGGACATGTTGGCAGAGATGAGGTCATCCTTGGTAGGTGTATCGATACCTAAAAAGCAAGGTGCAACAATTGGTGGGGAAACACTCCTAAAGTGTATCTCCTTAACTCCAGCATTTTTAAGAATCTTAACCAGTCGTTTGGATGTCGTTCCGCGTACAATTGAATCATCTATAATAACCACTCTTTTATCCTTCATTTCAGAAATAATAGGATTGAGTTTAAGGTTTACAAAATGTTCCCTCATCTCCTGAGACGGGATAATAAATGACCTTCCAATATATCTGTTTTTGATCAAAACTGGGCGAAAAGGTATGCCTGATGCTTTGGAAAAACCGATAGCCGCAGGAACGCCCGAGTCCGGAACGCCGATAACAATATCCGCTTCCACAGGTGCTTGTTCCCAGATTTTCATCCCCGATTTTTCACGAACTTCGTGCACGTTAATACCCTCCAATGTGGAGTCCGGTCTTGCAAAATAGATGTACTCAAATGCACAAATTTTATTCACACAATCTTCTTTTACAAGGTAAGATTGCAAACCTTCTTCATTATCGCTGGTATAAACAATTTCGCCAGGTAAAATATCCCTCACGTATTGTGCGCCAATCCCATCTAATGCGCAGGTTTCCGAAGCGACCACAAAAGTATTCTCGTCAATAGCTCCCAAAACCAAAGGCCTGATTCCGTTAAAATCTCGGAAAGCGAAAAACTTGTTTCTGGTGATCCCAACCACCGAATAAGCACCTTCTATCTTCTCCATCGTTGCTTTAATAGCGCCTCGCAGACCAAGATCCAGATTTTTCTGAATCAGTCTTAAAATAACCTCGGTATCCGAAGTTGCGCGAAATACCACACCTTCGTCCTCCAACTCTTTCCTGAGTTGCTTGGCGTTGGTAAGATTCCCGTTGTGCGCAATGGATAGGATGATCTGGTCATACTCATTCTTGGCAAAAAACGGTTGAAAATTATATTTCTTTTTATCTCCTGCAGTTGTATAACGTGTATGGCCGATGACAGAACTTCCCATAAACTGCTCGGGCTCCCCAATCGTTTTAAAAACATCCAAAACCAAACCCTCATCTTTCACAGAAAATATCTTTCCCTTGTTACCCACTGCTATACCGCAAGCCTCCTGACCGCGGTGCTGTAAGGCAAAAAGACCAAATTGTGAAAGGGAAAACGTATCCTGTTTTTCATCAGAATGCAATCCAAAAACGCCACACTCCTCTTCCATTTTATCAAAAGGGTAATTTCCTAATTCTTCTTTGGAAAGGTGCTTGCTGTCTTCAAAATCCTGATATCTGTTCTGGAAAGCGTATTTTGGTAATGTGCTATATTGTTGAAATTCTAAATCCATTCTACTGTTTCTCGGATTTTATTTTTCTAAAGCTGTTCGTAATCTGTTATAAATCTCGACATAAGCTTCGGTGATTTCTCCCAAATCTCTTCGGAACCTGTCCTTGTCAAGTTTTTTCATTGTGTCCTTATCCCAAAGCCTGCAAGTATCAGGAGAAATTTCGTCTGCCAAAACAATTTTACCATCCGATGTTTTTCCCAATTCTATTTTGAAATCAACAAGGATTACGTTCATTTTGTCAAATAATGATATAAGCAGTTGATTAATTTTATCGGTCAAGGCATACATTTCCTTCAGCTCATCAAAGCTTGCAGCACCTAAAAAAACCGCCTGATAATCATTAATTAATGGATCTCCCAATTCGTCTTTTTTGTAGCAGATGTCAAAGATCGTTACCGGAGATTTGGTACCTTCTTCCACGCCCAACCTCTGAGCCATACTTCCTGCGGCGTAATTACGCACCACCATTTCCAACGGAATAATGTCTACTTTTTTTACCAGCTGCTCTCTGTCATCCAATTTTTGAATAAAGTGCGTTGGAATACCGTTCTCTGCAAGATAACCGAAGATTAATGTAGAAATAGCGTTGTTCAGTTCGCCTTTTCTGTCAAACTGCCCGCGTTTTTGGGCATTGAAAGCGGTTGCGTCATCTTTGTAACGCACCACCACTTCATCAGGCTTGTCTGTAGCAAAAACCTGTTTAGCCTTACCTTCGTAAAGCATTTCTTTCTTTTCACTCATAATTACTTTCATTTTATTAAACAAGACATTGGATCACCAATTTCTGATTAAACTTTTTACAATTAGATTTATGCACAAATTTACGAATTTTATATTTCTTTTTGATGGGATTATTAATTGTGTAAAATTTGTTTGTGCCACAAGAATCGAGGTATTAATTTTGTTAAAGAAAAACAGCTAAAAGGATTATGCAGACAACATTTGGAGATAAAGTGATTGAGTTTAACAAAAATTTAAATTATACCGGATTACTGCCGGATGGCTTTAGGGTTCTCAATCCTTACCTAGACAATCCCGAAACGCTGGATGTGATGCAACAGTTTTACCACAAATATTATAATGATGTGAAACCACGGAAATTCATTGTAGGAATCAACCCTAGCAGGCACGGCGCAGGTGTAACGGGCATTCCCTTTACCGACACAAAACGGCTGAAAGATGTTTGCGGAATTGAAATGAAATCTGCCCACACCCACGAAGTTTCCTCTGTTTTCATTTATGATATGATTGCGGCATTTGGCGGTGCGAAAAAGTTTTACAGCAAATTCTATATCAACTCTCCTTTTCCACTGGCGATTATCAGAAAAAATAAAGACAACAGTTGGGTGAACGCTAATTATTATGATGACAACAGTCTCTTTGCCATGGTTAAAGATTTCATGATTCAATCTTTAAAGAAACATATCGACCTGGGACTGGATACATCCAGAGTTTTTGTATTGGGCAAGAAAAATGCAGGTTTTATCCAAAAGCTTAACCATGAAGCTCATTTGTTTGATCAAATCGAAATACTGGAGCACCCGCGTTATATACAGCAATACAAATCAAAAGAGAAACAACTTTACATTGATAAGTATATATTAACCCTAAACGGAATGGATAATGATCTTTTATAATTATTAATTAACCAGAACAATGAAAACAAAATTTAAAATTGGCGATAAAGTCAGTTGGAACTCAGAGGCAGGACATGTTTCGGGAACGATTATAAAAATACATACAACCAATTTCAATTACAAAGGTTACACCCATCACGCCACCGAAACAGAGCCTCAATATGAAATTAAAAGTGATAAATCTAACCATATAGCCGCCCACAAAGACTCTGCCTTGACTAAAATCTAAAGGTTTAACAAATCGCGCAGGTGGCGATCTACCTCCTCCAAATAATCTTTATCCATGCCAAATAAAGCCAGATGTCCCCAAATGCTCTTAAGCGGGCGCAACTCACTGTTCGGGATCAGTTCCTGCTCTAGTTGACAGTCATTTTGTATAAAAAACATGTCGTGGTCAATTGGCATCACAAATACTTTAGCTTTTACGCGGCCTAGTGCGGCAGCCAAATCGCCACCGGTGTTTCTGCTTACGTCGCCACGCTGCCATTTCCAGGCACAGGTTTGCAGTACATTGGGATCCATCACGGCAAAATATTCTTCGGTAAAGCCCTTTGTAAAAGCCTCAGCCGTGTCAAAACCTAATGCTTTATAAGCTTTTTGGCGGAACATTTCTGGAGAAAAACCCATCACATTCCAAATATTACCCTGGCGTTTAAGAGCAGGTACCATAGCCGCTTGGTCTGTATAGAAGCCATCTTTAAAATTAGGATCTGACGAAATGGTGTCAATCAGCGTCTGTGTAAAGATGAAATCGTGTTCACTGTTTTTGGCGTAGCCGGCAATAGGTGCTGCTTTTCTCATAAAATCAGGAAAGCGGACGATCCACTCATAGGTTTGCTGTGCGCCCATAGAACCACCCACAACCAGCTCCAATTGCTGTATCCCAAAATGTTGCGTCAAAAGCTGGTATTGTGCCTTAACATCATCTTCTATCCTAACTTTTGGGAAATGACCGGCATGGATGGGTTTCGGCGCATTGTTTGCCGATGTAGAAAGACCGTTGCCAATCTGGTTGACAAGAATGATAAAATACTTTGCCGAATCCAAGGCACGGCCTTCACCAATGTAAACATCTTCCCATATTTTTGTAGTACCACTATACCATGTGGGGATTAATATAGCATTGGATTTATCGGCATTCAGCGTGCCGCGGGTTCTTACTGCCAGTTGCAGATCCGGGATGATTCCACCTTCGCTCAGTTTGAATTCGCCCAGCGAAATCAACTCAAAATCACCATGATGCTCTCTATTGTAAAATGTGTTTCCTGTATTCATACGTTTTTTAAGTTTATCTCTGTTTTAAAAATAATAAAAAATCATAAAATAGAAAACCAGCTTAAAACCATTGCGTCATAAACCGGTCAAACGCTGATGCAGAACAAGAAATCCATCATATCAGGTATTACTCCGGCGGATAAAACCCACAGATTTTATCCCTTAATATATTCCCGAAGGTAAGGTGCCGTCACACTATTTTGCTGATTAACAAAATCTGCCGGGGTGCAGGCCGCCACCACTTTGCCGCCATGCCTTCCCGCACCGGGTCCTATCTCTATAATCCAGTCACTTTGTGCTATAATCTGCAGGTCATGCTCCACCACAATGACGGTGCTCCCCGCCTGTGCCAAGTTCCTAAGTTGCTGCAACAGGCGGTCTGTATCTGCAGGGTGCAGGCCGGTGGTTGGCTCATCCAAAACGTATAATGTTCCTTTGTGCTGTGTTTTTTGCAGTTCGGTTACCAGCTTGATGCGTTGTGCCTCGCCGCCGGAGAGTTCCGTTGCGGGTTGCCCCAGTTTAAGGTAGCCCAACCCCAGATCAGATGCTACCTGAAGACCCCGCGAAATAACTGGCTCATCCTGAAAAAAAGCCAGAGCCTCTTCTACAGTTAAGCCCAGTACGTCGGCAATATTCTTATCCTTGTATTTAACCTGCAAAACCTGTTGGCTGTACCTGCTGCCATGGCACTCCGGGCAGGGCGTATAGACACTGGGCAGGAACAGGAGCTCTACCATCACCATGCCTTCCCCTTTACAGCGCGGGCAACGGCCTTTGGCCACATTAAATGAGAACCAGCCGGCGTCGTAATGCTGTTGGCGGGCTTGGGGAGTGGCCGCGAATATTTTCCTGATCCCGTCGAATATGCCACTGTAAGTTGCCAGGTTAGAGCGTGGTGTGCGGCCTATTGGTTTTTGGTCTATCGGTACCAGCCTGCGGATCAGGTCCCTGCCTGCGGTCACTGTCCCGGTAACAGGTTTTTGCTCATTCTCGGCAAGCAGCAGGCTGTCGGTTTCATTATCTTCTTCGTCTGCTGTGGCATTCATCCTGTCATTTAATAAATTAACCAATGCCTGGCTCACCAAGCTGCTTTTACCCGAGCCCGATACGCCGGTAACGCTGGTTAATACCCCCAGAGGGAAATCAACATTAATATCATTCAGGTTATTATGGGAAACATGCTCCAGCTTTAGCCAGCCTTCCGGGGTGCGGGGCTTATTGTTAAGGGTATGGGGCTTATCATAAAGGTATTGCCGCGTAACAGAATTGGTAACATCCTGCAGGCCTTCTGCATTACCGCTGTATAGTATTTCACCACCATGCTGGCCAGCCCCCGGCCCTACATCTACAATCCAGTCGGCATGGCGGATAACGTCTGTCTCATGCTCTACTACCAGGATAGAGTTGCCGCCTTCCTTCAGCTGGTCCAGTGCTTTTAGCAGTTCGTGGGTATCGGCTGGGTGTAGGCCAGCAGAAGGCTCATCCAGCACATAAACCACACCAAAAAGGTTAGACCTAATCTGTGTTGCCAGCCGCAGCCGTTGCAGTTCGCCGGGAGAGAGCGAGGGTGTACTCCTGCCAAGGCTTAGATAGCCGAGTCCCAGGTCTATAATAATCTGCATCCGGGATGCAAGGTCGGCTGCTATACGCTGTTTTACCACCACACGCTCCGGTGATTGGTTGTTTTTACCCGTAGGGTTTCCGCCTGCATCCTTGCGGAACAGCTCATAAAGATCTTCGACAGGCAGGGCGGACAGTTCTGTAATATCCATCCTGTGATAGGTAACAGCCAGGGCATCCTTCCTCAGCCTTTTGCCGTGGCACGTAGGGCAAACAGTGCTTATCATAAACCGGCTGACGCGGTTTTTCATCAGCTGGCTCTGGCTATTGGCAAAAGTCTGCATGATATAGCGTTTGGCTCCTGTAAAAGTCCCCATGTAGGACGGTTTGCGTTTTTCTTCGATGGCTTGTTTTACTTCCTGCGGAGACAGCCTGGGATAGACAGGCATCACAGGTTGCTCATTGGTATAAAGGATAAAGTCGCGCTGCTTTTTGGGTAGGTCTCGCCACGGGATGTCCACATTATAACCCATGGAAATAAGGATGTCTCTAAGGTTTTGCCCCTGCCATGCCGTGGGCCAGGAGGCTACAGCACGCTCCCGGATGCTGAGGCTGTCATCGGGAACCATAAGCTTTTCCGATACTTCATAGATGCGCCCCAGGCCATGACATCTGGGGCAGGCACCCTCCGGGGTGTTGGGCGAAAAGAACTCTGCATGCACAGTTGGCAGGCCAGGAGGATAATCCCCGGCACGCGAATAGAGCATCCGGAGAAGGTTGGAAATGGTAGTAACGCTGCCTACGGATGACCGGCTGCTAAAAGCCCCACGCTGCTGCTGTAGGGCAATTGCGGGTGGCAGGCCAGTAACCTCATCCAGATCCGGCACCTGCATCTGATTAAACAGGCGACGGGCGTATGGAGATACCGACTCCAGGTAGCGGCGCTGCGCCTCTGCGTAGAGTGTCCCAAAGGCCAGGGAGGATTTGCCAGAGCCGGAAACGCCGGTAAATACAACCAATGCATCCCGCGGGATACTTACATTGATATTTTTTAGATTATTCTCGCGGCCGCCTTTCAGTGTTATGAATCCATTGTATTCTTTTTGATTGCTGTTGCCCATCGTTATTTTATCTGAACCCAAAAGTTAGCATTAGTCACGCAAACAAGCAAATTTTATGGTGAAAAAGTGGAGGCTTTTAAATGGTTGATCGTAGCTTTAAGGCATAAGAATTCATGGTTCTACCAAATATTTCTAATTCCACCTGAAGAAATAGAAAGTCAATTTTTTTAAGTTTACCATTAAAATAAATTGGACTTAAAGAAATAAAAGTTTCTAATATATAATTAGTTCTAAACAAAAAATATCAAAAAAGGAGCAGATTTACAGGATATTAGATAAATTTTGCTCTATAAATAAAATGCTAATGAAAGTTGAATAAATTTCTAGCTTAATGCGTACGACCGTTACATTTAATGAAAATTACACTTGGAGAATAAATCTTAAAATATTTTCTAAAGGATTTACTATCTTTTTTAATTATTTATAAAACTATTTTTTGGTTAGTTTTGCTAGGTAAGAATCCTCATCCTGCAAGACTTTTTCTATATTAAAGTTGTTCTGTTCTGCGGCATTCTTCAGCGTATTATAATCTAAATACAGCCATTTAATAGGATCTTCCGACTCGTTTTTATAATGGACGATGTAATCCAGGTCGCCATAATAGCCGTCTGCCGGAATGAAAACGCCACCATCTTCATCGGTATCAAACATATATAAAATATCTGTACTATCAATCAAGATTTGGCCATCTTTATTGAGTAAACTGTTTAATTTCTGAAGATAAATATCAATCACATTCAGGCTTTGAAAAATCCCAGTTCCATTCATCAACAAAAGAATCGTATCGAATGTTTCCGCCGAAAATTGCAGCAGATTGTCTGAATAAGCTTTTCTGACACCGCGTTCTTTACAAATTTCTATTGCTTTTGGGGAAATATCAATGGCAGTAACATCCAATTTCAGTTCATCCTGAAGATACAAGGCATGAGAACCGGCTCCTGCCCCCACATCCAAAACCTTTCCTGAAGACAGTTTCAAGGCTTTTTGTTCGATTTTATTCATCGAGGCGAAATCGCGAAAGAGGTATTTTACCGGTAATTCATCCAGCTCTGATATGGATGTTTCTGTCTGCAGGTCTGCGGAATTTTTTTGATGATAAAAATCCCAAATCGCCTGCCCCATTAGATCTTTCATAATTAATCTCTGATTGTACGTTTCTAATATTTTACAAAGATAGGTACAATTTGCTGTTAAGTTTTAACGAAGGGCAAAACCCATAGCCCCGATAGAAACGGCATCCTTTTTTGCGGCATGGAAAAAGCCAAGGCAGCAAAAAAGATACAGTGGATAGCGGGAATAGCTCCAAAAAAATAATTGAGATATTATTTTAACTAGAACTGGCCACCTCCCAAAGCTCTATAAAATTCGGTGACGGCTCTCAATTGCTGAAGCTTATCGTTGACTGCCGATAATTTTGCCGCTAGAAGGGATTGCTCCGATGTTAAAACATTGACATAATTAACATGTGACGAGTAGGTTAGCAATTCTTTATTAAATTCTAGAGCCTTTTCCAAAGATTGTATCTGTAATTGTCGCGTATCTTCTTTTTCTTTGGCTTTTTGATAAGACAATAAAGCATTTGAAACCTCGGATCCGGCCGTGAGTAACGTTTTCTCAAATGTATAATAAGCCTGCATTTTACGGGCCTCCATCACTTTAACCTGGGTTTTCCTATTGCCCATTTGGAAAATATTTTGTGTAAGCGTACCGCCCACTGTATAAAACAGGGAGTTGGTAAAGAAATTTTCCAAAGTTCTGGAGGATAAGCCTAAAGTCCCTGTAATACTAAACGTGGGATAAACCTGTGCCAAAGCCATATTTTTGTTTTCAAATGCCTGACGGAAGGTTAATTCTGCCGCCTGAACATCTGGTCTGTTTTTTAACAGAGATGTGGGCACGCCGGTTTTGAGGTCGGTATAAATCTGTTGGTCATCCAGTCTGTTTCTTTCCACAGCCTGTGGATTATCATTCATCAAGATACTCAAGGCATTTTCGGTTTGCTGAATCTGCAATTCCAAATCGGGGACTGATAACTGTGCAGAATATAGGTTGGCCTTGCTTTGCTCTACATCGGCACCTGTAAGATAAGCCGCCGTCATGAGTGCCTGCACAGTTTCAACATCTTTTTTCCTAAGCTCGATGGTTTGTTTTGTAATTTCAAGCTGTTTGTCCAGCGACAGCAATTGATAATAAAAGCTGGCAGCCTGCGCCACAAGTTGTGTCTGAACGGCTCTTTTAGCGGCATCGGTTTGTAAAAATCCCGCATAAGCTGAACGTTTTAATGATGCAATCCTGCCCCAGATATCCACTTCCCAACCGGTGGAAATTCCCAATTGGTAATTTAGCAAATCCGGCATTACAAATGTGTTTGCCTGCGCAGCAGAACTATTTTTGGTTTCCTTAATTCCCGCAACGGCATCTAAGCTAGGAAGATTCTGAAGTTTAGATTGCTTAAAAATAGCATCGGCTTCTTGAATTTTTGCCACTGCCACCTTAAGATCCAGATTATTGGCAATTGTTTTACGAATAATATTTTGAAGTTTATTATCTGTAAAAATTTGATTCCATGACACATTGGCAACAGAAAGACTGTCTGAACTGGTTTTCTCCCGGAAAAGATTCTGACGCGACTGCTCTATTTTTGGATTCTGATAAGTTTCGGTGACTTTACACGAATGAAAAAAACCAGCAACGCCTGCTAATAGGATTAAATTTGATATTCTAATTTTCATCTGATTACAACTTGTTTTTGGTTATTCGCTTAGTTCACCTTCGTATTTATCCAGATCTTTTTTACCACTCACTTTCTCCTGCAGATACATAAACACCGCAAACAGAATTGGAATAAAAAATACACCAAAAATAGTCCCGAACAACATCCCTCCAATCGCACCAATGCCAATTGACTGGTTACCGACAGCACCTGCCCCGGTAGAAATGGCCAATGGAATCAATCCAAATATGAATGCAAAAGAGGTCATAAGAATTGGCCTAATCCTCTGCTTGGCACCACTAATCGCAGCATGGGCAATGGTGTAGCCTTTTTTCCTAGCATCCAAGGCAAATTCTACAATAAGGATGGCATTTTTGGCTAGTAACCCAATCAACATAATAAGAGAGATCTGGGTATAAATATTATTTGAGCCACCAATCCAACTGCTAAACATCATTACACCAGCCAAACCAACCGGTAAAGACAACATCACAGCAAAGGGTAAAAGGTAGCTCTCATACTGCGCTGCCAATAGAAAATAGACAAATACACAACACAGTATAAATATATAAACTGTCTGGCTTCCTGCAGTTACTTCTTCTCTTGTAAGGCCGGAAAACTCGTAGCCATAACCTTGTGGTAATGTTTGTTTGGCAACCCTCTCTACTGTACTGATTGCATCCCCAGAAGAGAATCCCGGGTTGGGAGTACCATTCAGAGAAATAGCTGTAAATAAGTTAAATCTGCCAACAGTTTGTGGCCCGTACACTTTTTTTGCGGTAATAAAACGGCTAAGCGGTGCCATCTCACCTTTGGAATTACGGACCTTAATCATATTAAAACTTTCAAGATTTTCTCTATCCTGAAAAGGTGCCTGATAAATAACCCTATATTGTTTACCAAACAAATTGATATTGGATGAGTACACTCCACCATAATAACCTTGCATTGTACTTAAAAGATCCGACACTGAAAATCCTGCTGCCTTGGCTGTAGGCACGTCAATATCAATCATATATTGAGGATAATTGGGATTAAAGGATGTAAAAGTTTTCTGAATCTCGGGTTGCTGATTCATTTTATCAATAAAATCATTAGTCACCTTGTTGAGATCTGAGATACTTCCCCCCTTCTGATCCTGTACCTGCATTTCAAAACCTGCCGCATTACCAAAACCTTGAAGAGTTGGGCGACCAAAGAAAGTCATTTTAGCATCCTTGATACCGGCTGTTTCCTTATACATTCTGGCAACAAATGATTGTAAATCCGAGCCTTTTGCTGTACGGTCTTTCCAATCTTTTAGTTTTACAATCAACATCCCATTGTTGGAACCTGTTCCGCTGATCATCCCTCTACCCGATACTTTGAAAATATGCAACACTTCGGGTTGCTTTTTTACAATGTTTTCAACTTTGGCCATGACTTCTTTGGTTCGGTTTTCATTAGAACCAATCGGCAAGGAAATATCCATAAAAATTCCGCCCATATCTTCACTGGGTACAAAAGATTTAGGTGTTGTATTCATTAGCCAAACAAAAATTGTCGCAAACACGGCGAGTCCTGCAAAAGCCATCCATTTCTTTCTGAGCAGAAAAAGAATGCCTCGCGAATACCTTGCCACAAATACATCAAAAACGGTATTGAAATTATCAAAGAAACGCTGTAAAAAGTTCTTTTTCTTATCCTCGTGTGAATGTGGTTTTAAAAAGATGGCACACAAGGCGGGGCTTAGTGTTAAAGCATTAACCGCTGACAATACGATAGAGATAGCCAGAGTAAGACCAAACTGCTTGTAGAAAACACCCGCAGATCCTGATATAAAACTTACCGGGATAAAAACCGCCGCCATCACCAACGTTATACTGATAATTGCACCACTAATCTCGTCCATAGCACTGATACTGGCTCTGAGTGGTGACTTTTCACCTTGTTCCAATTTACTGTGAACCGCTTCAACCACCACAATCGCGTCATCCACCACAATACCAACAGCCAAGATTAATGCAAACAGGGTTAAGAGATTGATGGTAAAACCAAATATATCCAGAAAAAAGAATGTACCCACAATAGCTACCGGAACCGATATGGCCGGTATAAGCGTAGACCGCCAGTCCTGCAGGAATAGGAACACCACGATAAAAACCAATATAAATGCTTCAAAAAGGGTATGAATCACCTTTTCTATAGATGCATCCAAAAAATCATTGGCATTAACGAGTGCTTCATATTTGATACCCTTTGGGAAAGAGGCTTGTGCTTTATCCAGTACAGCAATAGATTGATTAATAACATCTTGGGCATTGGATCCAGCCGTCTGAGCGACCGCCATCCCTATCGCCGGATAACCGTCGGTAGCACTACTGCCCGTATAATCCTGGGCGCCCAACTCTACTCTTGCAACATCTTTTAGTTTAAGGATTTGTCCATTTTCCGTTGCCTTCAGAACAATATTATCAAACTCCGGAATTTGTGTCAGCCTTCCTTTATACTTGAGGGTATAACGAAAACTCTGGCTACTTTCGTCACCAAGACTTCCGGGGGCGGCTTCTATATTCTGTTCTGCTAAAACACTGCTGATATCCGAAGGTACAAGACCATAGCTGGCCATTTTGTTGGGATCTAGCCAAATCCTGATGGAATAGTCCTTTGCTCCAAATACGGTAACATCACCCACCCCGGTTACACGCTTAATTTGTGGTACAATATTGATGTTGGCATAATTCTGCAAAAATGTCATGTCATAAGCAGGATTCTGGCTGTATAAAGAAAAGATCAATACATTGGAACTTTGTCTCTTGGTCACAGTAACACCCGCCTGCGTTACTTCTTTCGGTAGTAGCGAATTTGCTCTCGATACCCTGTTCTGAACGTTTACAGCAGCAATATCCGGATTGACGCCTTGCTTGAAATAAACCGTCACCGAACCGGTACCATCATTGGTAGCAGTGGATGTCATATAGGTCATACCTTCTACCCCGTTTATCTGCTCTTCCAGTGGTACAATCACACTTTTGAGAATCACGTCTGCATTAGCCCCCATATAACTGGCATTAACGACCACTGTTGGTGGCGCAATATCCGGATACTGAGAAACAGGCAATGTAACGATTCCCAAAACACCGAGAATAACGATAATGATAGAAATAACCGTGGATAAAACGGGACGTTCTATAAATTTTTTAAACATATATCCAATAGTTTAAAGAAGATTAAAAACCCATCAAACAACGTTTTAATTCCTCTAAATATTAATAAATAAGGCTAAGATTATTTTTTGTTGAGCACGCTCTGTAAACTGGTTTCTTTCGGAACTACCTGTGTATCATCTTTGAGAAGTCCTATGCCTTCTACCACAATTTTGTCTCCTTTTTTAAGGCCAGAAGTTACAGCGTAGGTTAAACCATCCGGCAAATCCTCAACTTTAATTTCGGTTGATTTGACTTTATTATTGTTACCAATCAGGTAAACAAATACTTTGCCCTGAAGCTCATAAGTTGCTGCCTGTGGAATGATAATCACATTTTCCAGATTATTCGGTAACTGAATGGTGGCACTGTAACCGCTTCTCAGAAGCCCCTGCGGGTTGGCAAATGTAGCTCTCATAGAAAAAGAGCCCGTATTAGGGTCTACAAGTCCGCTAATAGATTCTATTTTGCCCTTTTGATCATATTTGCTGCCATCAGATAACACCAGATCTACAAGAGGTGAGTTTTTAATTTTATCCTGAATAGTGGCTCCGGGAGAATGTTTGAAAAACTCCAGCTGCTGTTTTTCATTAATAGAGAAATAAGCATAGATGCTGGAAATATTAGAGACAGTGGTCAACGCTTGAGCTGTAGAACTACTAATGTAGCTACCGGCTTTATAAGGCAGCGTTCCCACAACACCGCTTACAGGGCTGTATAACCTAGTATATCCTTGGTTGACCTGAGCATTACTCAACTGCGCCTGAGTCTCTGCCAAGGCAGCTTTAGACGATTTAAGAGCTAACTCTGCCGCCTGCAACTCGTAAGCGGAGATAATTTTTTTATCTACAAGAGGTTTGGTTTTTGTCACCTGCATCTGTGATGTTGCCACCTGAGCCTTGGCACTGTTAACCGCTGCCTGAGCTGCCAGTACAGACTGTTCATACTGAGGATTTCTTATCAAGAATAGCAATTGTCCTTTTTTAACCTGGCTGCCTTCATCCACATAGATCTTCTCTACAAAACCATCAATTTTTGGCCGGATTTCTACATTTTCTACACCTTCAAGCCGGGCTGGGTATTGCGTAAGATTTTCTGCTGGGCCACTATTTGCAACAATATATTGGTATGGTTGGGGCGGCAATTCTTTAGTGTTATCTTTCTTTTCTGACTTGGAACAGGCAGTTAAGAGACTTAAAACAACAAAAAAACTAAGCGCGGTATTCCTCATAGATACTATTTTTAAGATGTATATTTCAAACAAACGTTCAAATTTATTGATTAATTATAAAACGGATGTTATGTCTTTACTTATAAAATCTATCAAATATAATCAACAAAAACTATTATTATTGATATCCAATACCTTAAAAATTAATTTTAAAGAAAAATTAACATGTAAATCAAACAAATGTTTGACTGAATATAAAGAAATTAATGTTAACTCTTACGAACCACCGGTAAGATCTCACTTCTGTTTAATCCAAATTTACTGGATTCGGCCTCAGTAAATTTTTGTGAGTAATAATTGATTTCTACATCAAACCCAACACTTTGCAGGCGGTCAAAATAATCCATGCCATACCAGCGGACATGATCATATTGCCCAAAATGCTTTTGCCGCTCTTTGGGATCTGTAATGCTGAAATCTTCATAAGTATGTGCCAGAGAATTTTTCATGGGAACCTGTAGAATTCCCCAACCACCAGGCCTCATCACACGATACAATTCCGACATTGCCTTTCGGTCATCCACTATATGTTCCAAAACGTGGTTACAGATGATAACGTCAAAACTATTATCCGCAAAAGGTAGATCCAGAATATCCGCCTTCACATCCACGATTGGTGAAAAAAGATCGGCCGAAGTATAATCAAGGTTGGGCATTTTCTTGAACCGACGCAGAAATTCCTGCTCCGGCGCAATGTGCAAAACCTTTAAGTTATCCGTAAAAAACTTGGTTTCATTTTGAAGGTACAACCACATTTGCCTGTGCCTCTCCAAAGACAATGTCCCCGGTGATAAAGCGTTGGCGCGCTGCTTACCGTATCCATAAGGCAAAAACTTACGGTATGACCTTTCATCAATGGGGTCATAAAAATTATTGCCTCTAAAAATCTGATAAATAACAGGCCTTGCCAGGATACTTAGTTGGATAAGTGCAGGCCTCGGAATGCTGTTTAAAAGAAATTTGGCGAGTTTTTTCAAGGTTTTACGGAAAGATTAATCTGATTAAAAATCAATCTGAAAAGCTTTTTCCTCATCAGACTCAATTCCCAATGCATCGTAGATATATTGGTAAGTGGACAAGAGAACGGGTTTCCCAGCAATGATGCACACGTCATGCTCAAAGTGTGCAGAAGGCTTGTTATCTGCGGTAGTCACCGTCCAGCCATCCCTATGGAATTTTACTTTCTCTGTTCCCAAGTTAATCATTGGCTCTATCGCCAGGGCAATACCGTCTTTCAAGACTTTACCGCTTCCGCTTCTGCCATAGTTGGGAACCTGAGGATCTTCGTGCATTACACGTCCTACACCATGACCAACAAGCTCACGCACCACGCCATAACCTTCTTTTTCACAATAGCTTTGGATAGCGTAAGAAATATCGCCAACGCGCTTACCACGCACGCACTGCTCAATACCTTTGTACAAAGATTCTTTGGTCACTTTCAAAAGTTTTTTGACTTCTGGGGCAACTTCACCCACTTCGAACGTGTAAGCATGGTCGCCCACAAACCCTTTCCAGTCCACACCACAGTCTACAGAAAGAATCGTACCCTCTTCCACAGGTGCAGCATTGGGAATACCATGAACCACTTGCTCGTTTGGAGAAATACAAAGTGAAGCCGGAAAACCGCCGTAGCCTAAGAATGCTGGCTCAGCACCATGATCTTTGATAAAATCATGTGCCAGTTTATCCAAATATAGTGTTGTAACACCTGGTTTGATCTCTTTGGCGAGCATCCCCAAGGTTTGTGATACCAATCTTGCACTTTGCTTCATTAAGCGAAGCTCTTCTATTGTTTTTAACTGAATCATTTTTTTTGAAATATTGATTGAAAGATAGTAGATGACAGATTTGGATATCTTTTATCCAGCGCTCAATTATCTGTAAGTCTAAAACTTTACCAGAATAGACCTTTTTTCTTTTCCTTTTTCATTTTGGAGTAGGCATGAACCTCTCCGCCAGCCACCTGAAACTCTATTCTTTCGGTGATGATCTGATAGATCTCTCCCCAGCCGGGAAAGCCACCCAAATTACGGTCATCTATAAAAAGATCGGCATCAATCTTTCTGGATTGTGTCTCAGAATCAAAAATCTCGCCTTCAAAACTAGAATTAACGGCATAAAACTCTACCCCGTTTTTTCTACAAAACTCGATGGCCTCTTCCAGAGTCTTGCCATGCCTGTAAGTCCATAGTATCAGGCGGTAGCCCTCACTCTGAAGTTTTTTGAGCGTTTCAAACGCAAATGTTTTTGCTTTTCCAATGCCCGGGTATGCATCATCTACTACGGTACCGTCAAAATCGATTGCAAGTTTTTTGTTACTTTTTATCATGGCTGTATTATCGCTAAAATGAAGATGCAAATATACAAATTATCTCACTTCAACATATCAATAATGACATAATAAAAATTGCGCCCTAGTGGCGCAATCATTTAGCTTTTAACCCATTTGAAACTGTACGGCAGTTGCGGCGTGGCAATCCTGTCCGAGATCCTTTGCAGCCTATCCGGCAGCTTCATAACATAATCCCTTGCCCTTTCGGCTTTGTCGTTCAGGTTTTTGAGACTGTCGATTTTCCATTCATCAATCAGGTCTTTAAAGATATTGATATAATCCTGAGCGGTATAAACCATCGCCCTTTGTGCCGCATCGGAAAAATGTTCCCAAAGTTCACCGGCTTTCTGCCCGGATTCTCTCAGTAAGTGAGCCGGCATAACGATTTTGCGGCGCATCATGTCTTCAAAAGCAAGCATCATCCCGCTGGCATCCATATCAAAAATCCTTGATGCAAAATCTTTGTAAGCTTTGGCATGGCGCGCTTCATCGGCAGCAATCACTCCGCACATCTGCGCCAGTTTTTTATTACCAGACTGCTTAGCCAACGTCCCTACCCTGCGGTGCGAAATATTGGTAGCTGTCTCCTGAAAACTGGTGTAAACAAAATTCTTATAAGGGTCTGAACTGGTACCAATGTCAAAACCGTCATTAATAAGATGGTGCGTGGTAATCTCCATCTCGCGCATGTTCACGCGGCCACAGAGATACAGGTACTTCCCCAGAAGGTCGCCATGGCGGTTCTCTTCTGCAGTCCAGGATCTTATCCATTGCGTCCAGCCGACATTTTCTTTTTGGTTAACGCCATCCAGATCCATCAACCAGGATTCGTATGTGGGTAATGCTTCTTCGGTAATACAATCGCCAATAAGGGTTACAAAAAGGTCATAAGGCATCTCTCTGGCAAATGTCTGAAGTTCCTCGATCTCATCTTTAAAATTATCACTGGAACTGTCGGGCAAAAAATCAGAGGGCTGCCATATTTTCTCTATCGGAGTAAGATAAGAACTGATGAACTCAGGCATATTCTCCTCCAAAGTTTTCATAACTTCTAATTGCAATTGTTTCTCGTGCATCTATTAATTTGATTTAAAGCACAAAACTAAACATTAAATACTATTCAATGCATAATTTTATGATTTTTAACTTTTATATGACACAAGCCGTTAAAAAACCGGCTTGTTATCATTTTAATTTGATTTAGTATTGGTTTTAGCTTACCAGCACATCACCCGTCATCTCTTCAGGGATATCTACGCCCATCACTTTGAGGATGGTAGGTGCCACGTCACCCAGCTTGCCGGGTTTCAAATCCCAAGTATGATCTTTATCCATCACGATAAACGGAACCAGATTGGTAGAGTGTTGCGTATTAGGCGTACCGTCTGGGTTTATCATCACATCAGAATTACCATGATCTGCCAAAATAAACACAGCATAGCCATGTTCATAAGCAGCGGTTGCCACCTTTTGGATGCAAGCATCTACCGTTTCCGCTGCTTTTACCGCTGCCGAAAAAACACCAGTATGTCCTACCATATCAGTATTAGCAAAGTTGAGGCAAACAAAATCTGCAGACTCGTTTTCCAATTCTGGGACGATGGCATTGGTAATATCGTAGGCAGACATTTCCGGTTTCAGGTCATAGGTTGGGACATCTTTCGGACTTGGGCACAGCAACCTTCTTTCCTGCACAAACTCTGCCTCGCGGCCACCGGAGAAGAAAAATGTAACGTGAGGGTATTTTTCGGTCTCAGCAATCCTGATCTGGGATTTGCCTGCAGCTTCCAAAACCTCGCCCATTGTTTTTTGCAATACATTTTCATCAAAGACCACACGCACATTCTGGAACGTTTTATCATAATTGGTTAATGTAACATAATAGAGGTCCAGCTTTTTCATCCCATACTCCGGCAGGTCTTGCTGAGACAGCACTTCTGTAATCTCGCGGCCCCTGTCTGTACGGAAATTAAAACAAATGACAACGTCCTGATCCTCTATCTTGGCAACCGGCAAGTGGTTTTGTACCACAACAATTGGCTTGATAAATTCATCGGTAACATCTTCATTATAAGAATCCTGAATAGCCTGCACGGGATCTTTGGTTTCTTTGCCAATGCCGTTTACCATCACATCATACGCCAGTTTTACACGTTCCCAGCGCTTATCACGGTCCATAGCATAGTAGCGCCCAATAAGGGATGCCAGCTTACCGGTTGTGGCATTCATATGATGTATAAGATCTTCTATAAACCTTTTTCCCGAATGCGGATCGCAATCCCTGCCATCTGTAAACGCATGCACAAAAACGTTATCTGTAAAACCAAATTCATGCGCTGCCGTCAGAAGACCCTTTAGGTGATTGATATGCGAATGCACACCACCATTGGAAACCAACCCAATGAAATGCACTTTTTTATTATTTGCCTTGGCATATTCAAAAGCGGACTGAATCACAGCTTCCCTTCCCAAGCTACCGTTTTCTACCGCCATATTGAGCTTAACAAGATTTTGGTAAACCACGCGGCCAGCCCCCAGATTCATGTGTCCCACTTCAGAATTCCCCATTTGCCCTGCCGGCAAACCTACTGCCAGGCCACTGGCCTCCAAGGTTGTATGAGGAAAAGTTTTAAGGGCATAATCTATAAAAGGCGTATTGGCCTGAGCCAGTGCGGAAACTGCGGGATTAGGACCCAAGCCCCAACCGTCTAATATTGCAAGAATTGCTTTTTTTGACATTTCGATTTTAATTTTGTTATTACAAATTTACAAAATGAAAAAAGGACTAGGGAATTTTGATGTTTATTTTTTCTCCAATTAATAATGTTTATTTAATCAAAGGGGAGTATAAATTATTATTTTTTCAATAATATTATTAGTGAATGCTTTTGAGCCTTCTATTTTATTTAAAAATCAAACAGAACCAAAGCCCAACAAATTTTTATTGGAGTTGGTTTTGAGAGTATTTCTCTCGATGCACCACCATAAATATCGTATTATAATTGGTAATCAGGTTTCTTAATATGATTACTATATTTTAAAAATTATAATCAATTACCCAAATTACTTTTTTCAATTTAGCAAATATGCTTACCTTTAAAACCCTTTTTAAAAAATCAAAAATGGACTTAAGAGACCAACTGAAAAACCTTTTCCCGGAGCATGAAGAGCAGGATTTTGAAATGCCAAAAGAAGCTTTTAAACAGAAAGAGCCTCTGGTTTGCAAATTCGAAAAGAAAGGCAGAAACGGCAAACCTGTTACCCTGATAGAAGGCTGGGAAGGCGATGATGAAGGCCTGAAGCAGATCTCAAAAAAAATAAAAACAACCCTGGGAATTGGCGGCTCGGAGAAAGACGGCGTCATCATCATCCAGGGGGACAACCGGGACAAAATTATGGCTATCCTAAAGGACTTGGGCTACAAAACCAAACGTGTAGGCGGTTAAGAATTAATGATCGATAACTGATGAATGATTTACACAATGGCGGAGACCTCCCCATCATCATTATTGGTGCCGGCCCCGCAGGGCTGATGGCGGCGCAGACCCTTGCCGAGAGATGCCACAAAGTTGAAATCTATGAGCAGAACAAAGCCGCGGGAAGAAAGTTTCTGGTAGCAGGCCATGGTGGTTTTAACCTCACGCACAGCGAAGGTCTGGAGACATTTGTCCAAAAATACGACGCACCACAGATCCGGAAGATCGTGAGTAGTTTTGATAATCAAAAGGTGGTAGATTGGCTTTCTGACTTGGGGATCAGCACTTATACCGGCAGCTCGGGCAAGGTTTTCCCAACCAAAAATTTTAAACCTATTCAGGTTCTTAGAGCCTGGCTAGACCGCCTGGATCAGCTGGGTGTGATCATCCATTACGAACATACTTTTGTTGATTTTGATGAAAAAACAGTCACCCTCAAAAATAAAGACAATGAGATTAAAATTGATTATCCAAAATTGATCCTCTCAATGGGTGGCGGATCCTGGAAAAAAACAGGTTCTGATGCAAAATGGTTAGAAATTCTGAAATCAAAAAACATAGACATTAACCCTTTGCAGGCGGCCAATTCCGGCTACAATACTGATCCTAAATTCCATCAGTTAGAAGGGCAATACCTGAAAAATATTAAAGTGACCTTTGATGGAAACGAAAAAACAGGGGAAATCGTTTTTACAAAATACGGCATCGAAGGAAGCCCCATCTATTACCTGAACCGTTTCATGAGACCGCATCCGTTCCCCCAAACGATCTACATAGACCTGAAACCCAAGCTTACCGAAACAGAAATCCGGGAAGCACTTATGGGCAAAAAGAATATTGCCCACGCGTTGAAACGGCAGTTAAAACTATCTACCACGGCACTCAACCTCCTAAAAACACTCAACAAAGAAAGCTATACCCATATCGGAACCCTGTCAGAAACCATCAAACACTTCCCGATAGAGGTACTCGCTTTCCGGCCAATCAATGAAGTTATTTCGACTTCGGGAGGTGTGTCTTTTTCTGCGTTAACCGACAGTCTGGCGCTGCGGGATTACCCCAACGTCTATTGCGCCGGAGAAATGACAGACTGGGAAGCCCCTACCGGCGGCTACCTTCTGCAGGCCTGTTTCAGCTCAGGGCATTGGGTTGCTGATGAAATATCGAATTCTTTAAACTAAATCAACCAAAAATTAAAAAAGCTTTTGAGGCTTTGTCTTTTGCTATTGAAGAATTTTATTACCTTTAAAACCTTTTTAATTTTAGAATAATTCAATAATTACAACAATAATATGATTAACAAATTAGCAGCTTCTGAACTGGTACTGAATGATGACGGAAGCGTTTACCACCTTAATCTCCTTCCAGAAGACCTTGCAGACAAGGTAATCCTGGTGGGCGATCCGGACCGCGTGCCCAAGGTTTCCCAATTTTTTGACAAGATTGAAGTCAAAAAAAACAAAAGGGAGTTCTATACGCATACGGGGACGCTGCGTGGCGAGAGGATCACAGTAATGTCTACAGGCATTGGGACAGAGAATATCGATATTGTGATGAATGAGCTGGATGCCCTGGTGAATATCGACCTGAAGGCCAAGGAATTCAAAAAAGGCCATAAGGCTCTGGAGCTTTTCCGCTTGGGAACCTGCGGCAGTGTAAACCCAGATATCGAGGTTAACAATATGCTAGTGACGGAAAATGTGGTTGGCCTGGATGGGCTTCTCCATTTTTATCAGGACTATGCATTCGAGAATGAATTCAGTAAGAATTTCCTTGCCAAATTCCCTTACGAGAAAATTAAGCCGATGCTGTATTTTTCTAATTATGCAGAGGACATTGCCAGTTATTATGCCGATGCCAAATACAAAGGAAACACAGCCACCTTCCCGGGATTCTATGCGCCACAAGGTCGCCAACTGAGGTTAAAAGCCTTGGATGATCAATTTCTAGAAACTCTGAATGACCTTGGCGTTTCTAATTTTGAAATGGAAACGTCTGCCATCTATGGGTTATCAAAATTACTGGGACACAAAGCACTCACCGTAAACTGCGTGATTGCCAACAGACGACGTGGCGAATTTGCAAGTGACCACCATGCTTCAGAAAAGATGATGATAGAATGGGTATTGGAGAGAATCATCAAATAATGTAGTTCAAAAAATAAGGCAGCAGTTGTTAAAATTGTTGCCTTTTGTTTTTTTTTATAATTTAATTAACATTCGTTAAGATTTAACGGCATCTTAATTGGATAAACTGTATCATCAAATTCAAATCAAATTTTTTAATTAATCAAAAAACAAATTATTATGAGTACACAAGACGAAAAATACATCGATGCAGAAAAAGCAGTTAACAAAACTGAGAATTCTTTAGAAAATGCTGCAGACCATGCAAAAAATAAAGTGAATGAATATGCTGACAGAGCCAGAAATTACATTGATGAACAAAAGCGCAAAAATGAAAATCCAACCAAAGAAGGTTTTTTTGAAAACCTGAAAGCTAATGTAGCAGATGCTTGGGATGATACCAAAGATTTTGCCGATAAAGCTTGGGCTAGCACAAAAGATACAGCATCTGATGCTTGGGAAAAAACCAAAGATGCTGCAGAAGATGTTAAAGCTGAAGTAAGGAAAGCGACCAATTAGTTTTTAAGTTAGTAATAGTTTTTCACAAAGGAGAAGACGGTTTCCCGCCTTCTCCTTTTATATTGTTTTTCTTAGACTTACAATCGTGTTTATTCTTAATATTTTTATATACCGAACATTAATTGTTTAGTTTTACGAAGTTAAATTCATACCTTTGCATCTATGCAGAAAATCTTAATAGTAGAAGACGAAAAAGCGATATCTGGTGTTTTACACAGTATCCTGTCTGATGAATTACCAGAATACGAATTCGAGGTTGCAGAAGACGGCCTTGAGGGTTTCAAATTTATTGAAAAAGAGGATTTTGCGCTGGTAATTTCTGATATCAAAATGCCCAAAATATCCGGGACAGAACTCCTCAAACAGAGTCTGCAACTAAAACCCGAAAGTACATTTGTGATGATCTCCGGCCATGCCGATATAGATACCGCTGTAAGTTGCCTAAAAGAAGGGGCTTATGATTTCATCTCCAAACCAATTGATATCAATAGGCTGATGACCAGTGTAAAAAATGCATTACACAAAGGTGATCTGCAAAAAGACAATAAAAATCTAAAGCACGAGAATACGCAGCTTAAGAAAAAAGTCAATAAAAAATACCAGATGATTGGCGAATCTGCGGCACTCAAAAGGATTCAGGATATCATTGACAAAGTTGCCCCTTCAGAAGCGCGCGTTATGATTACGGGACCAAACGGTGCAGGTAAAGAGCTGGTGGCACATGCCATCCACTCCCAAAGCGAGAGAAGCCGCGGCCCAATGGTAGAAGTTAACTGTGCTGCAATCCCGTCTGAATTGATAGAAAGTGAACTTTTCGGCCACGTGAAAGGATCTTTTACAGGTGCTATTAAGGATAAATCTGGGAAGTTTGAACAAGCCAACGGCGGCACCATATTTCTGGATGAAATTGGGGACATGAGTCTTGTGGCACAAGCCAAAGTCCTTAGAGCTTTGCAGGAAAGCAAAGTTTCTCCCGTGGGTAGTGATAAAGAGATCAAAGTTGACGTGCGAGTGATTGCCGCAACTAATAAAAATCTAACTAAAGAAATTGCTGAAGGCAAATTCCGGGAAGACTTGTTTCACCGATTATCGGTAATCGAAATCAATGTTCCATCACTTAATGACAGGAAAGAAGATATCCCTTTGTTGGTACAATATTTTACCCAGCAGATTGCTAATGAAAATGGTAGCACTCCGAAAAAATTTGATGAACAATCGCTAAAAGCACTGCAACAGTATGACTGGACCGGTAATATCCGTGAGTTGAGAAACGTTGTAGAAAGGTTGATTATCTTAGGTGCAGATCCTGTAACTGCTGATGACGTAACTAACTTTGTTAAGAAATAGTTGTAAACATTTTACACTTGCAATATGAAAACCAAAGCCATAAGGCTTTGGTTTTATATTACGAAATTTCGAAGCAATTACTTTAAACGTTAACAAATTAATAGCAACCGTAGTTGTCCTTCATTTTCTATTGGTGCCCTATGCACGCAGGGCAATACCTGCTGATTGGGATGATCCACAGCCAATCTCCATAAATGCCCATTGCCCAGGTTGGTAGGTTGCGCACTGGGCAATGCCTGATAATGCAAATCAAAATAATTTTCGCTTAAAAAATGTTCAAAATCAGCTTTGGAGCCATTATATGATTCCTGTAACTGTTGCCGAATCTCTGGTATTTTGATCTTTTGCACACTGTCTTTATTAGCAATAATATCACTCGATGCACCAAAATAAGTACATAAAAAAGTATCGGTTGCCAAAGGTGAACGGTCAACGTGGTAAGAGTAAACATCGGTGGAGATAAAATCAAACTCTGTGTCGCGCTTATAACTTTTTAAAAGATTGAGCGAAGGTGACGCACCAAAATCTGTAAGTAACTTAAAATCATTGATAACAATTTCTCTTGCATTATTGCCACTTTCCGATAAAGAAAGGGAAAGGAGGTCATCCATAGAAACTTCAGTTATGTCCTCTTCCAAAGTTAGTCTAGCAACCAACTCTTCAAAATTTGACGTTAATTTCCTTTGCCAGCAAACTGCATTGTTCTCACCTGAAAAATGATGCGTAACCAAATCGTCGAAATTTTCGACAATTACAACTTGAGAGTTTGAATCAAAATTATTCATTGTTCTAAAAACTGGCTAAAAATAATAATTTTAAACAAAAGACTCACTCCCACAATGGACTATTACTTTCCTTGGTACCTCATTTTTAATCTGCAATGGTTGTCTGAAACGTTTTCCGTACCTTTGCATTTTTACACAAAAAATGTAGTAAAAAAATATTTTTTTCTTTAAAACACTTATTTTGCAATGAAATTTCTCGACAAACAATACACAAATCAATCACTCAAATTAGCATTACCCGTTATGCTGACGCAAGTCGGTCAGGTTTCTGTTAACCTGTTTGACAATATCATTGTAGGAAAATTACTGGGTGCACAGGCTTTGGCATCGGTATCGTTGGGAAATGCCTTGTTTTTCTCAATTTTTGTATTGGCTTTGGGGTTTTCTTTTGCTATCCCACCATTGGTTTCATCAGCTAATGCTCAGCAGGACCACAAAACCATCAATTCGGTTTTCCGCCACGGTTTTATAATCAATCTTGGGATTGGCATTTTGCTGATGATCATCCTTTTGCTGGCTATGCCGCTGATTTGGCATATGGATCAACCTAAAGAAATCATCCCGAATACCATTAATTTTTTGAGCATCATGGCTTTTACGATGATTCCGTTTATGATATTCCAAACCATGCGTGAGGTTTCTGAAGGTTTGTCTTTCACCATTGGGGTTACGAAAGCAACGATTATAGCCAATGTCATCAACATCATCCTAAACTATGTTTTTATAAAAGGTCTATTTGGGTTTCCTGCAATGGGGGTGAAGGGTTCTGCACTGGCAACACTTTTGGCTCGGATTTTCATGGTGGTTTTCCTCTACTACGTTCTGGTAAAAGAGCCAAAAACAAGGAAATATATCAAAGCATTTTCTCTTAAAATAGCTTCTTTCAGCAGGGAAATGTTCAGTAGAATGATCAAATTGGGCTTACCAACTGCCTTACAGATGTTTTTTGAAGTAACGGCATTTGCGGCTGCCGCTTTTATATGTGGGATGATAAGTTCTACTGATATTGCTTCCCACCAGATTGCCCTTTCTATGGCGAGTTTCACCTTCAACTTGTGCATCGGTTTTTCTGTCGCCTCTACGGTGATGATTGGCAATAGGATGGGAACCGGCGACTATACAGGACTTAGAAAAGTAGGCATTAATAATTTTAAATTAACGCTGATCTACATGGGTTTTTGCGGGTTGATGTTTATCCTTTTTAGAAATATCCTGCCTCACTTTTTCACCAAAGAAGGTGACACACTAGTGATTGAATTAGCTTCTAAACTAATGATTATTGCTGCACTCTTCCAGCTTTCTGACGGTATTCAAGTGACCGCTTTGGGCTGTCTTAGAGGGATTCAGGATGTAAAAATACCGAGCATCATTACGTTTGTCGCCTATTGGGTATTCACTATTCCGGTTGGGTTTTTCCTATGTGTAACGCTGAAAATGGGTGCTTTTGGGATGTGGATTGCTCTTGGAATTGGCTTAACGATTTCTGCAATCCTCCTGGTAATCAGATTTTTGAGGCTAAGCAAAAGGAAAGCGCTGGATTTCGCCAAGCTATAGAAAACAAGGCATCGTTATTCGGAAACTGAGAAGACAGAGAATAGCTCGCAGCCCGGCCTGAGTGGAGCTCATCCCTAAATGCAGTTGGGAAAGCGTTGGCATTTTGGGATAGCGGGAACGGAGGACGGATTAAGCTGCCCAAATAATACCGAATATTATATCGATTTTTCGGGAAAGCTATTTTTAATTTTTAAATTTGCAACACATACATTTGACATGAATATCAAACAACATATACAATCTAAAATAACGGAAATTACCGCCCAACTCTACGGCATCGAGAATGTAAACCTGGATGTCCAAAAAAATAAAACGGAGTTTGAAGGGGATTTTACGATCGTTATTTTCCCACTGGTCAAACTGGCCAAGAAAAGCCCTGACATCATCGGAAACGAATTGGGTACCGAAATCCAAAACCAGGTTGATTTTATAGACAGTTATAATGTGGTAAAAGGTTTCCTGAACCTAAAAATCAAGGATCAGGTTTTTGCAGCGCAGTTATCTGAAATTCAACAGGATTTTGACCATGTAACGGCAAAAAATCAAACGGTAATGGTGGAATATTCTTCACCAAATACCAACAAACCACTTCACCTGGGCCACATCAGGAATAATCTCCTCGGTTATTCGGTGGCAGAAATCCTGAAAGCAGACGGTTACCATGTTATCAAAACGCAGATTATCAACGACCGTGGCATCCATATTTGCAAATCTATGCTGGCATGGGAAAAATTCGGAAATGGCGCCACGCCTGAATCTACAGGTCTGAAAGGCGACAAACTGGTTGGGAATTACTATGTGGAATTTGATAAATTATACAAATCCGAAATCAAAGCACAAGAGGCCGACGGCGTGAATGAAGAAACCGCTAAGAAACAGGCTCCTTCTATAATACAGGCTCAGGAGATGCTCCTAAAATGGGAGCAAAACGACCCCGAAGTTCGCAAACTTTGGAAGATGATGAATGAATGGGTTTATGCTGGTTTTAACCAGACTTATGCCAGATTGGGAGTCAATTTTGATCAGGTACAATACGAGAGTAATACTTACATCTTGGGCAAAGATCTTATACAAAAAGGACTGGACAGTGGCGTGCTTTACAAGAAAGAGGACGGCTCTGTTTGGTGCGATCTTACCGATGAAGGCTTGGATCAAAAACTACTGTTGCGCTCTGATGGGACATCGGTTTATATGACTCAGGATCTTGGGACAGCGGTAGAACGTTTTAAGGATAATGATATTCAAAAATTAATTTACACAGTTGGGAATGAGCAGGATTACCATTTTCAGGTTCTTTTCAAAATTTTGAAAAAACTGGGTTACCAATGGGCAGACCAACTCTACCATTTATCTTACGGGATGGTAGAATTGCCGGAAGGGAAAATGAAATCCCGCGAAGGTACCGTAGTAGATGCCGATGACCTGATCCAGGAGATGTACCAGACTGCTAAGGAAAAATCTCAGGAACTGGGCAAACTGGAATCTTTGAGCCACGAAGAAAAAGAAAAATCCTATGAAACGGTTGGCCTTGGTGCGCTTAAATATTTCATCTTAAAGGTGGATCCTAAGAAGAAAATGATGTTTAACCCGGCAGAAAGTATCGATTTCAACGGTAATACAGGACCATTTATTCAATACACTTATGCGAGGATCCAGTCATTATTGTCAAAAGCTAATTTTGCGGCGGATAAACAAAGCATCAATTATATTCCAAATCCCGGAGAGAAAGACCTCATCATGCTCCTTAGCGAATACAAAGATGTTGTAAGTAAGGCTGCGGAATCCCTAAGCCCGGCATTGGTTGCCAATTATGTTTATGAATTGGTTAAAGCTTACAACTCATTTTATCAAAACAATCCTATACTTAATCAGGACGATGAATCGGCTAAGCAATTCCGGCTTCAGTTGTCTGAGCTGAGTGGTAAAACCATCAAAAAATGCCTTTCTTTATTAGGAATTAATGTGGTGAACAGAATGTAAACACTCACAACTCCATAAAAAAATGTCGGAAACTTTATTCCGACATTTTTTATTTTAATTAGCGACATCGCTTATAAATTTGATCCTGAGAATCCGTACCTCATCATCAGTCAGATCATCACCATACTCTGTGAGCAGCGTTTTCATACTATCGCTCTCGGAGTTTTTCATAAAATCCATGAAGTCGTCTACCACATCTTCATCAAAATTTTCATCGATGTAGTAATCGATATTCAACTTGGTACCTTGATAAACAATACTTTCCATTTCCGACAATAGATCACTCATGGACAAATGTTTAGCCTTGGCAATATCTTCCAGATCGATTTTTTTATCCGTATTCTGGATGATAAAAACCTTATGACTGGACTTGTTGGCTACCTGTTTCATCACCAGATCCTGAGTCCGCTCTATGCCATTATCATCTACATATTTTTGGATAAATTCCGCAAATTCTTTGCCGTATTTCCTGGCTTTGCCCTCTCCTACACCGTAGATTTTGGCCACCTCTTCTACCGTTACCGGATATTGCACCGTCATATCCTCTAAACTGGGATCCATAAAAACCGTGTATGGTGGGATACCATATTTTTTGGCAACGGTTTTCCTGAGTTCTTTTAACTGACCAAACAAAACCTGATCCAGTCCGCCACCAGCCTGAATCTGCACCTGCTCGTTATCTGATTTTTGCTTGATTTGAGAAAGGTCATACTCTCGGTCTTCTGCGATAAAGAATGGATCTTTATATTGCCCTGATATCAGCTGATTGCCTTTTTCAGAAATTTTAAGGACACCATAAGTTTCTATATCTTTTCTCAGGAAATCCTGAACTGTAGCTTGCCTAATGATGGACTTCCAGTAATTGTCTGTTTTTGATTTACCAAAACCAAAAAATTGAGACTGCTCTAGTTTATAAGACTTGGTAACAGCAGATTCTTTCCCAACAATTATTGAAATCAAATCTTTTGTACGGAACTTTTCGCCTAATGATTTTATCATTTCAAGGACTTGTTTAAGATCCCCGGTAGCATCTGCCAACTTAGGTGGATTCTGCGAATTATCGCACATCAAAGCACCTTCCCCGTTAACGGGATCAAATTTTTCCCCGAAATAATAAAGCAAATACTGGCGCCTGCTCATGGATGTCTCGGCATAGCCTACCACTTCATTCAGCAATTGAAGCCCGATTTCCCGTTCAGAAACAGGTTTTTGCGCCAAGAATTTTTCCAGCTTTTCTATGTCCTTGGGATCATAAAAAGCAAGGCAGTAACCTTCTCCGCCATCCCTTCCGGCACGGCCTGTTTCCTGGTAATAACTTTCCAAAGATTTCGGAATGTCATAATGGATGACAAATCTTACATCCGGTTTATCGATCCCCATCCCAAAAGCGATGGTTGCCACAATGACATCTACCTCTTCCATCAGGAATTTGTCTTGGTTGGCCACCCTGGTTTTCTGATCGAGACCGGCGTGATAAGGTAAGGCGTTGATCCCATTGACCTGTAAAAGCTGTGCAAATTCTTCCACTTTCCTTCGGCTCAGGCAATAAACAATCCCGGATTTACCTTTGTGTTGATTGATAAATTTTACAATCTCTTTGTCTACATTTACTTTAGGACGAATTTCGTAAAACAGGTTGGCTCTGTTAAAGCTTTCTTTATAAACTACTGCATTATTCATGCCCAGGGTTTTCTGGATATCATCTTGCACTTTGGGGGTTGCCGTTGCTGTTAGCGCAATCACGGGAACCTTGGCAATCCTGTCAATAATGCCTTTTAGATTCCTGTATTCTGGGCGAAAATCATGGCCCCATTCCGAGATACAATGCGCCTCGTCTATTGCTACAAAAGAAATCTTGACAGCGCGGAGAAACTCAAGGTATTCTTCTTTAATCAAAGATTCTGGTGCCACATACAGCAGTTTGGTTTTACCATTGGTAATATCGTCCATTACCTGCTTGGTCTGGGACTTATTAAGAGAGGAATTGAGAACATGCGCCACACCTTCTTCTGACGACAGGCCATTAACAGCATCTACCTGATTCTTCATCAACGCAATTAAAGGGGAAACAACAATCGCCGTTCCTTCGGAGATTAATGCAGGCAGCTGATAACACAATGATTTTCCGCCGCCGGTGGGCATCAGTACAAATACATCTTTGCCGCTAAGCAGGTCTGTGATAATCTGTTCCTGCTGTCCTTTGAATTTTGAAAATCCAAAATATTTTTTGAGTTCTGCAGATAAGTTGATGTCTTTTATATCCATCCTTAAATATAGTTTGCTAAATTTGCAATGTATTAATGGTAATCAATACCCCTTAAAAACCCTGATATTTGGGATAAAAAAATGAAGCCGTAAAACTTCATTGGTTATGGGTAAATTATTACCGTGAAGGTACAAAATAAATATTATTAAAAAAAATAATTAAACGCTTCACAGATTTTGGATCCAAAAGAAATAATGGCTAATGCCAAGCTCGCTATAGATACCGAGATTAACGAGCTTGCCAACCTGCGCAACAGGCTCAACGACTCATTTATAAAAAGCGTTTTGACAATCAATGAATCCAAAGGCAAATTGATTGTTGTAGGAATTGGAAAATCTGCCCACGTTGCCAATAAAATAGTCGCCACACTCAACTCCACCGGTACGCCATCACAGTTTTTACACGCTGCAGAAGCCATTCACGGAGATCTTGGCGTTATCCAAAAACAAGATGTTGTACTTTGCATCTCGTACTCGGGGAATTCTCCTGAAATCGTTAACCTGCTGCCTTTTCTAAAAGATTATTCCGCAGCCCTCATCGGTATGACCGGCAACCCCGAAAGTAAACTGGCCAAAGCGGCTGATATTGTTCTGGATACGCATGTGGAGAAAGAAGCCTGCCCCAATAAACTGGCTCCAACCAGTTCTACAACGGTCCAAATGGCGCTTGGCGATGCATTAGCAGTTTGCCTTATGGAACTAAAAGGTTTTAAAGACACTGATTTTGCAAAGTTCCATCCGGGAGGAAGCCTTGGAAAAAATCTAACTGCAAAAGTGGAACAATTTGTTTCCCAAAACAAACCTCAGGTTGCACCGCAATCCGGAATCAAAGATGTAATCATCTCGGTAAGCGCCTCTAAACACGGGATTACCGTTGTTTTGGAAAACGATGAAATCATCGGCGTGATTACTGATGGTGATATCCGACGAATGCTGATGGATACGGATGATATCAAAAACGTAAAAGCTGCGGATATCATTAGCAAAAACCCAAAAACCATCGATAAGAACAGCTTAGCCAAAGAAGCTATGCAAATGCTGAAACAATATAACATTGGCCAGCTCATTGTAACTGACCATGGAAAATATTACGGCATTATCGATATCCATACATTGCTGGACGAAGGAATTAATTAATATTCCTAATCCTAAAAAGCTTGGTGATATCTCCACTGTTTTTTCCAACAATACCTGCTCCAGAACCAAAAATAGGTGTTGAACTTCCGGGTTTTGATATGCTGATTCTCAATTGATCATTTTGACCAAAGCTAAGAATTGTCCTAGGGATAATTATGGTTTGGGATTGGTCTGTAGATCCATTGTCAAACGGCATCGCGGAGCCCATTACAGGTGTCCAAGTAATTCCGTTATCTTTTGATTGCAAAACAGTGAAGTTGACATAAGAATAATTGGAGTTATTTTCCGTCACACTTCTCTTGGGAGTAAAGCTGAAATTAGCTAAAAGTCGATAATTACCAGCCGTTTTAATTCGGAAGGTCAGATTATCAGACAACAATTCTATATCATTGGGATCATCAATGATCACTTCACCAGAAGACCAGGATATAGGCACCGCATAAGTGGTACTTGCATTGATACCCGTCACTTGCTCATTGCTCATTACCTGATTATTTACAGATCGTATTGCATATTGATTGGATGATTCAAGATTATTAACTTCGGCATCGGAAGTAAACTTTTGCCAAACCGAGTTCTGCCGAAAATACAACGAATTGGCAGCAACAGCATTAGAACCGGAACCAGCAGCAGCCAGATTGAAGACCAGAAGACCATTTGCTGGATTTTTAACAGTTGCATTATCATTGATACCAGTCAGATTAAGCCTTGGCAGCAAAAACCCTTTGCTGGCCGATGACATATCCAGTAATGCAGATGCATTAGGCGTAGTTGTACCAACACCCACTTGTGAAAAAGCGGATAGGGAAAATAATATCGTGAAAAGATTTAGTAATCTCATTATGATAACAATTAAATTAAATAGCGTTTGATTAATTAAGTTTTTGAAACCTCAACAACCTTGAGTAAGACAATCCTGTCCCAGCCTCGATAGTCAGATTACCTTTAGCCCCATGATTGGTTGCCGAACCTTTCCCAACTACTCCCCTGATAAGATCATTCTCATTAAGCGTTACAACAAATGGGGCAACGATAACTGACCTGTTACGGTCGCCAGTTCCTACCCCCCCCAAATTGTACTGGATTTTGCAATCTGGCTCCATGTAACCCCTTTATCGACAGACCTTTGTAAGATAAAATCTAAAGAAGCGGTACAATTAGCCTCGGTTTGATACGTCGAGCAATTGATTTCGACCCATGGGTTATAGCCTACATAGCCGGTAATTTCGTAAGTTCCGTTGGATAATATTTTAAAATTACTATTGCTAAGGGAAACCCTATTACCAACATCTACAACCATAGCGTCTGAGGCAGTATTGTCAAAAGGAACCAATTGATTGACGCCATTATTAAACCCGTCTTTATCAATACTGGAGTTACCCTTGTTGGCCACAATAAAAACCTGGGCATATAATTTTTTCTTAATTGTCTCGGTTGTGGAGACATCTGTCCAACTGGTCCCATTCCAGAAATAAAATGTATCTGCCTGGATAGCCGTATCTGTGGCAGAAGCTGACGTGTTGTAGACCAACAAACCAACTGCTGGATTTGCAATAGTAACAACATCGGTTTTACTTTTCAAAGCTACTCTTGGCAAGAGAACTCCTTTTTTATTATTACTGGCCAAAGAAGATGCGTCCAAATCCAAAAGTGCTGAAGAATTGGGAGATGACGTTCCAATACCAACGCCTTGGGCAAATACAGATGAAGAACTGATGAGCCCACCGACTATCAAAATTGTCTTGGATAGCTTTATTATTTTATTGTAAATCATAATCTAAAAGTATAAAAGTTAAACTTTTGGAAATTGGTATTGTAGGAGATGTTGTAATGGCAGGTAGAGGCGTAGACGTCTCCTCGCCGTGTACCGCAGTGAGATCTGTAATACCAAAAGGATTTTGAACTACAAGCCTTATTTTATTACCCGCCGTGAGAGAAACTGGTGTGGAAACCATTGGTACAGTTTTCAGGTAATTGGTCACCTTAATTCCCCATGCTGTTCTGTTTCCAATAACATCAGTCCACGTAGAACCGTTATCTGTAGATTTTTGCAATTTGATATTAAGGAATGTACCGCGCTGCCCTGTAGTCAATGTTGTTCTGTTAGGGTTATAATTAACATAAGCAGAAATTTCGTACAAGCCCGTTACGTTGATTGTAAATACTTCGGCAGACTTTGAGATGATATTCCCGGTACTTACGACCATATCCGTATCGGCAAATGTTACCGGTATACCACCATTACCGCTGCTCGTATTGTTAATAGCAGTGTAGGCAAATTCCTGGGTACTTTTGGAATTAAGACTGTAGGCACGGTTAGCCAAATAGTTTTTCAGAACTGTTGTGAGGCCAATATCAACCCAACGGCTACCATTCCAATAATAATATCTGTTCGCATAAACATTAGCAGGATAAGCACCTGCATCTGCCGTGTTGTATACAAGGAGTCCTACGGCAGGATTAGGAATTGTAGTTTTATCAACGTTACCGGCAAGAGCCACCCTAGGACCCAAAAATCCCTTTTTATTGCCAACAGGTAAATCATTGGTATTAAGTTCCAGAATGGCAGATGGCGCAACCTCAGAAGTCTGTATGCCTACCTGTGCTGACAAAGCCCCAGCCGAAATCAAAAATAAATGGGTAAGCCAATTTTTTATCATCATTTTAAAAAAAGTTACTCTATAATCTTGTTAAATATTCCCCATAATTATGTTATGAAGAAATAAAAAGTCAATTTCCTGCGCAAGAAACGAATTATTTTCCAAATCTAATAACCGCTAAAAAATTAGCAAAACATCAGTTTGACAAAAATCAGACCTAAAAACACACTGCAAATACAAACTGCTATTTAACAAATAAAATCCTTAATTTCGTGGTCTTATTTTTCTGTAATCTTATGAGCGAAGAGAAAGACATGTCCTTTCTGGGACATATTGGAGAATTGCGGTCACACCTTGTTAGATCTATTTTGGCGATTGTTGTATTGGCCATTATTGTTGGCTTCAACATCAATTGGGTGATGGATCATATATTTTTCGGGCCAACAAGAAATGATTTTCTGACTTTTAGGATTGTTAACCATTTTTCGCGGGAATGGACAGGGAAAGATAGTTTTATACTTCCTGCGCAGTTCAGCGTGCAGCAAAAGCAGCTTTTTCAGCAGTTTAATGTGATGATGGCTGTTTCGCTTTTCTCAGGATTAGTCCTGGCTTTTCCTTACATTGTTTGGGAAATTTGGAAATTTATAAGTCCTGCATTACTACCCAAAGAAAGAAAGCATTCTATATTTTATATCAACTCCATCTGGATGCTCTTTATGTGCGGCGTGCTGTGCGGCTATTTTCTGATTTTACCGTTCGCTATAAATTTTGGGCTACTCTTCAAAGTATCAAATAATATTGTACAACTTTTTGATTTATCAGATTACACCACTTTATTCCTACAGGTTACAATGGGAATGGGCGTTGTTTTCCTCTTCCCGATTGCTGTCTATATCTTGACATCCATCGGTATTTTGACTCCTAAATTTTTAAAAACTTACAGACGGCACGCGATTGTCTTAATCATGGTAGTGGCCGCGATTATTACGCCAGCAGACGTTTTGAGTATGATGGCAGCAGCACTTCCGTTGGTGATACTGTATGAGATAAGCGTCATTATGTCTAAGATGATTTATAAAAAAATGCAAAAGCAACAAAATAACTTACCAACGAAATAACAAAAAGCAGTATCAATAAGATACTGCTTTTTTTGTTATTCAAATAGTTAAATAATTATTTCAGTGCATTAATAGCGGCCTCATAGTTAGGCTCATGCCCAATTTCCGGTACTTGCTCTGTGTAGATTACTTTTCCTTTTTCGTCTAGGATTACCACTGCCCTGCTTAGCAAACCTTTCAGCGGAGAATCTTCTAGCGTTACGCCATAATCTTCGCCAAAGTTTCCTCGGAAGTCAGATAAAACCTCAACATTATCGAGGCCTTCTGCAGCACAAAATCTATTTAATGCAAATGGTAAATCTCTGGAGACATTGATGACAACAGTATTATCCAAAGAGCTGGCATCTTTATTAAATTCTCTTGCAGATGCGGCACAAACGCCTGTATCAATACTTGGAAAAATGTTAAGCAACACTCTTTTTCCTGTGTAATCTGCCAGATGTTTTTCTGAAAGATCCGCTCCAACTAATGTAAACTCCTGAGCAGTTGTTCCTACTTCTGGCAAAGATCCCACAGTATGGATCGGGTTGCCTTTGAATGTGATTTGTGACATTGTAAAAATATTTTTCCCAAAGTTAATCTTACAATTCTTTTTAATCAAAAATTATTGGCTGTTTTAATATAGATTTAACTTGATATGTTATAAATCACTGCCTGAATAGAACAAAAATCACTAAATTTGTGTGCCTTGAAAAAAATAAATCAAAACAAATCAATATAATGTCAGAAAAATCAAAAATTATCTACACGCTTACAGATGAGGCGCCAATGCTTGCAACGCATTCTTTTTTGCCTATTGTAAAGGCTTTTACATCAGTTGCAGACGTTAATATCGTTCCAAAAGATATTTCTCTATCGGGAAGGATTTTGGCTAATTTTCCTGAGTTTTTGAAAGACGACCAAAAGATCGGCGATGCTTTGGCAGAATTAGGCGAATTGGCGACAACTCCTGAAGCCAACATTATTAAGTTACCCAATATTTCGGCTTCTGCACCACAGTTGGAGGAAGCTATCGCAGAACTTCAATCCAAAGGTTTTGCTGTTCCCAACTATCCTGCCGAACCAAAAAATGATGATGAGAAAGCTATCAAAGCTAAATATGCCAAAGTTCTCGGTTCTGCCGTAAATCCTGTTTTGAGAGAAGGAAACTCGGACAGACGTGCGCCAAAAGCTGTTAAAAATTATGCTAAAGCCAACCCGCACAAAATGGGCGCTTGGGCTTCCGACAGCAAAACTGACGTTGCTCATATGGAAAGTGGCGATTTTTACGGTACAGAAACGTCTACAACATTGGATCACGACTCCAAATACAGAATCGTATTTTTTGGAAATGATGGTTCAGAAAAGGTATTGAAAGATTTTGCGCCGCTTAAATCCGGTGAGGTTATCGACTCTTCCGTAATGAACCTTAATGCGCTGAAAGCATTTGTACAACAGGCCATCGAAGAAGCTAAGCAAAGAGGCGTTCTGCTCTCTGCACACCTAAAAGCCACAATGATGAAGGTTTCTGACCCTGTGATTTTTGGCGCTATTGTAGAGACGTTCTTCAAAGATGTTTTTGATAAATACAAAGACACATTTAAAGATTTGGATATCAACCCTAATAACGGATTGCAAAATCTTTACGATAAAATTGCCGGCACACCTAAAGAAGCCGAAATCAAAGCAGACATTGACAAAGCTTTGGCACAAGGTCCAAAAGTGGCAATGGTTAATTCTGACAAAGGAATTACCAATTTCCACGTGCCGTCTGACATCATCGTAGATGCTTCTATGGCTGCATTAATCAGAAACGGCGGAAAAATGTGGAACAAAGAAGGCCAGGAAGAAGATACTCTTGCAGTGATCCCAGATCGTTCTTACGCAGGTTTTTACCAGGCTGCCATTGATGATATGAAAAAACACGGCGCGTTGGATCCTACTACAATGGGAACAGTTCCCAATGTAGGACTAATGGCTCAGAAAGCTGAAGAATATGGTTCTCACGACAAAACATTTCAGGCAGATGCAGACGGAACTATCAAAGTTTTAGACGAAAACGGCAACACGCTTCTTGAGCAGAAAGTTGAAAAATCAGACATCTTCAGAATGTGCCAAACCAAGGATGCACCAATCCAGGATTGGGTAAAATTAGCAGTCAACAGAGCAAGATTGTCTGACACACCTGCTATTTTCTGGCTGGATAAAGCAAGAGCACACGACAGGGAAATGATCAAAAAAGTTGAAAAATACCTTGCAGATCACGATACAACTGGTCTTGACATCAAAATACTTGATGTTAAAGATGCAATGACAGAAACACTTGAAAGAGCAAGAGAAGGAAAAGACACAATTTCTGTGTCAGGGAACGTGTTGAGGGATTATTTGACAGACCTCTTCCCTATCCTTGAACTTGGAACTTCTGCAAAAATGCTGTCTATTGTTCCTTTGATGAACGGTGGCGGACTTTTCGAAACAGGAGCCGGTGGTTCTGCACCTAAGCACATTGAACAATTTATCGAAGAAGGTTACCTGAGATGGGATTCTTTAGGAGAATTCTTGGCATTGCAGGCTTCTCTGGAACATCTATCTCAAACTCAGAACAATCCGAAAGCTCAGATTTTAGCAGACGCTTTGGATGAAGCCAACGCTAAGTTCTTGGCAACCGACAAATCTCCGGGTAGAAAACTGGGAACTATTGATAACAGAGGCTCTCATTTTTACCTTGCCACTTATTGGGCAGAGGCTTTGGCTAATCAGACTAAAGATGCTGAGATTGCAGCGAAATTTGCCCCAGTTGCGAAAGCATTGACGGACAACGAAAGTCAAATCAACCAAGAATTGATTGGTGCGCAAGGTCAACCACAAGACATCGATGGTTACTATAGACCAGATTATAACAAAACGGATAAAGCAATGCGCCCTTCTGCAACGCTTAACAAGATTGTGGACGGTATCTAACCACAGCGTGTTAAAAATTATATAAAACCCTCAGCAAATGCCGAGGGTTTTCTTTTGTTTAATTAATTTGCATAGAAATTAAATCAATCCTTTATGCACCATTTTGGTATGAAGAAAATCTTTATTTGTTTGGTATTCGCCGTAGGCATTGCACCGTTAAAATCACAGGATAAAATAGACGTTGCAGTACAAAATCTGGAGCAGAATTATAATCAGGAGAAAGTCTATCTGCTGTTGGACAAAGATGAATATGTCGTAGGTGACCATATCTTTTTTAAATCTTTTGTTTTTGACGGCTACAGACGTTCTTCTATTTCTAATACTTTATTTGTTGAATTATATGACCGTAATAAAAAACTGGTAGATAAGAAGACAATTGCTCTAAAAAATGGTGAAGGGAATGGCACATTTAATCTCACGGATGCTCTGAAGGAAGATGTTTATTATGTGCGTGCTTATACGGCATGGATGGCCAATTTTCCGGATGAATTTAATTTTATACAACCTATACCTATCTATAATCCTTCTTCCGATCAAAAATTGATTATTGACAATAATTCCCAATGGACTGCGGCGGCATTCCCAGAAAGTGGTACATTGGTAGAAAACATCAACACAAAAGTAGCAGTTCGTTTTTTCTCGCAAGGAATCTTACCCGAAAAATGGAGTGGTTATGTGATTGATGCTGCAAAACCTATGGAGAAAATTACAACTTTCAAAAGTCTTGACCAGAATGTCGGTAGTTTTATGCTGACTCCCAAGTTTGGAAAGACCTATCAGGTTGTTATTGAAGATGGCAATGGTAAAAAGAAAAATATCCCCTTGCCAGTGGTTACCAGTTCTGGTGCCAATCTCCATATAAGCAGTAATGACGATGGCATAAGCTACACGATTAATACCAACAATCTTTCCGATGGATTAAGGGATTACAGCATTGTGGGAACTATTAACAATCAGTTAGTTTACCGGGCTAACATCAAAAAAAATACAGCAGAAGTTTCCAGCACTATCCCAACAAAAGTGAGTGATGACACCAATGCAGTGCTGCAATTGGTTCTTTTTAATAATCAGCAGCAGGTAGTCGCTAAAAGATTATGTTTTATCAAGCCAAAAAAACTCAATATCAGCAAGCCTGTTTTTGTAGATACTTCGTTAAATAACGATCCTCGCGCTTTTAACAGTATCGATATAGAACCAGATCCCGCGTTTCCTGCCTATACCGTATTGGTTAGAGAGAAAGAAAGTGAATCTACTAACAATATTGTAAGTGCTTTGTGGCTTACCGGAGATTTCACTTCCCCTATATTTAAACCAGCCCAATATTTCTCGGCCAATTCCAACGCCGATGCTCTGGATGCATTATTAATATCGGAAAACTGGAAGCGATTTAGTTGGGATGATGTGTTGCAAGGCAAGGCCCCCAGTATAAAGTACAAACCAGAGTCTAATCTTTCCTTTAAAGGAAAAGTAACTAATAATGGAATAGTTTTGCCTAACAAAGGCATTAATCTTCTCTTTTTATCGGATAATAAAGAAACTAATATATCGCAAACAGTAACCGATGATAATGGCTATCTTTATATGGATCACATCTATTTTGAAGGTCCTTTAAAAGTTTCATATTATCTAAATCAAGATAAGAATAAAGTGGCCGAGTCTGAAAATTTATCAATCAATTTCCAAGCATTAACAAATAATATTCCTTACCGAGGAGATTTACCTTCTACATCTTACAAATTGAGTGATAACAAACAGACGAAACCAGAGCCTGTTGTTGCAAGAGCGCTACAAAATAGAAAAAACCAGCAGATAGTCAAGGCAGCCAATGATGAAACCTTAATTAAAGAAGTCCAATTAACCGCCAAAAAAGTTGATAAAAAAGCAGAGCTTAACCGGGAATTGTCTACCGGAATGTTCAACAGTATGAATGCTACGATTTTTGATTTGGTCAATGAAAATCAGGATGCCCAAGGCTCTCTCAATATCCTACAGTGGTTACAAGGCCGCGTGGCAGGTGTAACATTTCAAATGGACAACAGTGGCAACTATGTCCCCAGTATTAGAGGATCCCGCGCCAGCCTTTATCTTAATGAGATGCCTGCAGATCCCAGCTTGATAAGCTCTATATCTGTCAATGATATTGCGATGGTAAAAGTACTGAAGGACGGAGGTTTGGTTTCTAACGCCATTCTGATTTACACCAAAAAAGGTAATATGCAGTCCGGTCCCAAAGATGACAAAAAAGCCGCCACCAATAATGCCATCCTGAATGGTTATGACAAAGCAGAAGAATTTGAACAGCCAGATATAACGAGTGATGCCTACAAAAAAGTCGTTAACGATACTAGGGAACTTCTGTATTGGAATCCCAATCTAACTACAGATTCAGGCTTGCCTGCAAGAATAAAATTTTTCAATAATGACAACGCCAAAAACAGAGAAATCACGATTATTGGATTTGACAAAAATGACCATCTCCTCTACTATGATGAAGTGAAGTAGTCAAAAAATTTAAATAATCTTCCCAACTTCCTCACAAATCCAATTCAGAAGTTCTTCATCTTCTTCTGTGAATGGGTCTTTTGAATGGGAATCTATGTCTATTTGACCAATGTTTTCTCCGTTTTTGAAGATCGGAACCACAATCTCGGCTTTTGTATCGATGGAACAAGCCAAATAATTGTCCTGAGCCCAAACATCAGGAACTACAAATGTTTCCCCAGAAACTGCTACTTGGCCGCAAATCCCTTTCCCGAAAGGAATGATGGTATGATCTGTCTCTGCACCTACGTAAGGCCCAAGAATCAATTCATCTTTATCACCATTTTTGAAGTAAAAACCTGTCCAGTTATAGTAAGGAATCTCTTTGTCCAAAACCTGGCAAATCTTAAGAAGTTTAGTATTCGTATCGTGTTGCGGACTTTCCAAGATGAAGGAAAGTCTCTTTTTAAGTTCTGCCATGGTATTAATTTAATCCTTCAAAAGTTAGTTCCTTATAACCAAACATGCCACGATCTTTGATCATTTCGGCCACGCCTTTTGGCAGTTCTTCTTCCCATCCCTGTTCATGAAGCATTATTTTCTTCAAAATTTCGCGAGAATAGATTTCAAGGAATTTTGGCGTATGGTTGACGATGTCAACGATTCTTTTATTTAGTTTAAAATATTTGTAAAGTTCTTTCAAATTTTCATGAACTTTCAGGTTGTCAGAAGTAAGAAGTTCACCATTCTCAGGATCTTTGTAAGGGTAAAGATAAACACGCATGTCTTTTTTGAAAAACTTACCAAAAGCTTCCAAAATACCACCTGGGAGATTCTTATAATATTCCTCGTCAAAAACGTCCAAAAGATTGTTAACACCCATGGCTACTCCAATGTGCTGATTGGTAAACGTTGAGAAATAATCTACCATTCTGTAATATTCGGAGAAGTTGGAAATCATCACCGTATAACCCAAAGTCCCCAAAATATCAACCCTATCTAGGAAGTCCCGTTCATCAATATCGCCTGCAGCTCTCAGGTTAGAAATCGTAATCTCGAATAAGATTTGTGTATTCTCATGATCACAAGCATTATCCGCATTAAACATTTCCAAACCGTGTTCAAACATATCAATATTTACGCGGGTCACAGGACGGAAACTTCCTCTTACAGCAAAAATATTTTTCTTGTAAAGGATATCTGCAGGTAGCATATTACTACCCTGGGAGTTAAAAATTACAGCATCTGTCATTCCTAATTTTACAAGCTGCAAGCTCATCAAACGGTTATCGACATATTGGAAAGCCGGCCCGCTGAAATCTATCATATCAATCTCCAATCGGTCAACCGATATATCATCGTATAACGATTCTATCAATATACGCGGGTTATCGATGTAAAAAAATGCACCATAAATCAGGTTAACCCCAAGGCTTCCCAAGGTTTCCTGCTGCAAAGTGGCATTAGTTTCCTTGAATTTGACGTGGATCACAATCTCATTGAATTCTTCGTCCTCATGATTTTGGTATCTGATGCCTACCCAGCCGTGCCCTTTTGATGTCTTGTCAAAATTGATGGTCGTTACCGTATTGGCATAGGAGAAGAATTTTTTACCCGGATTTTTTTCTCTCGGGATCCGCTCTTCTATCAAAGCGACTTCGTAGCGCAGCATTTTGCGGAGACGGTTTTGCGTTACATACCTGTTTTTCACTTCTTTGCCGTAGATGGCATCAGAAAAATCTTTATCATAAGCAGACATGGCTTTGGCAATGGTTTGAGAAGCACCACCAGCCCGAAAAAAATGCCTCACAGTTTCTTGACCCGCTCCAATCTCGGCAAAAGTTCCGTAGATAGATGAATCTAAATTAATGGCTAATGCTTTCTGCTTAGGAGTAAGTTTTGGCTTTATCACGAAGAATTAGATTTATTTTGTAAATTTACCAAAAACAGCCCAATTATAAAAATGCTTTTAAAATTTTTAGGAACCGGCACTTCGCAGGGCATTCCCGTTATTGGCAGCCACCATCCGGTTTGCCTTTCTAAAGACCCCAAGGATAAACGCCTGAGAACTTCTGCCCTGGTGACATCGGACAACGGAAAAAAAATACTGATAGACTGCGGACCCGATTTCCGCCAACAGATGCTGAATAATCAAGAGGAACAGATTGACGCAGTTTTGATTACCCATGAACATAATGACCATGTCATCGGTCTGGATGACCTTCGGCCTTTGATTTTTAAAAATAAGGCGTCAATGCCCGTATACTGCAATGCGAGAGTGGCAGATGAAGTAAAAAGCAGGTTTCCTTACGCGTTTACGGAACACAAATATCCGGGCGCACCGAGCTTTGATCTGGTTGAAGTTCAAAACAACTTTACCTTATTTGACGAAGTTGACATTTTTCCAATAGATATTGTCCATTCCGAGATTCATATTCTTGGTTTCAAAATGAAGAATCTCGCTTACATTACCGATGCCAGCCATATAGATGATACAGAGAAAGAAAAACTAAAAAACCTTGATTTTTTTATTATCAACTGCCTTAGAAAAACAGAACCACACCATTCCCATTTTATACTACCGCAGGTGTTGGAACTTGTAAAAGAGCTTAAACCTAAGAAAACTTACCTTATCCACATTAGCCATCACTTGGGTTTCCACAGTGAGGTTGAGAAAGAACTTCCTGAAAATGTACATCTTGCCTTTGACGGTTTGGAAATCGAATTTTAAAATTATAAAAAAGTTCAAAAAAAGTTTTGAATAATTAAATTTTGGGCTATATTTGCACACCAATTTAAACGAAGCCCAGGTGGCGGAATTGGTAGACGCGCTGGTCTCAAACACCAGTTCTTCGGAGTACCGGTTCGATCCCGGTCCTGGGTACGAAAAAAGCCTTTTAATCTATTGATTATCAGGCTTTTTTATTTTATCAAGGGACAAAATAGGGACAAAAATAGGTGAAAAGTGATCTTTTTAAAGTCTCTGACAGTAATTGGTTTGTAACTTTAGTAGGTTTTTTAAATGCCAACATATAATTCAATTAATTTCATAAAAAATACAGGCATTTTTGCCTGCATTCTAATATTAAAAGTTTTAGTAAGATTATTTAACAATAATTTTCCGCGCTTCCTGTTTTCCATCAACTTCTAAGATCACAATATAATTTCCTTGTACTATGTTTTGAAGTTGAATTTTATTATCTCCCCGTTTTAATGTTTGTGATTTTACTTGTTTCCCACTCGCATCTATAATTGTAGCAGTACCCTTGTTTTTAAGGGTATTTACACGGATTACAAATTCCCCATTGTTAGGGTTTGGGAATATTGTACTTTCTAAAGCCATTTCATTTTCATATAAATCTTTTTTATCTCCTGCTGATCTATTCGCGCTGTGGGTGCCTAAAGTTGTAGCACAAACAGTTTGAGCATTACCGCTAACTATAACTTCAGCACATACTGATGTCGGTGCAGGGCCGCTGCCTCCTAAGAATAAACTGTTGCCGAATGCAAAAGCTGTCCCTGAAGGAATTAAAGGAGATCCATTGATATACCATTCAGGAGTACTTCCAGAGCAGTTGGAAAGAATATATTGATCAAAACCTGTCGCAGCCGGTATAGTAGAAATTGAAAGATATGAGATTTGAATACTGGCAGACTGGCTTACACAACCATTTATTGTAAGGCTTACACTAACTGTAACAGGTCCCGCAGTTGTACCGTTAGGTCTGAAAGTCGGATTTGCTGTATTTGCTCCCGAAGTTATTGTCCAGCCTGGAGCTCCGCTTAGATTCCAAGTGTAACCTGTCGTAGGTGTTCCCGGTACCGAAGTGTCAAGAGCGATCGAAGTAAGCGGAGAGGTTCCTTTTGCAATACAAGTTGGTGTAGTAGCAGTAAATATAGGAGTAGCTGGTTTTACATTAAATGTCAAACTTGTAGATGTAGCTGTACAATTTGCTGAAGTTGCGGTTAGTGTAAATTGTCCGGTAGCTGTCCCAGGTGTAACGGTACAGGTAGATCCACTACCAGGTCCTTTCACAACGGTAGGACCATCTGCCACAAAAGGAGTAATAGTCCAGTTTGTATTATTACCTAATGCATTTTGAGGCAATGAATATCCTGTAGCAGAATCAATACAGGTTATTGGCGCAACACCTCCTATTCCTGTTATACCTAATGCGGGAGCGAAAGTTCTCTCTATTGGATAGGTGAAAATTTTTGGCTCACAAGTACCATTGGTAATTTTCAACGTTAACATTCCAGGATTATTATCTAAGTTAGTAATTGTTAGAACAGATCCTTGAGTACCAGACTGCACAAGATCCCAAGTTGGATTACTGGATATCCATTCATAGGTGTAACCAGTGATGGGAGTAATAGTAATAACGTAAGATGATGTTCCAGTTACTAAACAGTTTGTTGAATTTTCGTTTAGACTTGGGGTAAGTGTTGGTTTGAGAGGAACACTACCAATAGATTTTGTAACACAGGTGGTGTGTGTGCCGCCATTGTTACCATCCCAGCCGTTTGCTCTACCGTAGCAAACCTTTATTTCCCAATTGTCAGTAATTTCAGGTGGAGTTTTAAATGTTATTGAACTTTTATCAGCAGAAGTATAAATATTTGATATTGAAATAGAATCATTAGAAACCGTCCAGTAATATTCATCCACTCCAATTTCATCACCAAGATTATCGCTGGCAATCTGATCTACGGAGTAAGTATAATCCGTATCGGGTAGCCAGCAGTCCGGACCAACAATTATTGGGACATTGGAAGCATCATATTGTTTGTAAACATCAAACTCTATCCTGCCACCACAACCGCCATTGGTATAAGTGACCCACACCTGTCCTTTGCTACGTGCTAGGCTATCACTTTCTGACGGTCTTAGGTTTTTGTTGTAAGAGTAAATCGTAACAGGCGAGGTAGTTGCTGTCTTTGATTGGTCAATAAGAGAAGGAGGAGAAGAAAAAGGATCGGAAAACGAAATGTCTCCCCAAAGTTTCCACGAACTAAGCGATGCCCCATTGCTGATGATGGTAAATGATCCATTGCCCGGGTCGGGCATCGTTACTACTCCTCCGCTACCGACTTTGCCACCGAATCCGGTTACCGCACCGGTGCCAGAGCCGGCGACCACCACGTTACAGTTCACAGGACCTGTACTACAGGTTGCTGGGCGACAATAATGCCTGCCCACAGAAGAATTACCATCGGCAGATTCTTCAGAAAATGTTTAATTGATTTTTTCATAGTAAATAATTTTACCGGTTAATAATATATAAAAAATGATTTGGTTTATTTTTTTAGGAATTTTCCTTTCCAATGCCCTTTTTCCGTTTTTGCCAAGAGAATGTACAAGCCTTTTGGTAAAGCAGAAACATCAGTCTCTTTGGAATTTCTGTCTACCAGAACCGTCTGCCCAAGCATATTGATAATGCTTATTTTTTTCACTTTGCTTTCGGTTTTCAAAAACAGTTGGTTGTCTACAGGATTAGGATATAAAACAATCGCATTTTGTTGCAACTCGTTTACCCCGAGATAC
>NZ_JBWEYV010000023.1:0-51773 GCF_056329745.1 Epilithonimonas sp. | reverse complement strand
TCTCCATCCGAGTCTAAGTCGAGATAATTTGGAATTCCGTCGCCATCATTATCGGCCGTACCTTCTATAACATCCAGAATACCATCGTTATCATCATCATCATCCATATCATTGGCAATACCGTCGCCATCAGTATCTATCATAATTGTAACATTGGCAGTGCTGCAAAACTGATTGGGATTGGCGCTGTCATTGCTGTAGCATATCTGATAAGGGAATGTAACAGTACCATCGAATGAAGGATCCGGCGTAAAAAGGATATTCCCATAATCAGAGTAAGAAGTTCCCGAAGAAGGATTATTTATAGTCACTTTTCCATGAGCAGGCTGAGCCAGCAATGATACATTAAAATAAGGTACTGTCCCAAAATTAACAAGGTTGTCATTTGAAATTACATTAAAACTAAATGGATCCTGCTGTTTTAATGCATAAGCATCGTCCTTAGCCTGAAAAAGCAGCACGGAATCTTCATTGTAGGAGATGACACCCGGATCACTTGTCCCACTCAATTTATATTTAAGTGCCCTCACAAGAGGTGCCTGCGCCTGCGTAACTCCAAAAGTACTAATATCAACGGAAAAAGCCCTGATATCCCTTGGGGAATTGCTAATTACTGCAGCCCCAGTGGAAGGCCTGTAAAAATCGATATACCATTGGCCTAATTTATCCAAACCATTGAATTGAACATTAACATTGTTCCCTATTTTATTTCCTGAAGCATCTTCAAACCAAAAGGTATCCACACTTCCGCCACTTGGCTGAGCCTGTTGCGTGATGAAGAAGTCAGGTTTCCCATCTCCTATTGCTGATGCCCTAAGCCCCAGTAAGGAAAAAGAGAGCGTCTGCCCTGCCGGTATATTGGTAATGGCAGAACCGATGTCCATGCCCTTGGCACCCCGTACCAACATTTCGGAAATTTTATAATCTGGATACGTAAAGGGTGGCGGTACTTTTGCCACCGAAGTATCTCCATCCCAAGCCGACCCAAATCCAAAATAAAAATCAGAAGGATTTGTAGGAAAGATGATGTCCTGCACAGGTAAAGCCCTGAACCTTGTCTTCTCGTACACTAACCCATGACTATCCAAAGTAGCATTATCAACACCTGTCGCAAAAATTTTGTTATCCGCGGTACGGAACGCGAGCAATTCATTCGGTTTATTAATCGGATTAGAAGCCGACATACCAGTGTTCCAGTATCCGTTAAAATTTGAATAAAGATAGTTCACCGTAATTTGCGCCGACAAACTACGGGTTAAAAATAACAATAATAAGGTAGAGAGAATCAATTTTTGTTTCATACTTTAATAATTTCTATTAATATTGAGGCTGGCCTACTAACATCCGATACAGGACGCATGCCGACTATGCCATTAACAAATTACCATATTTTTAAAACCAGAATCAATGGCCATATCAATCTCGTACCATTCCCAACCTGCGCAACGGCATGACCCCAAAAAGCCAATGCAAGACCGCACACAGACAGCGCCGTGCTACAATTACGGTGGTATCTGTTTATAATCATGTGTTTATCTGTTGATTGCAAAACTAAAACATATCAACTGGGTGGGCAAGAAAATGCTGTTATGTTTGTAGAAAAATGACATCGGTCATTGGGATGTCTACGGCTTATCTTGTTATTTCAATAGCTGACAAAGCCTTCCGGCGCCACCTTTTTGACTTTCCTTATACGATACTTAAGCATGCGCATAGAAAAAGCCGCATTTCTATTGCGTGAAGAACAACTGTCTGTGTCAGAAACCGTTTATTAGCTAGGTTTTTCCAACTTGAGTCATTTTTCAAGGCTATTTGAGAAACATATAGGGATGAAACCGAAGATGTACAATATGAAGAGTAATGAATGAGAGATGAGAAAAACGGAAGCTTCGATTCTGCTCAGCCTGAAAGAGGTTCGCCCTCCTAAAGAAAATAAATTTAAATTTTAAAAGTAATTCTATAGAGCTTATTTCGGAATATCTGCAGGTCTTAATTATTCAATTAAAAATGACTCAGTATTTATTCATGAAAATAGTGAAAAAATTTTATTGGACTCTACAACAAAATAGAATCTTTATCTACCTTAAAAGATGCTTAGAGAAGATGATGCACTGATTATTTTTCAAAGAATATTTTTGGAATTACTAAAAACGAGGATATCTCTGTAAAAAATAATTTCAACAGTCCATCAGAGTTGACCATCACTGGAGATGATATTGTATGGAGTAATATTGATTATTACTACAAAGGCCTATATTAAAATGAGAGAACTTATTGCAAATAAGAAAATAAAGTTCTAACGGAGAATCTTTTAAGATAAAAATCAAGAACAAAACATAAGAATCCCGCCATTTCCTCAATGACGGGATTATTTTTATCAAAAAACTTTTTATAAAGACACTTTTGTAAATGTTTTTATTTCCTTCACATTACAAAGCCTACTGGATAAATCCACGGTTTCTCAAAAGTGGTTTGATATCAGGATCATGACCTGCAAAATCCCGGAACGCTTGGTTAAGATCTACCGAATTACCCACGGACAGGATGTATTTTCGGAATCGGTCACCATTTTCGCGCGTCATGCCACCATGGGATTTGATCCATTCCCAAGCATCATTATCCAGAGTTTCTGACCATAGGTAGGCATAATATCCTGCTGAGTAACCACCGCCCCAGATGTGTGCAAAATACGGAGCATGGTATCTTGGTGGTACTGCCGCAACCTCAAAGCCATTCTGAGCCAAGGCCTTTTTCTCAAAATCGAGAACTGGGATATCTTGACTTTCATCCGTTATAGAATGCCACATCATATCATTCATAGCAGCAGAAACCAGTTCGGTAGTTGCATAACCTTGGTTAAACTTGGATGCCTTTTTGATTTTATCTACCAAAGCTTGAGGAATAGGTTGCTTGGTCTCATAATGCACGGCATAATTTTTTAAAACTTCAGGCTCTAATGCAAAATGTTCATTAATCTGAGAAGGGAATTCTACAAAATCCCTCGGCGTAGCCGTACCTGAGATAGATGGGTATTTTTGACTGGCAAACATGCCGTGGATAGAATGCCCAAACTCATGGAAAACCGTTGTTACATCATCAAACGAAATCAAAGATGGTTTGCCGGCAGCAGGTTTCTGGAAATTGTAAACGTTCACAATAACAGGCTTGGTACCCAGCAAATAAGATTGATTGACAAAATTATTCATCCATGCGCCTCCACTTTTGGAACTGCGTGTGAAAAAATCAAGGTAATAGATCGCCAGGGATTTGCCGTCTTTGTCAAAAACCTCATAGGCCAGTACATCGGGATGGTAAACCGGCAAGTCTGTCCTCTTTTTGAAAGTGATACCGTAGAACTTTTCAGCAGCATAAAAAACACCTTTTTCGAGCACCGTGGTCACTTCAAAATAAGGCTTGATTTGACTATCATCCAGGTCATATTTGGCTTTCCTTACCTGCTCGGAGTAGAAATTCCAGTCCCAAGGCTGTACTTCAAAATTGCCACCCTGTGAATTGATCAGCTCCTGGATTTCTGACTCTTCGCGTTTGGCCGTTTCCACAGCAGGCTGCGATATCTGCTTCATCAGGTTCATAGCTGCTTCGGGGGTTTTGGCCATTTGATCCTGAAGTCGCCATTCGGCAAAACTCTTTTTACCCAAAATCTGAGCTTTTTTCAAACGGAGTTTTACAAGCTGCTGAATGGTTTCACGGGTATCATTCTTATCGCCTTTCTCTGCCCGAAGCCACGACGCTTTAAACAATTTTTCACGCGTTGCCCTGTTCTTAAGATTTTGCAACAATGGCTGCTGGGTTGTATTTTGAAGTGCTAAAAGATACTTGCCCTCTTGCCCTGCAATCTTGGCATCTGCAGCAGCAGCGGCAATCTCATCTGCGGATAGTCCATCCAGTTCTTTAACATCGGAAATCAGCAAACCGCCCTGTTTCCTGGCTTCCAGAAGTTTATTTGAAAATTGCGTTTCAAGCTTGGCAAGCTGCTGATTAACGGCTTTCAGTTCATCTTTTTGCTGCGCAGATAATGCGGCACCGGCAATCTCAAAATTTTGTCGGTAATACTGCAAAAGCCTTTTAGACTCTGCGTCCAAACCTGTATCCTTAATGGCTTTCACACGTTGGTAAAGTTTATCGTTCAGATAAATCTTATCGTTGTGCGAGGCAAAGATGGGAGCATATTCTTCTTCCAGCTGCTGCAATGTAGGGTTGGTATTGGAGCTGGTAAGGTTATAGAATACGATGGTGGCTCTATTGAGGACTTCGCCACTTTTTTCCATCGCCACAATGGTGTTCTCAAATGTAGGTTGAGCGGGATTGTTGGCAATTTTTTCAATTTCCTCGGAATGTTGCTTTAGCCCGAAATCAAAAGCCGGTTTAAAATGTTCATCTTTGATTTTATCAAATTCCGGAGCCTGGTATTGCAGGCTGCTCTTATGAAAAAACGGATTATCTTGCATAGTCTTTTGTTTAGCCACAGTTGTTTTTTTCTGCTGGGCATGCATCACAATCTGGCCGGAACCCAATGTCATACATGCTATAAGTAAGCTTGTTTTTATTTTTTTCATTAATATTTTTTAAAGAATAAAATTAAGGAAACGAATATTAATTATCTTATTTTATTAAAAAAAAACAGATGCCTTGCAGCATCTGTATTCTATAGTAGGTCAGCATCAGAAATTAACCTTCGATACTTGGCACTTTTACATTTTCATTGGCATCTTTTTCATAGTCTACCCCATCGATCTCAAAACCAAACAGGTTGAAAAAATCCTTTCTGTAACCTTCGATATCACTGATTTCCGGTAAAGTTTCGGTGGTCACTTTATCCCAATATTTGGCGACTTCTGCCTGAACGTCTTCTGCCATTTCCCAATCATCCACACGGATTCTTCCTGCTTCATCTAATGGCACTTCGCCACTTTCCGAATACAATCTGTCTGCGAATAAGCGTTGCATTTGCTCAATCGTTCCTTCGTGCGTACCTTTCTCCTTCATCACTTTATAAAGCAGTGAAATATATAACGGAACCACGGGAATCGCCGAGCTGGACTGCGTTACCAATGCTTTATTAACAGAAACATAAGATTTCCCGTGAAGATCTTTCAAATCTTCATTTAGGATAGAAACAGTCGCTTCTAGGTCATTTTTGGCCTGTCCAATCGTTCCGTTTCTGTAAATCGGGAAAGTCAGTTCCGGGCCGATGTATGAATAAGCCACTGTCTTAACGCCTTCTGCCAAAACACCTGCAGTTTTCAGATCTTCGATCCAGAATTTCCAGTCCTCACCGCCCATTACCGCAATGGTATTGGCGATATCTTCTTCATTTTCTACAGGATTAATCGTAATATCAGACACTACACCGGTATGGAAATCCACCGTTTTGTTGGTGAATGGCTGGCCAATCGGTTTAAGGACAGATGCATAAGCAACCCCTGTTTTGGGGTGCGTCCTCCTTGGTGAAGCCAAACTGTAAACCACCAAATCTACCTGACCAAGGTCTTTCTTAATCAAATCGATAGTTTGTTGCTTAACCTCGTCAGAAAAGGCATCGCCGTTGATACTTTTGGCATAGAGACCGGCTGCGTGCGCTTCTTTTTCAAAAGCCGCAGAATTGTACCAGCCTGCTGTTCCCATCTTACCTTCGGATGCTGGTTTTTCAAAGAAAACACCAATGGTTGCAGCACCGGAACCAAAGGCAGCCGTAATCCTGGAGGCAATACCAAAGCCGGTAGATGCACCAATAACCAACACTTTTTTTGGGCCATTTTTGATTTCGCCTTTTGACTTTACATATTCTATCTGATTTTTTACGTTTTGCAGCGCGCCATCCGGATGCGCAGTCAAACAGATAAATCCTCTTGTTCTTGGTTGAATAATCATTATTTAAATTATTTTTAGCATTGCAAATTAAGTAATTTTAGAGACATAAGCAGAAAAGACAGCCTTGTTTCTTATTTGAACCCGATTGAAAAATCGTCATTCAAAATCAAAACACCTTCTTCCTGACCGTTGGTGAAGCCTTTCATTTTGGATGTTTTTGACTTTAGAATCAAGTCCTGTAACTGTTTTTCGGACAGTTTTTTCCCCAATATCTCAAATGGCACTTTAAAACCACAACCTTTGTAATCAGAGCAGCCCACAGCGGTTTTCCCTTTCATCAGATGGTTGATTTTACACTTTGGGCACCTGGTCTCTTCCCAAACAATCTCGGTTTTAACTCTTGGCTTTTTCTCTTTTGGGATTTCCTTTTTCTCCTCCTGAATAATCACTTTCGCCTTTCCATTAATCACTTTTTGAGTTAATTCGGAAACCATTTCTATCAATTCTTCTTTGAACTGGTTTGCTTCGTACTCGCCTTTTTCGATTTTCCGGAGCTTTGATTCCCATTCCCCGGTCAGTTCCGGGCTTTTGAGAAGTTCGTCTTCTATGGTATCGATAAGTTCAATCCCCGTAGGTGTAGCGATGAGATTTTTTCTTTTCTTTTCGATATATTTTCTTTTGAAAAGCGTTTCGATGATATTAGCCCGTGTTGAAGGCCTTCCGATCCCGTTATTCTTCAACATTTCGCGTAATTCCTCATCTTCTACCTGTTTACCGGCCGTTTCCATTGCTCTCAGCAAAGTTGCTTCGGTATAAGGCTTTGGTGGCGAAGTTTTTCCCTGATGAATCAATGGTTCGTGCTCTCCTTTTTCGCCAGCGATGAATTCGGGAATGGTTTGTTCCTCGTCTTTATCTTTTTCGTCCTTTTCTTCTTTTTTATCTTTGGCATAAATCGCTCGCCAACCAGGTTCCAAAATCTGTTTCCCCGAAGCTTTAAACGGGATTGTCCCCACCTGACCTTCCACCAAAGTATTGGAAATTTTACATTCGGGATAAAAAACAGCAATGAAACGTCTTGCCACCAGATCATAAACCAGTTTCTCTTCCCGGCTGAGATTGGATGAAGGCGGAATCTCTGTTGGGATAATGGCGTGGTGATCTGTTACTTTGGTATCATCAAAAACCGCTTTGGTCTTTGGGATAGGATTTGAAAGCAGAGGCGCCGTAAACTCAGTATAGATGGTCATACTCCGCAGAATGCCTGCAATTTTTGGATAAATATTTTCGGATAAATAGGTGGTGTCAACCCTTGGGTAAGTCGTGTATTTTTTTTCGTAAAGGCTTTGGATATAACTCAGGGTTTTCTCGGCAGAGAAACCGTATTTTTTATTGGCTTCTACCTGAAGTCCCGTCAAATCAAACAATCTTGGATTTTTTTCTTTTCCTTCTTTGATTTCGAAAGAGGCAATCTCAAACTGATTTTGTTTGAGATATTCCAGACCTTTTTCGGCTTTTTCTAAAGTTTTTAATCGGTCAATCGATGCACTGAAAAGTACATCCCTATATTTGGTTTTGAGTTCCCAATATTCTTCCTGTGTAAAGGCATCAATCTCTTTCTGACGCTGAACCAGCATTGCCAAAGTGGGTGTCTGAACGCGGCCAATAGACAAAACGCCTTTGTTCCCGCCAAATCTTTTCGTGAATAATCGGGTGGCGTTGATCCCCAGAAGCCAGTCGCCAATAGCTCTAGCATTACCTGCCAGATAAAGGTTTTTGTAATCGTCCGCCGGTTTTAGGTTTTCAAAACCTTCTTTGATTGAATCTTCTGTCAAGGATGATATCCACAGACGCTTCATCGGTTTGTCACATTTGGCTTTTTGCAAAACCCAACGCTGGATGAGTTCCCCTTCTTGCCCGGCATCACCACAGTTAATGACCTCATCGCATTCCTGAACCAGTTTTTCTATGGTCTGAAATTGTTTCTCTACACCATTGTTATCAATCAATTTTATCCCGAAATTTTTGGGAATAATAGGCAAGAAAATCAAATCCCAGGATTTGTAGTGCGACGCGTAATCGTGCGGTTCCTTCAGCGTGCAAAGATGCCCGAAAGTCCAGGTAACGCAATAGCCATTGCCTTCCATATAGCCGCTTTTGGGCATTGTGGCACCCAAAACTTTAGCTATATCGCGGGCAACGCTGGGTTTTTCGGCAATACAAAGTTTCATCTTTTTAACTTTTGAAAGGGAAGCAAAGTTGAGGAAATTTTTAAAATCAGAAAAGTTGTTTTTTTGAAAATAAGTTAATTAAGAATCCTGTTTTGAACACAAAGTTCACAAAGACTTTATTAATGGTTTGAAAATAAGTTAGGGTCACAAAGGCGTAAAACTCAGCAAAGAAAGAAAAGTTAGTTGAAACTTGGGACAAATGTTCTTTGTATTTTAAATCTGCGCCCCGACTTGAACGGAGCTCTTTTTCTGTTATTGCGACTGTACAAAAGTTATAACAGATTGCTTCACTTTGTTCGCAATGACAGAAAAAAGCGGGAGTGGAAGGCGGATAAAGGCGCCCAAATAATAAAAAAATCCCCCCGAGCTTTTAAACTTTGGAAGGATTCGTGAGAAAAAAATAATGTATTTTTTAAAGTCCTGCTTCGAAAACTTTGAGCAATTCGGTCTGCTGAATCACGTCATTTTTACTGTTGATCAGATTATAATTAGCCTGCAACCAATTGTTTCTGACCACGAAAAATGTGTAAGCATCCATCAAACCTTCTTTGTATTTTTCTTCGGATTTTTGGAAGGACAGCTTTTGGTTCTCAAAGTTAGCCTGCAGGAGGTTGTATTTTTCCTGGGCATTCAGGAATTGTGTTTTGATGGAATTGATACTCTGCGTGAGATTATTGATCACAATATCTTTGTCGTAATTGGAATTGATGACATTAAGCTTAGCAATCTCGACGTTGTTTTTCACCTGAAGTTTATTGAAAATAGGGATGTTAAGCATAAAAGACAGTTGCTGGTTTTTGTTGGTTTTGATTTGTTCTGAAAAAGAATCGGCAGGCTGCCCCACGATTTTGTTGTAAAAACTTGACAACGTATAAGAACCGCCAAGTGTGGGCAGATAACCAGATCTGGCCACTTGCACAATTTTTTGCTGTGCTTTGATTTCTGCTGAGACGGTTTGATAAGCGGGGTTTTTCTCCAAAAGGTTTTGGATAAAATCGGCATTGTTAAAATCCGAGTTTGTGAGATTTTCTTCGGGCTTGGCAAACTCCAAAGTGTCTTTTGTAATGGCCAATGCATTGAGAAGGTTGATTTTGGCCAAATCACGCTGATTTTTTGCGGAAACCCATTGCTCCTGCATTGTGCCGAGATTGGCTTTGATGTCGTACACATCACTTTTGGGGCGGTTGCCTATTTCCACTTCTTTCTCGGTCCGTTTGATTTGATCTTCGATTCCCGCGAGTTGCGTTTCCAACACATCCAGCCAGCTTTTGGAATTCTGATAGCTAAAAAACATCTGAATGACATTCAGCCTGACTTCATTCTGTGCCTGTTTCATTTTGAAAACCGAACTTTCTTTATTGATTTTGGACAGAGAAATATTAAGATAGTTCCGCCAGTTCATCAGTTCCCAATTGGCCTGGGCATAGAGATTATCACTTTGCGTATTAATCGCCTCGCGTTGGTTATTCTGTGGATTGATACCATTGCCGAAGTTATAATTATGATTGACTCCCGCATCCACAGACGGCAGCAACATCCCTTTAGCCGCAGAAACCTGCCTTTCGTTTTTCTGAATATTGACTGCAGACTGTTTTACCAACGGATGATTGGCAGAAGCGTAATCTAGGCATTCTTTAAGCGTCCAGCTTTGCTGAGCGGGCAAAAGATTGATTAATAATATGAAGAATAGGTTTTTCATTGTTTTGAGTTAGGTTGGAAGTAGGAAGATGGAAGTCAGTGTGTGAAAACTTCCATCTTCCTCCATTCTGCTTTATTCGTATTTCAGGTATTTAACAAGATTGATTTTGGTCGCGCGGTAAGCTTTTATACTCACGACTAGGAAAGTAAGAGTCAGCAAAAGAACCAAACTCAGCAGATAAGGCCAAACGGGCATATCGATCCGGTAGGAGAAATCTTTCAGCCATTCGTTCATTGCATAATAACCCAACGGCATACTGACTAAAACGGCGATCATACAGATTAATAAAAATCTTTTTGTCAAATCCCAAACGATGGTTTTTTCGTCTGCTCCCAGCGTTTTTTTAATGGCGACATCTTTCAGTTTTTGCTCGATGAGCAGTGATGACAAAGCGAATAATCCTAATAATGCAATGACGAGAACTACAATGTTTAAAGTTGTGAATAAGGTCTGTTGTTTCTGAAATTTCTCGAAAGTTTTAGCGAATTGTTTATCCACAAAATTATAATCATATGGATAGCCTGGTTCTGCTTTGGTGGTCCAGAATTCTTTGATTCGTTCCAAAGTTCCGCTGATATCATTCCCTGAAATTTTTATCTGAAGATTCCCTACATTGTTTTTCACCCAATTTCTGTCATAGTTGAACATTAAAATCGGATCAACTGGCTTATCTACACCAGTAACATAAAAATCTTTAACAACACCTATAATTTTATATTTTTTATTTTTCTCTTCCCAACCAGGTAAAATTTCTTTTCCTAAGGCCTGATGAGGACTCAAACCCATTTTTTTGACAAAAGTTTCATTAGCAATGGTTCCTGAAATTGTGTCAGAAGCATATCTCAAATCGATGTCTCTCCCCGCAACAAATTTCATTTTATAAAATTTGAAAAAATTATAATCGATTCCTCCAACACCAACAAAACCAATATTTTTTGTCGTATCAATAGTATTTTTAACCGATGAAGAATTGATCAATCCATCTCCTATATTAAATACAGAACTTGTAATATCTTCTACCCCCGCAATTTTGGAAACTTCATTTTTTAATCGAAGGTATTTTTTTGAATTAAAATTATTCTGCCAATCCGTTTTTTTGAACTGAATTCTTATCACTTGGTCGCCTTTGAAACCCAAATCTTTGTTCATCATATAACTTACCTGCGTATGAATAATCAAAGAACAAATAATAAAGAATGATGAGATAATGAGCTGTAAAGTCAAAATAGAATTCCTCAACCAGACACCACTTTTGCTTCTTGCAAAATTACCTTTCAGCGTATTGATTGGTTTGAAATTTGAGAGATAAAGTGCCGGAATCAAACCTGATATCAATGAAAAAACAATCAATAGTAGTCCTGTATAAACAAATAGACTTGGGTCATTCAATTTGATTTCTTTGTTAAGAAATTTGTTGTAACTGGGAAGCATAAGTTCCACCATCGCAAAAGCGACAATATAAGCTACGAAACAAATCATAAAAGTTTCCAACAGAAATTGTAAGACCAATCTGGATTTTGAACTTCCTATCACTTTTCTTACACCAACCTCTTTGGCTCTTTGGGAAGCCTGAGCGGTTTTAAGATTAATCAAATTGATTCCTGACAAAAGTAAAATCAACGCCGATAAACTCAGTAAAATCGTTATCGATTTTTTATCACCTTTTTCTACCCCTTCGCTTTTTGCATCCAACTTCATTTTACTCATTGATGTAAGGAAAACCTGAGATTTGTTCTTCTCATCAATTTTTTCGCCCCATTGTTTCATTGCTATTTTTTCATTTTCCCAAAGCAAATCAGTAAGTTTTTTCTCAAGATTCTGAATATCGGTTTCCGCTTTTATTTTAAAATAACCAACATAGCTGTAATTAGTCCATTGTTTATCTTGATCATTTTCTTTCAAAAAATTAGGATGCTTCATCACAAAACCAGGTCTAAAAACGGTATTTGTTACAGGCAATTTATAAACAGCTGTCACAAAATAGGATTTGTTTTGAGAATCGTCTAATTTTAATTCTTTTCCAATACAATTTTTATAATCATCTCCAAAAAGGGTTTTTGCCGTTTCTTCCGAAATGGCGATTTTACCATCGCCATTTACTGCATTTTTAAAATCTCCTGCAATTTTCTCAAAAGGGAAAAATTCAAAAAAGTTATCCGAAACTCTTGCATTACTGGTAAACACAGAATTATTACCAGCCATTAATCTTATCTTGTAGCCATTCCATGTATTATTGACTGCAAAATTTTCTATCTCTGAAAATTTATCTGCGGAAACTGACAGTTCTGGATAACTGGATGTCAACATAAATCCAAATGATGAATTTTTTGTTTCCACGAAATAGATATTATCTTTATTTGGATTCCATTGTTCATAAGATTTTTCATCCTGCCAATGAATGAATACCAGCAGGAAAACACACAAGCCAACACTTAATCCCAAAATATTGATAATGGTTGAGAGCCCGTTTTTCCTGTAATTGATGAATGCTATTTTGAGCCAGTTCTTTAACATAATTGATGAAGGATAGATGATAAATGATTTTTGGTTGGATGAGGGAAGGTGGATGTTTTAACATAGTATTGAAAAACCTCCAGCTTCCAGCTTCAAACTTCCATCTCTATTCGTATTTCAAATATTTCACAAGATTCACTTTTGTGGCTTGATATGCTTTGATGCTCACCACAGCGAAGGTCAGAACCAACAGCAAAATCAAACTCAGAATGAATGGGAAAACCGGCATATCAATTCTGTAAGCGAAGTCTTTTAGCCACTCGTTCATCAGGTAGTAACTAATAGGCATGCTGATGAGAACCGCAATAATCGTAATCCAGAGGAACTGTTTGGTTAATCCAACTATCAATGTTCCGTCCGATGCGCCCAAGGTTTTTCTAATAGCGACATCTTTCAACTTTTGCTCAATCATCAGTGATGACAGTGCGAATAATCCTAATAACGCTACCATCAAAACCATGGCATTCAAGATGGTGAAAAGCGTCTTTTGTTTCTGGTATTTTTCGAATGTTTTGGCAAATTGTTTATCGATGAAAACCGAATCATAAGGAAATCCCGGTTCTGCTTTGCTAGTCCAATACTTTTTGATCCTTTCCAAAGTTCCATTGATGTCATCGCTCTTAAGTTTTAGTTGGATATTATACATATTATAGCGTTTCCATTCGGTGGCTTTGTAATGGAAAAATACAATAGGCATTACTTCTATATTAAGACCTTTTGTATTGAAATCTTTTACAATCCCAACAATTTTATACTTATTGCGAGAATCAAAGCCAGGTTGTACTTCTCTTTGTAAAGCTTGTTCATCTGTCCATCCAAATTTTCTTACAAAAGCCTCATTTATGACAAGACTGTTTGTAGAATCAGATGCTAAATTAGGATTTAACCAACGTCCCTTTTTTAGTTTAACACCCATAAACTGGAGATAATTATAGTCCATAGACCCGTGCCTGCCATCTATACTGCTTTTCTGAAAATCGATATTAGAGCTGCTCATATTACCATCTCCAGGAGAAACTTCGCCATAAGAAACATCAGCTACACCAGGGATTTTTTTCATTTCTGACTTCAGACGTTCGTACTTCAGCCAAGGTTTTGGATTGCTATTATCATAAAAATTGATTTGCAGAATCTGTTTCCCATTAAAGCCCAAATCCTTATTCATCATATATTTTACCTGTTGATTCACAATCAAACCACCAATGATAAAGAATGATGAAATAATGAGTTGTAGCGTCAAAATTCCGTTTCTCAGCCAAACACCGTGTTTGCTTCTGGCGAAATTTCCTTTCAGCGTTTCTATCGCTTTGAAGTTGGCTAAGTAAGTCGCAGGTATCAATCCTGAGATTAACGTAACTGCCAAAACCATTGCAAATGAATAAAAGTAAATATGCCAGTCATTCATTTTGATTTCTTTACCAAAAAACTTGTTGAAGCTCGGCAAGAGCAACTCTGTCAAAGCCAGAGACAACAAATAGGAGGCGAGGCAAATAATAAAAGTTTCCAGCAAAAACTGTAAAATCAAAGCCCATTTTGTACTGCCAATAGCCTTCCTCACACCAATTTCTTTGGCTCGCTGGGAAGCTTGCGCAGTTTTAAGATTAATGAAATTGATCGCTGACAAAATTAGGATGAGAACAGATAATGTAAACAAAATCATCATCGTTTTGAAATCTCCCGTCCCAAACCAATTGGCTTTGGCGTGAAGTTTCATTTTATCAATAGGTGTCAGCAAGGCGGTATTAGGTCCGTACAAATCAATATATTGCTGGGGTGTAATATCCATATTTTTGGCATCCCTTTTTGCCCTAAACATAATAATATCTTCAAACTTTTTTGAAAAAACATTAGGATCAGCCCCTTTTTTCAGCATAAAAAAACAGCCATAATTAAAATTCCCCCATTGGTCTTTATCGTTTTTTAATTGATTTGCCGGAATAATTAAAAAATCTGGTTTTATCTCGCTATTTGCTGTTGGTAACTCGTAAACTGCAGTTACAACAAAATCCTTGTTATTAACCCTTACGGATTCTCCTGCAACATTGGTTTTACCAAAAAGATTTTGGGCAGCAACGGTGGACAAAGCCATATTATTATCATTGGCAAGCGCATTTTTGTATCTACCGGACACCAGTTTGAATGGGAAAAAATTGAAAAAACTGCTCGAAACTCCCATTCCGTTTTGCTGATAAATTGTTTTGTATTTGGTTGTCATCTTATAACCCATCCCAGAGCCACCAATCAAAACATAGTCTTCCACTTCTGGTATACGCTGTTTTGCATTTTCTGCAAAAGGATAAGAGATATTATTACCATATTCATTATATTTTTTGTAATAACCCTGGAAAGAGTATATTTGATCTTTCTTTGGATTCCATTTTTCAAAGGATTCCTCGTCATTCCAGTGCATCAGGATGAGCATAAATCCTGTTAAACCAATCGTTAATCCAAACAGATTAATGATGGTAGAAAGCCAATTTTTTTTATAATTGATAAAGGCAATTTTGAGCCAGTTTCGTAACATAATTTTATAGTTATGAGTGATTAATTATGAGTGATTTGCAAACTCAATTTAAAATCAAGAATATAGCAGAGAGACAGAGCGTTTGGCATCTCTGCTATTGGTTATAAAATGGATAATGAATGTTATTTTTCTATTCGAAGTTTTTGGCGTCTGCTTTTTCAAAAACATCTTTTCTTTGGGAAGAATGTTCTTCAGAGAAAATTTCGCCGTCCTTCATGTTCACGATTCTGGAAGCGTAACCTGCATCGTAAGAAGAGTGCGTTACCATTGCAATGGTAGAACCTTCCCGGTGAAGTTCTGCCAAAAGATTCATTACCTCGTTTCCGTTAGAACTGTCGAGGTTTCCTGTTGGCTCATCGGCAAGAATTAATTTTGGTCTTGTTACCAAAGCTCTTGCAACCGCTGCTCTTTGTTGCTGACCTCCGGAAAGTTGCTGTGGATAATGTTTTGCTCTGTGTGCAATGTTGATTTTTTCCATAATTTCGTCCACTCTTCTTTTTCTTTCCGAGGAAGGAACGCCGTTGTAAATCAATGGTAATTCGATGTTTTCATACACCGTTAATTCATCAATCAGATTAAAATTCTGGAAAATAAAACCAATATTTTTCTTTCTGATGTCGGATTTTTTCTTTTCAGAAGTGCCGATGGTTTCTGTGGATTCGAATTGATAAGACCCGGATGAAGCACTGTCCAATAGTCCCAAAATATTAAGAAAAGTTGATTTTCCACAGCCGGAAGGTCCCATTATGGCAACAAATTCGCCTTCTTTGATTTGCAGGCTTACATTGTTAAGTGCATTGGTTTGGACATCTTCGGTTTTATAGATTTTTGAAAGGTTGGATATATTAATCATTATATTGTCTTTTTTAAGTTTAAGTTTGAGAAAATCATGTATTGTTAATCGTTAAAACTACAGCATATTAATCGTTCCACCAGAACTTCTAGTCGCAGAAAACTTGATTCCCGACAGAGTTTTATACCTTATTTTACCGAGTGAACTTGCAGAAGCCGTCAACTCTTTAGACACGCTCAGAGTTATACTTGATGTCGCTTTAGCAGTAGCTTTGGCAGTTTGGATATTCATATTTTTTGCGTCCACAGAACTGGCGCTATCTATGTTTAATTCTGCATTGTCAGCAGAACCACTAATTTTCACAACACTAGCAGAATTGGCATTGATATGTAGATTTTTTGTATTGATTTTCCCCGAAAATCCACCTGCACTGTTGGTATAAATGTTTACAACAGATGCTTTGGAATCTGCATAAATTTTCCCACTTCCACTACTTTCAAAAGTTTGCTCAGCATTATCAAAAACACTTTTAACTTTTATAGAAGAGGCATTTCCGGCTTCTGCTTTTACAAGGTCTTTGGCATAGACAACCACCTTTGTATCAACATTCTGGAGGGAGACATCCGGTTTATATTGCACATAAAGTGTCTTATTTTTCACTTCGATTTTAAGTTCTGACAAATGCGTACTTGTTGCCACGGCTTTTTCTTCGTCCGATTTTACAATTTCCACTTCAATCGCCTGAGACGTTTTCACAGCATTGAAAGAACTCACATTAAAAGTTTTGGTTTCTGATTTCTGATTCACATTCGAGAAATCATTGCCTTTCAATTTTGCTAAGGACATAAAAAGTCCGATAATCATTGTAATTAGGAGTAATAATAGTTTTTGCATTGTTATATTTTTTTAGTTTTATTAATATTAAGTCGCTGACTGTTATTTTTGAATATCAAGCATTTCGTATTTTTTCAGCTCAGAATAATCCGAAGTAATGACGGATTCGCCAGGTTTTAATCCGGAAACCACTTCATAATACAAAGGATTTTCTCGTCCCAGACTAATGTTTCGTTTTTCAGCTTTGTTATTCTTCACTACAAAAATCCATTTTCCGTTGGTATCTTTGTAGAAATTTCCTTTCGGAATCATCATACTTTGTGTGTCAGCAGATAATTTCAGTTTCACTCCGAAAGTCATCCCGATTTTCAGGTTTTCAATTTTTGCATCAATGAAATTCAGTTCAACAGAAAACTGTCCGTCTTTCACTTCCGGAAGAATTTTCGTGATAATTACTTCGTATTCTTTCCCGTTGTTGTCAAGCGTTCCTTTGATTCCGTTGGTTAGTTTATTAATATAATATTCATCCACTTTCGCCACCAGTTTGTAACCGCCCATCAAATCGATTTTTCCGATACTTTCTCCTGTTGTTAAATTCTGTCCAAGCGAAACACTGAATGATGATAATCTTCCCGTAGCTGGCGACATGATTAGGAAATTATTTTTGTTGGAGCGGAGAATGTTTAAACTTTTCTCCATCTGACTGATCGAATTATTGATTGCTGAGAATTGAGAATTTCTGGAAACCTTTTCATTCTTAGCCCCATTTTCAACAATCTGTTTTCTTTGTTTCTGATAATTCAAATTCTGAAGTGCAATATCATAATCGGTTTTCTTTCCAATTTCTGCATCGTACAATCTTTTCTGAAGATTAAAACTTTGCAGCGCTGTATTGTAATCATTCTGAGATTGCAACAATTCTTTATCCTGACTGAATTCCTGATTTTTCAGTTCTAAAAGTGAGCTTCTCATCTGGCTGATTTGTTGCATAATCCCTGTTTCCTGATTAAGATAATTAAATTCCGTATTCGGATTATAAACTCTTGCAATAGGTTGCCCTTTCGAAAGCATTTGTCCGTCTTCCGCAAAAATTTCTTTTACTGCACCACCTTCCAAAACATTCACAAGGGAAGAATTAAGAGATTGCGTCTGCGCAGTGACCATCAACATATCCTCAAATTTTCCTTTTGTAACTTCATCAATCGTAATATCTTCTGACTTTACATTATAAGTCTTCTTCTGATTGAGAAAGTACCAGCCAAAAACCGAAACTGCCATTGCAGAAGCGATGATCATCAATACAATTTTTATTTTAGATTTCTTTTTTACTATTTTCGTATCCATATTTAGATAACTTATTTATCTACAGAGCATTAACACAATGCAAATGCCACAAATTTATGATTTTGTAAAGCATTGTAAATGTGATAAAAGATTATTTTATGAATTACGAAACTGTTCATTATCGGACACTTTTTGTACGAAAACGGACAATATCGTCAATAACCATGATAACATTAAAAAAAAATCAATTAAAGTATGGGAATAAGAACAAATAGAAAATGGTTCATTTTTTAGAATTTAGCTAAATTTGAGATTATTAATGACAATGATTATGGATAACAAGAGAATTTACCTCATCACCTTTATTGCCACCAATGGTGGTTTACTATACGGCCTTAACATGGCGGGAATGTCTGGATGTGTAGATACTGTGCAAGAGATTTTTGGACTTTCCAGCAGCAGTATTGGCTTGGCAGTAAGTGTCCTGACACTGGGTTGCCTTGTAGGCTCTTTTTTTGTTGGGAAATTAGCAGACAAAATCAGCCGCCGAGGTGTTTTTATATTAAGTGCTGTTATCATGGCGCTAACATCTCTGGGATTATTTTTTGCCAACAGTATAACACAGGTAATTATCCTGCGCTTTTTGTCTGGTCTTGTAGTGGGCGCCGTATCGGTGGTTTCGCCAATGTATATTTCAGAAATTGCCCCATCGGATAAAAGGGGTATGCTGGTCTCATTTAACCAATTTGCTATTACCATTGGGATTTTGTTGGCTTATCTGCTCAATTTTTATTTTAAAGAAACATTTCCTGCTTCTCAATCATGGCATTATATGCTAGCATTGCCCTTGGTGTTCAGCATCCTTTTTCTTTTCCTTTCAATCTTTATTCTTCCAAACAGTCCTAGGTGGCTTATGGCAAACGGTTTAAAAGCTAAAGCCCGAGAAGTGCTACACTGGATAATGGGCCAAAAAGTTGGAATAAAAGAGTATGAAAGCCTAAAGGCTTCGTTTGCAGGCCAAGACCAATCAGAAAAAGTAGCTTTTACAGATATCTTTAAAGGAAACACGGGTAAGGTGGTTTTGCTAGGAACTGTACTGGCCGTTCTGCAGCAGGTAATTGGTATCAACGCAGTAGTCAACTATGCTCCCACACTTTTTAGCCAGATGGGTTCCAAAACAAATCCATTATTGCAGTCAATTATTATTGGTGTCATCAATGTATTATTTACAGTAATTGCATTAGGTTTTGTAGACCGCTTGGGTAGAAAAAAATTACTTTTAATAGGTTCTGTGGGTACCACTCTGGCACTCCTCTACCTTGTTATTTCCAGCTTGTTTGGCCTTCCTGCAATTGGGATGTCCATCGCGCTTTTTATCTACATTGCATTTTTTGCAGCAACCTGGTCACCCATTATGTGGGTGGTAATTTCAGAAATCTACCCCAACCTGATAAGAAGTACTGCCATGTCATTCTCCACAGCCATTAGCTGGGCATTTTCTTTTATTATTGTTCAGTTTTCCCCGCAGATTATCAACTCTCTGGGGGTGGTTTACCTTTTTGGGCTATTCGGAATTTTTGGATTGTTCTCTTTCTTCTTTGTCTCCCGTTTTATCCCAGAAACCAAAGGAAAATCACTGGAAGAGATCCAGAAAGAACTCCATTTGGATTAATCTGATTATTATCAATTTCAAAGCAATCCATGCGAAAAAAAGAAGCCCATATTTTAATTGTTGATGATGACGAGGATATTTTGTTTTCGGCAAGAGTCTGGCTCAAGAAGTTTTTTACGGAAGTCAGTTGTCTTAGTCAGCCAAAAAATATTCTGAAATTTTTATCGGAACAACAAGTGGACACCGTTTTACTCGATATGAATTTCCGAAAGGGTTTTGAAAACGGACAGGACGGATTATATTGGATGAAGGAAATCAAAACGCTGGAACCTCAGTTACCGATTATTCTGATGACCGCTTACGGCGAAGTGGAATTGGCGGTTGAAGCCTTAAAAAACGGTGCTTCCGATTTTATTCTAAAACCTTGGAATAACGAAAAGCTATATGCGTCCGTCAACCTTGCAGTCGATATTTCCAGGAAAAACAAAAAACTGAATCAGTGGGAAAATATTAGCATTAAAAGCAATCAGTATCAATTGGAAACCAAATCCTTTGCGATGCAGGAAGTGATGGATCAAATTGAACGTGTTTCTGCAACCGACGCCAATGTTTTGCTTCTGGGAGAAAACGGAACCGGAAAATATGTTTTGGCAGAACATATTCATGAGTTATCAGGTCGGAAAAACCAACCTTTTGTTCACATCGATTTGGGTAGCCTTTCCGAAAATCTTTTTGAAGCTGAATTGTTCGGTTACAAAAAAGGGGCATTTACCGATGCGCATCAGGATTACGCCGGAAAAATCGAAAATGCACAGAACGGAACGGTTTTCCTAGACGAAATAGGGAATCTTCCGCTTCATCTTCAAACCAAATTATTGAGTTTGATTCAAAACAGGAAATTGTCGAGAATCGGAGAAAACAAAGAACGACTGTTGGACGTGAGATTTATTTTTGCAACCAACGAAAATCTTAAAAAAGCGGTTGCAGAAAACCGTTTCCGAAAAGATTTATATTATAGAATCAATACGGTTGAATTAAATATTCCAAGTCTGAGAGCGCGTTTAGAGGACATTCCGGATCTGGCGGATTATTTTCTGGATAAATACAAACAAAAATATCACAAACCCGATTTGACTTTAAATGAAAATTTAATTTCAGAATTAACACATTATTCGTGGCCGGGAAATATCCGCGAACTTGACCATTGCATCGAGAGAAGCGTTATTCTTTCTAACGAGAAAAATCTTAAATTACTGATGCCTCAAGATGAAGAATCAGAAAATACAATCGTCAATCTAAACATCGAAGAAATGGAAGAAATCCTCATCAAAAAAGCGTTGAAAAAACATCGAGGAAACATTTCTTTGGCGGCGGAAGACTTGGGATTATCTAGGGCGGCACTGTACAGAAGAATGGAAAAATTTGAATTATAAAGTGAAAAATCAGCAATTTATTTGGTTGATCTTTATTCTGCTGGCGATTGTCAGCGGAATTTTTGCGTTTGATTTTTATTCCCAGGACAGATGGATCAATTGCACTTTGTTTTCGATGATAAGTTTGTTTTGCATTGTTTTGGCGCAGACTTCAGCTTTATCATATATTCAGAAAACGGAAAAACTATTGTTGGCCATTCAGAAAAAGGATTTTTCATTGTTTCCGAAAAATGAAGACAATAGCTTGGTAGATAATGCTGTAAAACTATATTACCAAAGCAAAGAAGAGCATCTTTCGTTGTCTTCTTACAAGCTTTTGTACGAAGAAATCCTGAATCAATTAGAAATCGGGCTAATGATTTTGACCGAAAAAAATAAACATTGGGACGTTTTTTATGTAAATCCAGTTTTTTTGGAAATTTTACAAATTCCGAAATATAATTCTTGGGATCTTTATGAAAATAAAACACCTGATTTTTATAAGATTATCGAACAAACCCATTACGAAAACTCACAGGAATTTTTTGACATCTCGATTAATGAAAACACAAAGCAATCCTTTTCCCTCAGAACCAAAAAAGTTCAGAATGCGAAACATCGGTTCTGTATCATTAGTCTCGAATCGGTTCAGAAAATCATTGAGCAAAAAGAAAAACTAGCCTGGAACAACCTGATGAAAGTGATTTCCCACGAACTCTTGAATACTTTGACGCCTGTCAACAGCCTGATTCAAAATCTTGAATATATTGCCAATCAAGACATTATCGAAAAAGAAGACCAGCAGGACATGAAGGAAAGCCTGATGGTAATCAATTCAAAATCAAAACAATTACTGAATTTTGTAGATGATTACCGCCAAGTTGCTGAACTGCCGAAACCAGTTTTCAAAATGATCTCTTTAACCAACATTGTGGAGTCGGCACTCAATTTCCTGAAACCGGAATTTGAGAAAAACAACATTAAGATCATCAATTCATTGGAAAACCAAATGGTTTTAGCTGATGAAAAAATGATTGAACGTTGCCTGATTAATCTCTATCTTAATGCCATCTATGCCGTTTCGGAAACGGAGGAAAAGACCATTAAAACTAAGATCAAAACTAACAAAAAACGTGTGATCCTAAGTGTTGAAGACAGCGGAATTGGCATTCAAAAGGAAATTCAGGATAAGATTTTTCTTCCGTTTTTCACAACGCGAAGTGGTGGTTCGGGCATTGGATTGACGCTCAGCAAGAGTGTCGTGGAAGCACATAAAGGTTATCTGAATTATAAAGCTTTGGAACAGGGGAGCCGGTTTGAGATTTGGTTTGTGGAATGAATTGCACGCAGCCCGACTTGAGCGGAAATCCTTTTTTGCTTGTACTTAATTTCTATTTATTCTGAAATGTTATATAAAAAAGATTGGGAGCGGAAGGCGGAATAGCTGCCCAAATCTAACTAAAGAGGTTGACGTTGTCAAATAAAATATTTAAATTATGAAAATCAAGAATAATGCTGGCGAAACGGTAGATTTTGAAATCTCGAAATTGGAAAATTCACTTCGGAATTCGGGAGCTGATGAATCCTATGTGAAAAAAGTGGTTGACACGGTTTTACCAAAATGTTTTGAAGGCATTACCACCAGCGAACTTTACAGAATGGCATTTGATGAACTTAAGAAAATCTCCAATTCTGCCGCTGCAAGATATAGCCTGAAAAGGGCTTTGCTGGAGCTGGGACCTGCGGGATTTTATTTTGAACAATGGATTGCTCGCGTTTTCCAGAACATTGGCTACAAAACGGAAACGGGACAACTGATTAAAGGCCACGCCGTGACGCACGAGGCCGACGTAATTGCAAAAAAGGGTGATAAAACTTATTGGGTAGAATGTAAATTTCGGAATGCGGAAGACACAAAAATATCAGTCACAGCGCCAATGTATGTTTTGTCCCGAATCAAAGATATTTCTGGAATCGACTATCAGTTATTCGGGACAAGCACCAGATTTACCGATGGCTGGCTGATTACCAATGCTTATTTTACATCAGATTCAGTGGCTTTTTCGGACTATTATGGTTTGCGGTTACTCTCTTGGGACTTCCCAAAAGGTAAATCTATTAAAAACCTGGTGGATCAAAACGCGCTCTATCCTATCACCTGTCTCACAACGCTGGACGAAAAACAGAAACAAAAACTCCTGGAGAAAAAATGTATTTTGGTAAAAGAATTGTTCAGTCATCAAAGCTTTCTGGATGAGCTTGGTTTTGATTCTCAGCAAAAATCACAAGTCCTGAGGGAAGCAGAAGAATTGTTAACAATCAAAATATCAGAATAATGAATATCGAATTAAATGGAAAAAACGCACTAGTAGGCGGAAGTACCCAAGGCATTGGGTTGGCCGTCGCCCAACAACTCGCCGAATGTGGTGCCAATGTAACCCTGATGGCGCGCAATGAGGAAGACCTAAAATCCCGCTTGGCAGAACTATCTGTTGTAGCTAATCAAAAACACAGCTATTTGGTTGTAGATTTTAGCCAGTTTGAAACAGCAAAAAACACCATTTCTGGTTATTTTAAAGATCATACCGTTGATATCCTTATCAATAATACCAACGGGCCAAAACCAGGAACCGTTCTGGAAAAATCTTTGGAAGATTATCAAGAAGCCTTTAATCTACTATTCCAGATCCATAATCACAGTACGGAATTAGCTCTGCCGCACATGATTGAAAATAAATGGGGAAGAATTATCAATGTGTCTTCTTCATCTGTAAAAGAGCCTATCAACAACCTGGGGCTTTCCAATACGATAAGAACGGCACTCGTGAGCTGGAGCAAATCTCTGTCTCAAAACGTGGCGCAGCACAATATCACGGTCAACAGCATCCTTACGGGGACTTTTGACACCGAGAGAATCCATGAGCTTAATAAAGCGCAGGCCGATCAAGAAGGCATCAGCGAAGAAGTGGCTATGCAAAGGAGAATAGATTCTATCCCCGCCAAACGATTGGGAAAACCTGAGGAATATGGTTATCTGGCGGCATTTCTGGCGTCAGATTTTGCAGCTTACCTTAATGGTGCCACGATTCCGCTGGATGGCAGCAGTATGAAATCTATTTTATAAGAAACAAGAAAAACCGCAGTATTCCTGCGGTTTTTTATATTGTATATCTATTAATTCAAAACTATTTCCCTTTCTGTGGAGGATAATTGGCCATGATATCAGCAATAATCTGAGGAATTTGTTTTTGTTTTGATCTTGGAGAGTCAACAGAAATTCCGCTTCCTATGCCCTGCCAAACCAATTTTTGAGTTTTGGCATCTATAAAATCAAGGATGATGGTGCCGCTGTTATAATTGTTGGTCCAGGTATTTCCCATACCCATGCCGCCTCCCCAGCCCCAGCCCCAAGGTCTTCCCCAGCCGAATCCGCCACCGTACGATGTCGTTACGTCCTGAATTTTTTTGTGGGATGCTTTTACATTGATGATAAGATCAGGATTTTGATCAGATCGCAATCCTTTGATTTGGATTTGTTTTGATAATTCGTTTAACACACGATCTTTATCCAGATCATTCATCTTAAGATCATCTGTTCTTATAAGATAGGTTTTGTAATTGGCAAAATTAGCGGTTGCAGAGTAGTCAGATTTGATCTGAAAAGGGCTGCAAGAGGTTACACCTAGAGAAACTGCAGCTAACAGTATAAAGACATATTTTTTCATGATATAGGTATTTTGATTTTTTTCATTTTAGGAAATCATCAATGTGATTTCCTAAATGATCAGTTCTTTGATTTTTTTATAAATGTATCAGTCTTTTTATCATAACCGTATGGGCAGTGTTTGCAGCCACTTTTACAGCAATAGCCACGTTTGAGATGAAACTGTTCTGTAAACACTTTATAACCCTGCTCGTTATAATAGAAGTCTTCGTTTTCTTTGATATCATTAAGTTTCATAAGTTAAAACTGTAACAAAATTTTTTATCTTTGATTATGATAATTATTGTCTGGCAAAGATTACTCAAAAATACGAAAATTTCGGGGATAACACTGTTTCCGTTTATCTTACTGAGAAAAAAATCGGACAAAGGCAATCATATCTTAATCAATCATGAAAAAATCCACATCCGCCAGCAGTTGGAGCTATTAATCATCCCTTTTTACATTTGGTACCTATCCGAATATTACTTAAAATATCTCCAATACAGAAACGCAGAAAAGGCTTATCGCAATATTAGTTTTGAGCGCGAAGCTTATGCCAATGAGAAAAATCCGGATTATTTAAAACACAGGAAATTCTGGCATTTTCTTAAGTATATATGAATCAATTTTAACATGCAGTAGTCCGCATTATCAGTCGATATTCAAATTATTTTTCTCTATTTTGCATGGTGTTTTCTCGTATGATTAATTCTCTGCTTTTTTCTGTCGTCTTGTTTTTGGGAATCAATACTTTTTCTCAATCCATCATTATTGATAAAAAGCTGGGATCTAAGGAACAGATTGAAAAAATTATCCTTCAGGAAAAATCATTTGGGCAAGACACCGTACGTCTTAAAAATTACCTGCACCCTCTCCTGCAATCACCGGACAAGAAGTTACACGCCGTTTACTACAATCTCTTGGCAAATGGCATTTCAAAAGCTGTGGAACAAGTCAACTCTGCCAGCGATAAGTATTACAAAACTTCTATCAACATCAGCAAAAAGCTGAATAATCCGGGCCTGGAAATCTGGAGTCTCAGTAGGTACGGTTTTTATCTTTACGATTATTCCAAAATAACGGAGGCTTTGCCAGTTTACATGGATACGGATGCGAAAATTGCCGTCACAGATCCTTCGCGAATGATTTTTCCCAGCTTAAGTTACAAAAATCTTGGTTTTTTCTTTGGGACAATTGGCGATATAGCCGAAGCAATCAAATACCTTAAAAAAGCAGAACAATTTGCCCAGCCCGATTCCCGGGAAGTCACAACCATTAAGGATAATCTAGCGATGTACCTCATTAGTATCAATCAATTGGATGAGGCTGAAAAATACCTTTCAAAGGCTGCCGAAACTTCTATACATATTAATGATTACGAGCGATACGCCAAAGTATTAGGAAACTACGGTGAAATTAATTTCAAGAAAAAAAAATATCCTGCTGCCATACATTTTTATGAAGAAGATATCCGGTTTTCCCGCGCTGCAAAATCGGAGAAAAACACCATGTTTGCGCAGATACAGCTGGGTCGTGCGCTGATTTTTAACAACCAATTGCAGCTAGCTAAAAATAATCTGCGCAATGCTGTAAAATATGCAAGGTCAAAACCCTACTACATGTCTTTTGAAAAAGATATTCAGGAGCTTATTCTTGCAATTGCTGTGAAAGAAAATAACATCGGTGAGGAACTATTTGCCAGGAGGCGTCTTGCGCAACTGAATGACTCGCTACAACACTTGGATAGCCAAAGCAACCTAGACAGAAGCAATCTTTTGGCCCAGAAAGAGCGCTACGCGAGTAAATTAAGCCTTGCCAGCGCAAGGTATGAGAACGAACAGCTAAAAACTTCGGTATTCATTATTATTGCAATCGTACTGATGATCCTCATACTGATGATTCTTTTCATTAATAAAAAACAACAAAAAAATAGAAAAAACCAGTATGAAAAAAATGTACTGAAACTTCAACTTGAAAAACTGAGTTCCGAACAAAAACTGTCTGACACACATTTTACTCTAGCGGCGATGAATACTTATCTGACCGAGAAAAATCTGCAAATAGAACGCCTCAATAAAGAAATTACCCGGGTACAAAAACAATCCAATTATTCTCTGCTGGAAAAACAGCAGAAAAAACTGCAAAGCCTGCTGGACTCCCATCTGATGACGGATGAGAGCTGGCAAAGGTTCAAAAAAGCATTCCAAAAAGAGCAACCGGATTTTTACAATCAACTCGTTCATGACTTTCCCGACCTTACCGAATCCAACATCAGGATTATTATTTTACTGAAACTGGGACTCATCAACCAAGAAATATCCTCGTTACTCGGCATTACGGCAGAGGCTGTTAAAAAATCAAAGCAAAGACTTAGGAAGAAAATCGGCTCAGGTTACGACTCTATTTTATCCGAAATGTAAGAGACTTTCTGACCGCAAAATATTTGCATTCATATCTTCTTGAAAATATTGTAAGTTTATATTTATATTTGCATGATTATGGAATATAATACCGAAAGGACACAACTCCTGATGCCTGAATACGGGCGCAATATACAGCAGCTTGTAGAATACTGCAAAGCACTGCCTACCAAAGAAGAACGCAACGAAATGGCCCTTGCAATTGTAGAGTTTATGGGGCAAAGAAATACCCATCTGCGCGATGAGGAAAATTATAAACATAAACTGTGGGACCATCTTTTTATCCTGGCGAATTATGATCTGGATGTAGACACGCCTTATCCTATCGTAACCCAGGAAGAATTGGCCTCCAAACCAAGAAGGATGGACTACCCAGGTTATGATAACGATTACAAATTTTACGGAAAAAGCATCCTTCAACTGATAGAATTGGCTATAAAACTGGAAGACGGAGATGAAAAAGACGCACTGATTCAGGTGATTGCCAACAATATGAAGAAGTCTTATAACGTCTACAACAAAGAGCATGTTACAGACGATGTCATTTTCCGACACCTGAAAGAACTTTCCCAAAACAGATTGGACCTCACCGGACTAGACAGCCTGGATAAGAGCAAAATCTATTATGCCAATAACCGTAACAAGAATAATAACAACCAGCACCAACGGAATATTAATCAAAATAACAACAAAAGGAAAAACAACTTCCAAAACCATAAAAATAAAAGACGATAATGAGCGGAGCTTTCGAAATAAGAGGAGGAAAACGATTAAGTGGTGAGATTACCCCGCAGGGCGCAAAAAATGAAGCTTTGCAAATCCTTTGTGCTGTGTTGCTTACAGAAGATGAAGTAAGAATTGACAATATCCCAGACATTATGGATGTCAACAAGCTGATTGACATTTTGCAGGACTTCAATGTAAAAGTGACGAAAAACGGCAAGGGCGATTACACCTTCAAGGCTGATGAAGTCAACTTCGATTATATTAAGTCCAAGGATTTTAAAAAAGACGGTGCCAAACTGAGAGGTTCCGTTATGATCCTTGGGCCAATGCTGGCCCGTTTTGGCGAAGCTTATTTGCCAACGCCCGGTGGTGATAAAATTGGCCGCAGACGTTTGGATACGCACTTCCAGGGTTTTGTGGAACTGGGCGCCCAATTCAGTTATGATGAAGACGAAGCGTACTACTCACTCAGCGCAAAAGAACTAACCGGAAAATTTATCCTGCTGGAGGAAGCTTCGGTAACGGGAACGGCCAATATTGTAATGGCAGCTGTTCTTGCCAAAGGTAAAACCCGGATTTATAACGCCGCCTGCGAACCTTACCTGCAGCAACTTTGCAAAATGCTGAACAGGATGGGCGCTAATATTTCTGGAATAGGATCTAACCTTTTAACCATAGAAGGCGTGGAAAAACTTCACGGTACTACACACACAATGTTGCCGGACATGGTTGAGATTGGCTCTTGGATTGGGCTGGCTGCCATGACAAAATCTGAAATTACCATCAAAAATGTCAATTGGAACCAACTGGGACTGATTCCTAATACTTTTAGAAAATTAGGGATAGAACTGGAGCAGAGAGGCGATGATATTTACATTCCTTCCCAGGAACATTACAAAGTGCAGAAATTTATAGACGGATCGATTCTCACTGTTTCAGATGCGCCATGGCCAGGCTTCACTCCGGATCTTTTATCAATCATCTTGGTAGTGGCCACTCAGGCAAAAGGATCTGTCCTTATCCATCAGAAGATGTTCGAGAGCAGACTATTTTTCGTGGATAAATTGATTGACATGGGCGCACAGATTATCTTATGCGATCCTCACAGAGCAACCGTTATTGGAATGAACCAAGAAACGCCGTTGCGAGGTACAACTCTGGTATCCCCGGATATCCGTGCCGGTAACGCATTACTAATTGCCGCTTTATCCGCAGAAGGCAAATCGGTTATCCAAAACATTGAGCAGATTGACCGCGGTTACGAAAATATTGATGAAAGGCTAAGAGCCATTGGTGCTGACATCAAAAGGATTTAACACCCAGTTATCATTATAAAAAAGAAGGAAGCTCTTATGAAGCTTCCTTTTTTTGCAATACATCTATCCTACTGCTAAGCAGTTTATATTGGGCCAAATAGGATTCAATCTTAAGCAATTCTTCCTGAGAAATTGTGAGCAATAGTTTTACATTGCCAAAATTGTTACCATTCAGATATTCAATGTGCGCATTCACAATTTTGTAACTGATATTGTAATGGTTATAAATGGTGTATAGCAACACATCAAACCTTATCTTGCCATTCAATTCAATTTCTAGTATAATTTCTTTTGTAAGTCTGGGGACAAAAGACTGGGCGTTGGTTTCTTGTTTGTAAATCATAGTAATATATTTTTTGGTGAATTAAATTATTTATTTTTTTGCTGAATGGGAAGTATCAAAAACTGATAAATATAACAGCCCACACATATTTTAAAAAAGGACTCTAGCCCTGCCAGTAGGATCAGTAAAATCCCTAAGCCAACCGCAGTCTGATAAAATCCGGAAAGGAACAATACAAAGATGACAGCCGAAAAAACAGCTCCCAACGCTGCCGCAAATCTCTTTGGCGAGGCAAAAATGGGTTTCGGTTTGATTTTCAAAACTTTTATGATAAACTTTGATAATAAAACCAATGGTGCATAAGTGAATGCCAGTGCCCTCATTGCAAAATCTATAGCTAAAAACACCCACAGAAACGAAGCTTGATACACCAGAGCCACCACAACCGTCACAATGACAAACAAGGCATTTAAGCGCACCAGGTTTTCATCGGTGTAATAATTAATATTTTTTTTCATCATTGGTATTTTTATCAAAAAAAGCTTCACCCAAGGGTAAAGCTTTACACACAGCAATTTCCCCAAACCTTTCAGTCTGTTTTACACATCATTGTATGAGAATATGATTTGATCATTTAATTTTTAAAATTGCTGAAGCAAAGATATACAAATTTTATATCCTACCAAATAAGTATGAAATAAAATTAAAAAAATTTTACAACTCCCCTACTTTATATAATTTTTCTGACGACGCCAAACCATTAGGGTTACATCCAGGCTCACCTTCAGGCACTTTTAGATTTTTTTTCTGATAAAAGTCCTGCCAAAAGAGGTTGGTTTTGCCAGTCTTTGGATCTACGAAAGTCATTGGCTCGAGCTTAAAAATATGATGATTTCTGAAGGCCCGTTCTACAAAATCTGAACAATAATAGGAATGGTCATCCAAGATATAATTGAAATTGTAAGGTTTTCCCACCAACGATTCTGCTACAGTAACAGAAGCTGGAACAGCATTACGAAATTCTTCCTTTAGTCTATAAACATCTATTTTTTGACCATTTTTTGTTTGCTGCCTAAGAAACTGATTAAGTTTCTGTTTCTGCGAACCGCCTATAGGAGCGGCATGCAACACAAAAATGTGCTGAGATTCCCGTTTTACAATACCTATATGATCGTAAGACGTTTTTTTTTCGGTTTGCGTTACATTGTTGATGGCGCCGGACAAACCAGTTTCCACAGCCGGAACAAAAAGAAGATCACCATTTTCCAAAATAGATGTATTATAGGCTTTGCAATTCAGTAAAAAAACGGCGACAAATATAAAACAAAGATTCTTATACTTTAAAATCGGCATGAGCAATCATTTTGGTGATTTTGAAAAATAAATAAATGAGTTTACAAAGCTAAAAAATCAGCACTAAAACGACTATCACAAATCGTATTGAAAAATCAAAAATACTAATTTTTTTGTTGGAAAATTAAACCCTATTTTTGTGAATCAAAGTCAACAGAAATGCCAAAAATATCGCAAAGAGCACAGCACATGCCTGCCTCTCCCGTTAGAAAATTAGTCCCTTATGCCATACTTGCCAAACAAAAAGGCATCAAAGTATATCACCTCAACATTGGACAACCCGATATAGAAACACCACAAACAGCGCTGGACGCCGTAAAAAACATTGACCTAAAAGTGTTGGAATATGCCCTGTCCGAAGGGAATTTGGAGTACAGAACCGCACTTACAAATTATTACCATTCTCTAGGTTTCAATGATCTTACACCGGATAATTTTATTGTGACCAATGGCGGGTCAGAGGCCCTTAATTTTGCCATTTCTACACTTTGCGATGATGGTGATGAAATCATCATCCCAGAACCTTACTATGCCAACTATAATGGTTTTGCCGGGACTTTCAATATCAATATTGTTGCAGTACCTTCTACTATAGACACAGGGTTTGCACTGCCTTCCATAGAAGAATTCGAGAAAAAAATTACGGATAAAACGAGAGCTATTGTCATCTGCAATCCTGGGAACCCAACTGGTTATCTTTATTCCAGGGAAGAACTTCAGCAATTGGCAGATATTTCCAAAAAGCACGACATCACCATTATCTCGGACGAAGTGTACCGCGAATACGTTTATGATGGCGAAAAACAAATCTCAATGCTGGAATTTCCCGAAGTGGCAGACAACGTTATTATAATAGATTCAGAATCTAAACGTTACTCGATGTGTGGTGCAAGGATTGGTTGCATGATTACCCGTTCAAAAAAAATCCATGACGCTGCTATATTATTTGCACAAGCCAGGCTGAGCCCGGTCCTTTTGGGGCAAATTGCTGCCACAGCAGCGCACAATAATGATACAGATTACATCAACAACGTTCGGGAAGAATACACCAAAAGAAGAGACCTGCTGGTAGAACTTCTTAACGAGATCCCAGGCGTAATCTGCCCTAAACCAAAAGGTGCCTTCTACTGTGGCGTAGAATTGCCGGTAGATGATACCGAAAAATTTGCACAATGGCTGCTGGAAAGCTATTCCCACAACGGAGAAACGGTGATGGTAGCACCAATGGGTGGTTTCTACAGCAACCCAGAATTAGGAAAAAAACAGGTAAGGATTGCGTATGTGCTGAAACAGGAAGATCTCCGAAGAAGTGCTGAACTCCTGAAAGATGCCATAGAAACTTACCGCAAAACCTTTGGGCTTGATTAAAGTCATGCACCTTAGTTTTTTGTCAAACTAAAAAAGATTTATTTTTTATGAAATCGCCATTTAGCAATTTTTGTAAGCAAACATCGATGAAGAAGGCGATTGCATATGATCATTAAAAAAATAAATATGTACATATGAAAATATTCAAATTTGCTTTTGCCCTTTCGGTTGTCGCCTTACTGGTGTTCAGCTGTAAAAGTACAGCACAGATTAGTAAAATAAAGTCGGTTTCTTATATCAATACCTATGGGCGTGGCGGGTCAACTTCTGTCACAGCAACCAAAGACACCCTTACAGCGGAAGGTGCTGGTGGCAGAGTCCCAAACTTTCCTAATTTTAAGAAAAAAATAGATCCCAAAGTATGGAAAAAGATTATATCAGGGCTTGATATCCCAACGCTGGAACAAACAAAAAACGGTGCCAGAAGAGGCGTTTTTGATGGGAACGATGAGATTTTTACGATTATCACAGCGGATAAAGAATACGAAATCATTAATGCTTCCGGCGATGCAGCACATTACAAACAACTGGAAAAACTCAAGTCCAATCTTAACAGCCTTCTGCCGGCTTACCAAAAATGATTCAGGAACATATTTCTTTAAAACCTTATAATACATTTGGTGTAGAAGCTTCAGTCCATTATTTTGCCGAAGTATCATCTGAAAAGGAACTCATAAAAACCCTTAGAGAAGTACAACACTTAGGTAGTAACGGCGAGAAAATACCGTTGCTTTTCTTGGGTGGCGGCAGCAACATCCTTCTTACAAAAGATTTTGAAGGTGTTGCAATTGTCCTTAATTTAAAAGGCATTACAGAAAAACACCTCAATGACAATGAAGTTTTGGTTACGGCAAAAGCCGGGGAAAACTGGCACCCGTTTGTGATGTACTGTCTAGGGAAAAATTATGGTGGGCTTGAAAACCTTTCCTTAATTCCTGGAAATGTTGGCACATCGCCGATGCAAAATATTGGCGCGTACGGCACAGAAATCAAAGATGTTTTTGAGAGCTGTAAAGTCCTGAATCTTGAAACTTTGGAAATTGAAACTTTCGATCTCGAAAAATGCAGGTTTGGATACAGGGATTCTATTTTTAAACAGGAAGGTAAAGGTAAATATGTGATTCTGGAGGTCACTTTCAAACTTACCCGGAAACATCACAAAATTGATGTGGAATATGGCGCCATAAAATCTGAATTAGAACATTTAAAAGGTAAAGAATTTGAGAAGATTGATACAACAGACATTACTATTCAGGATGTGTCGCAAGCGGTAATCAATATCAGGCAAAGCAAACTGCCCGATCCCAAAGTAACGGGCAATGCCGGAAGTTTTTTTAAAAACCCAAGCATTCCGCTATCCCAATATCAGGCACTCAAAACAAAGTTTGACAAGCTTCCGGGTTACCCTAACGGTGACTTTGTAAAAGTTCCTGCTGGATGGCTGATAGAACAAACAGGATGGAAAGGCAAACAGATAGGCAATGTTGCATCGCATAAGCTACAGGCTCTGGTCATCATCAATGCTACAGGGAAAGCAACAGGACAGGAAATTTTTGATTTTTCAACAATGATTATTGATTCTGTGAAGGACAAATTTGGGATTACGCTGGAACGTGAGGTGAACATGATCTAAAATCAACCCAAAAGACATCAAAGTCAATTCTTAGTTGCGACTAAAACCTCCTGAAATAAACAGAATTTTCCATTAAATAAATTCTGCCTAAATTTACTTTGTTTTTAACGGTAATTATATTCAAAAACATCATGAAAGTAGATATTTGGAGCGACACACGTTGTCCGTTTTGTTTTGTCGGAAAGAAAAATTTTGAAAAAGCACTTCGCGATTTTGCTCATAAGGATGAGATCGAAGTCCATTGGCATTCTTTCCAGCTGGATCCGGATATGAAAACAGATCTCAGTCAAAATAATTACGATTACCTTTCCAATATAAAGGGATTTCCAATGCAGCAAATTATGCAAATGCACGATAACCTGATCCAGATAGGTAAAAGTGCCGGCATTGATTTTAATTTTGATGCCGTCAAAGTTTCCAATTCTTTCAAAAGTCAAATGCTGGTACAGCTTGCCAAACAAAAAGGAAAGGCAAACGAGATGGAAGAATTGCTTTTTGATGCCTACTTTGTCCAAGGAAAAGATATTGATTACAGCGAAGTTCTTGCAAATATTGGGGAACAAATAGGATTTTCACATGAAGAAATTCAGCAAGCGATCCAATCCACCGAATTAGCCCAGCTGGTCAATAATGATCTTAAAGAAGCTGCTGAGCTTGGCATCCACAGTGTTCCGTTTTTTGTTTTCGACAGAAAATATGCCATTTCCGGTGCGCAGCCCACCCATTTATTCTCAGAAGTTTTAGAAAAAAGCTGGAAAGAATTTTCGGAAAACCATTCAAAAATAAAAATCATTAACGAAGGCGATTCTTGCGGAATCGATGGCAATTGTTAAAACAAAAAAACCAATGAAAATAGCAGTTTTAGGTGCCGGAAATATGGGCTTATCATTCTCAAAATCCTTTTTGAAATATGAGTTGATAAAACCTGAAAACCTCCACCTCATCACCAGAAGCGACTCCAAGAAAGAAAAAATAAGGGCACTTTTCCCGGCGTCCTGCATTTCTGCATTTTCTGAGATTAAAGACCTGGAAGCTGACCTTATCATCATAGCCGTGAAACCACAGGATTTTGCGTTTGTTGCAGAAAATATAGCATTTGCAATACCGGAAAAATCTTTGGTTTTATCCATCATGGCGGGGATTTCTATAGAAAAAATACAGCAACTCCTCAATCATAAAGCCGTTGTGAGAGCCATGCCCAATTCACCAACGCTTCTAGGTATGGGAATCACAGGTTACACGGCTGCGGATGGGATCCTTTTCAATCAGTTGATCAACATCGAGCGGTTGCTTAACTCCACAGGACGTTCGGTTTATTTGGAAAACGAGAAACTGCTTGATGCCGTTACAGCACTATCTGGCAGCGGCCCTGCTTATTTCTATTACATCATAGATGCGATGATAAAGGCTGGAACAGAAATGGGAATTGAAGAAAATCTTTCTCAACTTTTCGTTAAACAAACGATGCTGGGCGCTTACCATCTCATCAACAACTCGGATAAATCTTTGGAAGAACTGATCAAGGATGTTGCATCCAAAGGCGGAACAACAGAAGCGGCTCTCAAAACCTTCGATGATAATGAACTGAAATCAACCCTTAAAAAAGGAATTCTGGCTGCTGAAAATAGGGCAAGGGAGTTGAATGGATAATGCTAAATACGTTACCTATGACTTAGGATAAAGATTCTGTAAATCCAAAACCCCACCGAAACCCCAAGTGTATTCAAAATAATATCGTCGATATCAAAAACACCCAATCTGGTAAAATACTGCAGGCTCTCCACCACAACAATAGCAAAGACAAAATGCAAAATCAACGTTTTGAAATCTCTGAGTTTTGGGAAAACTATACCCAAGAATCCAAAAGGTACAAACATTAGAATATTCCCAAAGATATTGATGAAAATCGTTTTCCACAGAATGGTTTCCTTGATAACCTAAAGGTGGAAACCAAAGGTATTAATCTTACAATATTGATCCCATAAGCACTTCGCCCAAATCCAAAAAACATCAGGTATAGTAGAAAAACAACGTAAAAAGGTATTGTAATCCTGTACAGTTTTCTTAAAATTGGCATCGCAAAAACAGAAAGCCAAATATAGTAAAACTACTGCTGCTGTTGTTGCTGTTGCTGCTGCATTTCCAGAAACCTTTGGTAAGAATTGCTTTTAACATCGATGGCCTCCGGCTTATTCTCCCTGATGTAGAGCGGAAATTTCGGTTCGGCGGTTTTCTCTTTGGTCTTGGCATTGGTAATAATCACAGACACGCTTAGGATATGGCTGGAAGTCCCTTTATACGTCCCTTTTACAGGTGTACAGTCTTTAAAATCCCTCCCAATCGCAATCTTGATATGCCTGTCGCTTACCCAGCAATTATTGGTAGGATCATTGCCTAGCCAGCCAAATCCCGGGATGTAAACTTCTACCCACGCATGCGTTGCCCCTTCTCCTCGCAGGTCATGGTTGCTTGGGCTGATGTAGCCACTCACATACCTGGCGGGAACGCCCAGCATGCGCAGCATCCCTAATAAAAGATGCGCAAAATCCTGACAGACGCCGGCTTTCAGTTGCCAGATTTCATCAATTTCGGTTTCAAAATCGGTGACGCCTTGTTTGTATTTGAAATGGTCATAAATATAGGTTGACAAAGCCGTTGTGACTTCCATTACGGATAATTCCGGCTTAGCCAAAGATTTTACGACAGAAAGGACTTCTTCTTTTTGCCTGATTTCCTCCCCGCGCACGAAATCTATATACGGATATTGCCTGCACTGCTCGCGGATAATCTCCCACTGCTCTTCTACCGAATAATCTATTACCGGCAAAGCGATCGGAAAAGTTTCGACAACAATCTCGGATTTGATAATAAGATGATGATGCGGTTCTACAATAGTGAAAACACCAATTTTATTGGTAAAATAATCATGGTAAAAGTCAATATTCGCATTCGGCGAAATGGTGATTTTCTGATCCCGCACATCCTGAAAATCATTACTGAGAGGAGATAATATAATTTGGTTTGCGCTGTCTGTAACAGCTGTTGGATAATCGTATTTGGTAATATGTAAAATGTTGAAAATTGGCATAAGTTATTTTTGATAGTAATTGTTAAAGAGCCAAACCAAAAAAATTATGGTTAAAGACATCAGTAATCTCATAAAGGTCAGACCGGATGGCTGTTAGGAAATTCATTTTGTCAACATGCGATTTTGGATGGCGGGTAAACTGAACATTGGCAAGGCTTTTCCCAATCAGGAAATTGACATTGTCATCATTTTCATCAGGTTCCGAGGTTTGCAGATGCTTGGCAAATTTTTCGATCTCGTGCAGGCCATAAGAAATAGAACTCGGGAACAATGGCTCATAAAGCATCTGATAAAAGATTCGCTCCTTCTCCATGGTTCCGAGATTATTCCTGAGATAAAAGCTGTAACCCGTAACCGAACTCAAAAAGTATCGCCAGCTGGAATAATCGTTATCCAAAAGGTCTTCGCCATACAAAACCCATTGCTTGCGGATAAGGTCGAGCATATTCAGGATACGCTCCACATACTTGCCCAACTGCAGGAAACAATAACCCTCGTCCCTGGCCAATGAATTATCTACCACGCCATAATAGACCATGGACTGGTTGATCAGCGTATCAAAAACACTGATAGGATCTCCAAACCTGGCCTGATTGTGCAGGAAGTGATCCTTCATCAGGTGGTGAAAATCGTTAAGGCATTGCCATACATCTTTGTTGATATGGTCCTGCGCACTCCTCGCATTTTCCCTGGCACGGAAGATATTATTCGCAATAGAATTTTCATTCTGCACATCGAACAAAGCTTTGGACAGTAGGTTACCAAAACTGTAATCGCCATCTTCTATGACAATTTGATTTTCATCACAAAAACTCTCCCAACTCTCCGAGGACGCGCCATCCTGATACGCAATATATTTGGTATGGAAAACCCTTAACTGAAAGCTGGACCGCTCCATGTAACGGCTCATCCAAAAAATATTTTCTGCAACTCTGCTTAACATTATTAAATAAGAATTAAATCATTAAAGACACATAAAAACTAGCCTACAATCCAAGTATCTTTGCTGCCGCCACCCTGTGAGGAATTGACCACGATGGAACCTTCCTTCAAAGCCACTCTGGTAAGGCCGCCGGGAACAATATCGATCCCATCGGGGCCGTAAAGCGCAAACGGACGCAGATCTACCCGCCGGGGTTCCAAAGCTCCATTAATGTAGCATGGCGCTGTGGAAAGCCTGATGATAGGCTGGGCAATATAATTCCTTGGGTTCAGGTTGATTTGTTTGGTAAACTCCGCAATCTCTTCATCCGTCGCCTTGTCCCCGATCAACATACCGTAGCCACCGCTCTCATTGGTTTTTTTAACAACCATCTTGTGCATGTTTTCTATCGTATATTTCCGTTCATCCATATTTTCCATACGGTAAGTAGGCACACTTTTCAGAATAGGTTCCTCGCCCAAATAATAACGGATCATTTCGGGAACGTAAGAATAGATTGCCTTATCATCTGCCACACCGTTACCCATGGCGTTGACAAGAATAACGTTGCCTTTCCTGTACGCATGGTACAATCCCGGAACACCCAAAATACTGTCTGGCCGGAAGACCAGCGGATCCAGAAACTCGTCATCCACACGGCGGTAGATAACATCCACTTTTTTGAGGCCTTTGGTGGTTTTCATAAAAACCTGATGGTTTTGGATGACAAGATCCCTGCCTTCTACCAGCTCTATCCCCATCAGCCTTGCCAGCGTTGTATGCTCAAAATAAGCAGAATTGAAAATCCCCGGTGTCAGCAAAACTACATTAGGCTTTGGACTGATCTGTCGGCCTAGGGACAACAGGTTTTTGATCAAAAGATCTGGGTAAGTATTGACTTGCTTCAGCTTGATATTGGGGATAACATTGGGGAAAAGGCGGTAACTCATCTTGCGGTTTTCCAGCATATAGCTAACCCCGGAAGGCGTCCTCAGATTATCTTCCAGCACATAATAACTGCCGTCAAAATCGCGGATCAGATCTATACCGCTGATGTGCGTATAGATATCAAAAGGGACATCCACATTGATCATTTCGCGGAGGTAATTGGGGCAAGTGTATATGAGTGACGATGGAATAATGCCATCTTTGATAATAAACTGCTGATGGTAAACATCTTTCAAAAATATATTGAGTGCGCGCAAACGCTGCTTGATCCCTTTCTCTATAAAAGCCCATTCCGATGCGGGAATAATCCTTGGAACAATATCAAACGGGAATATTTTCTCTATGCCCTCGCCGTCATTGTAAACTGTAAAGGTGACACCCTGCGTCAAAAAAAGTTTTTTGGCAATTTCGGTCTTAGCCTCCATATCAGAAATATCCAATTGGTCAAAAAAACTAACGAACTCCTGATAATGATTCCTGACTTGCTGATTGATCATCATCTCATCAAAAACTTCGCGGAGAGGCCTATAATGATTTAACACCCCCTTACTCATAACAATTATATTTTTTCGTTAACGAATGTATCATTTTTATAGGGTATAATCCAAAATTATATTAATATTTTTAAATCAATCCCCAATTAAATATAATATTAAATTAAAAATTAAATTTATTAGACTTTAAAAATCCGGAATTTTGGACAAAATTGTTTTCGGTTAAACCTGTTGATAATTACTGTAAATTTTACTATATTCGTTATGATCTAACATGATACGATGACCTACGATTTAGAGAAAGAAAACAAGGAAATCCTTGCCCGGTACAAAAACCTGATTACCAACACCTACCGGACACTGGATGAGGAACAGAACAAACTGATCAGAAAAGCTTTTGATATTGCTCTGGACGCCCACAAAGACCAGCGGCGCAAAACCGGTGAGCCTTACATCTACCACCCGATAGAGGTTGCCAAGATTGTAGCCAACGAGATTGGACTGGGTGCCACAAGCATTGCCTGCGCCCTGTTGCACGATGTGATAGAAGATTCTGAGTACACATACGAAGATCTCAAAAAAATCTTTGGAGAAAGTATTGCCGACATCGTGAACGGATTGACAAAGATTTCCGTCATGAACCAGCAAAACATTTCTGTACAGTCCGAAAACTACAGGAAACTTTTGCTGACCTTGTCTGAAGATTTCCGTGTTATCCTTATCAAGATCGCCGACAGGCTCCATAACATGCGGACTTTGGGCAGTATGCACCCGGCCAAGCAAAAGAAAATTGCCGCCGAAACCGCATACATCTATGCACCACTCGCTCACCGCCTTGGGCTATACAATATCAAGTCTGAACTGGAAGATCTTTCTTTAAAATACAATAACCCGGATGTTTACAACGAGATTGTAGACAAACTTGAAATTGCAAAAGAAGGCCGTGAAAAATATGTAGAGGAATTTACCAAAGAAGTCTCGGAACAGTTGAAGGAAGAAGGCCTCAACTTCACCATCAAAGGCCGCGCAAAAGCCATCAGCTCCATCTACAGGAAGATGCAAAAACAGAATGTCAGCTTTGAAGAAGTCTATGACAACTACGCCATCAGGATCATCTACAAATCTGATCCTAGGAATGAAAAATTTCTAGCCTGGAAAATCTATTCCATAGTAACGGACCTCTACCAAAGTAATCCTTCAAGAATGCGCGATTGGATTTCGCAGCCAAGATCTACCGGTTACGAGAGCCTTCACCTAACTGTGATGGGCCCTGATAAAAAATGGATAGAAGTGCAAATCCGTTCCGAAAGGATGGATGACATTGCCGAAAAAGGTGTTGCGGCCCATTATAAATACAAAGAAGGTTACCGCAAAAACAGCGATGACCAGCGTTTTGAAAACTGGGTTTCTGAGATACGCGATGTGCTGGAACAACAGCAAAACCTTTCTACATCGGAGCTTCTGGATAATATAAAGCTAAATCTTTACTCCAAAGAAGTGTTTGTATTCACCCCAAAAGGTGAGATTAAAATATTACCAACAGGCGCTACTGCACTAGATTTCGCATTTTCTGTACATACTGATCTGGGAATGAAATGCCTGGGCGCCAAGATCAACGGAAAACTGGTACCCATCAGTTATGTTCTTCAGAACGGTGACCAGATCGATATCCTATCTTCTCAGAATCAAAAACCTAAAGCAGACTGGCTGGATTTTGTTGTGACATCCAAAGCCAAATCAAAGATTAAGAATATCCTTAATTCTGAAAAAAATCAGAATACTGCCGAAGGCAAGGAGATTTTACAGAGAAAAATGCGTCACGCCAAACTCAACTTTAATGATGATGAAGTGAATGCTCTGCAAAAATTCCTGAACCTGAAAACTTCTCAGGATCTTTTCCTCGGTTTTCAAAACGGGACATTTGACATTGGCGACATCAAGCGTTATGTGGACGGCAAAAGCATCCTAAGCAACATCTTCCAGCGTTTCCGAAAATCCTCAAGCAAAGAGGAATATGTGGAAAAAACAGACTCTAACCTGGACATGATTGTCTTTGGGAAAGATGAGGAAAAACTCAATTACACCTTCGCCAAGTGCTGTACGGTAATCCCAGGTGATAAGATTTTTGGGTTTATTACTATTTCCGATGGTATCAAAGTGCATAATGAAAACTGCCCCAACGCCATCAACCTGAGAGCCAATTATGACTACCGCGTTTTGCAAGCCCGATGGGTGAATGCGGAAAGTTTCAAAAACCGAATTAAGATCGAGATTGAAGGCCTTGACAGGATGGGTATGATTAACGACATTACCGCGGTCATTTCCAACAATATGAACATGGACATGAAGAGTATGAGTATCGCTTCCAATGACGGTATATTCACCGGAAACATCAATCTGGAAGTCCGTAACCGCAGCCAGCTGGAAGAGACCTTCAAACAACTGAAAGCCATCAACGGCGTTTCTAAAGTGAAACGGGTGTAATGATCATATACCGCTATTTTAATCAGTTTGTCAATAACAGTAAAAGTGCAGGAATCTTGCTTCTGATACTGGTTTTGATTTCACTTTGCATTGCTAACAGTTCCTTCGCGAACAGTTTCCAACATGTATTGGATTATCAGATAGGAACCGAGATTCTTCATCTAAAATATCCCATTTCTGTCTGGATCAATGACGGATTGATGGCAATATTTTTTCTCTATGTTGGGCTGGAAATAAAACGGGAACTCCTGCGAGGCGAACTTGCCGACATCCGGCAGGCTGCATTGCCAATTGTAGCCGCATTTGGTGGAATGGTTTTTCCTGCGGTTATTTACCTGGTATTTAATCATAATACATCACATGCCGATGGATGGGCGATACCCATGGCCACTGATATCGCATTTTCTCTGGCGATTATCTCTATGCTTGGGAAAAATATCCCTACCAGCCTAAAAATATTTCTAAGTGCGCTGGCCATTGTAGATGACCTGGGAGCGATCATCGTCATAGCATTATTCTACACAGATTCTATTGATTGGGTTTCTATGGGTATTTGCGGGGGAATTACAATCTTTCTCATTATTTTAAATAAAAGAGGAATCAAAAACCTTCTATTTTATCTTGTCCCCGGATTATTGCTCTGGTACTTTATGCATCATTCTGGGATACATGCCACAATAGCCGGCGTCATCCTGGCTTTTATAATCCCGTTAAATAATCCTGCGAACAAAATTTCGCCATCAGAAAAACTTGAAAAACAACTGCACCTGCCGGTTAGTTTCCTAATCATGCCGCTGTTTGCCTTAGTTAATACAAACATTACTTTTGAGAAGGATATTTTCAACCATTTTATAAGCCCACTCAGTGCGGGGATTATTTTGGGGCTTTTCGCAGGGAAAGTCATCGGTATTAATATTTTATCCTGGCTTGCCATAAAAATTAAATGGGCAAAATTGCCTGCTAATTGCAGTTTCAAAGACATGATTGGCGTGGGGTTTCTGGCAGGGATAGGTTTTACGATGTCAATTTTTGTCGCTTTGTTGGCTTTCCCAAAAGATTTTGAAAGTCAGAATATCTCTAAAATCAGCATTCTTGCGGCATCTGTCATCTCCGGCGTTACAGGGTATATTATTTTAAGGTTTAGAAAATCAGGCATCCGCCATACCGCCTGACTTGATTTCTTCACGCACCAGTTTCTCAAGCTTAACTTTTTTGATAGCCAGGTTAAGTTCGTTGCCCATCAGTACGAGGAATACGTTTACATTAACCCAAACCATCACCAAAATAATAGAACCAATAGAGCCATATAAAACATTATACCGGGCAATATTACTGACATAAATGGCGAAAAAATACGTCAACAGGACAAACAATATAGTCGTTAAAACAGCACCGGGATACGCCTCTCTCAGCCTCGTAATTTTGAGACAACCCACCCAGTAAAACAAGGTTAAAAGGATGAAATAAAATAATGGAAACGATATAAAACTGATAATCTTGGTCAGGTTTTTTGTAAACCAGCTGATGTCATAAGTAGGGGTAAAAAGCTTGAGAACAACCTCGCTGTAGTAAATCCCGAAAATTGAAAGAAACACCAAAGTCAAAAAGCTGATTGTTACCAGCATAGCAAGCAGATATTCCTTAACAAAACCTCTTTGCAGCTCGGTATTCCTGTTAAAACCATTGATGAGCGTAAAGCAACCGTTGGTGGCAAAAACAAAAGACAGCAGGATGGTAAGGTTACTGATAGATTTCATATTGGGAATAATGCTGGCCTGGATATAATTGGTAACATCACTCTGCATGTGAGACGGGAATACGCGCGGCATCAATACTTCAAAAATATAAAACTGCAGTTTGTCATAATGCGGCATGTAAGGCAATACCGACAGGAGGAAGAGAATCATAGGGAAAAGGCTGAGGAAAAAATTCCAGGAAATGCTTGCTGCCTGCCTGCCCAAAGGATTTTTGAAGATAGCATCTGAATAAATACTGAACATCTTCCACAGAGATATGCCTAAAACAGGGATGTATATTCCGTCGAAAAAGTTTTTGATTTTGAGAAAAAAACGCTGTATTTTTTTTGCCATTCAGTTATCTTTGCCCAACAAATATACTAAATGCGTATTAATTTGATCTGCATTGGGAAAACTGATGACAAAGAAATCGTTTCGCTCATCCGTTACTATCTCCCCAGAATCCCCAAACACTGGAATTTTGAACTGGTGGAAATCCCGGATGTTAAAAATGCAAAAAACCTAAGCTCCGATTTGCTAAAAAAAGAGGAATCCAAATTATTTTTGGGCCATATTGATAGTAATGATCTGGTTATATTGCTGGATGAGAAAGGCAAACAGTTTACCAGCCGCGAGTTTTCTGAAAAAATAGATTTCTGGATGGGTCATTCCTATAAAAAAATTCACTTTCTGATTGGAGGTGCCTATGGTTTCTCTGACGAGATCTATCACAGGGCGAATGAGAAAATATCCCTATCCAAAATGACATTCACGCACCAGATGATCCGTTTGTTTTTTGTAGAACAAATGTACAGAGCTGCCACAATTTTACAGGGAAAACCTTACCATAATGATTAAAACCGACTGAAAATCAAAACCTTAATAATTATCTGATTTTTCTAACAAGATTAACGAAAACACCACTTAGCAGAAAACCTACCGTGGCACCAAAAGCCACATCCAAAGGGAAATGTACACCAAGATAAATCCTGCTGTAGGATACCAGCGCAGCCCAAAAGAATAAAATGTAAGGCAAAAATCTATATCTGCTGCCCATTAACATTGAGAGAAATCCCGCAAGAAAAAAGCAGTTGGAGGCATGGGAACTGTAGAAACCATATGGGCCGCCACATGTTACCAGTCGCATCTTGGCCATCAGCAGCTCGTTATGGCAAGGCCGTAGCCTTGCGACACCTACTTTGAAAATGCCGGCCAGCTGATCCGAAATTGTGATGCCTATGGCTATAAAAATAAGGATGAAGATTAATTTCTTTACCGGAAAACGCTTATAGAGGAAATAAAGCAAAATGATGTAAAAAGGAATCCAAAACCATTTGCCGGTAATCATGAGCCAGAAAGGATCAAAAGATGAATTTCCCAAACCATTGAGAAACAAAAGCAATTCCTGATCTTTTTCTATTAACCCGTTCATCTTACCTGCTTACAGGACCCTCATGTGCGTCATCGTTGGACAGGTCAGGTTTTGGAGTATTATCAGCAACGAGTGGCTGGTTGTTTTTATCAACCAAAGGATTATAGTCCTGAGCAGACTGCTTGACTTTTTCGATCTCTTTTTTAATTTCTGAGACAGGATTATCTGCTTCCTTCATAATCTCGGTCTTGATGTCATCTACTGCACCACGCATTTTGCGCACGCCTTCGCCAAGGCCGCGGGCTATCTCGGGCAGCTTATCCGGTCCAAACAAGACGACAATTGCCAGGGCAATCATCAGCATTTCTCCTAAACTCAATTCCATTCCGCAAAATTAAGAAAGTTTACAAAAGTGATTGACAGACTTTTGTCATAATTTTATCATAAAATTGAAATAACTTTTGACAGCATTAATTTTCAAAAACCACCAGGATGATAAAATAACATGAATAAACAATTAATGTTACGACTTTTTCTTCTTGCTAAAATTGATATAAACAAAATAAATACTCGCTATAAACAGCAGAAATGCCAGAAAAAAAGGAGCTCCCGGAAATTGAAAAGGTGCAGCCTTGTGCGTGAAATAATAAAACAGATTGGTCATCAGCGGCGGACCTATAATAGAAGTTGCACTCATAAGGCTGGTAAGTGCGCCCTGCAACTCACCCTGCTCATTAGACGGGATATTTTTGGTAATAATCGACTGCAACGCCGGACCACATATACCACCCAAACAATACGGAATCAAAAAGACAAACATCATCCAACCTTCTGTAGCAAACGCAAATAGCAGCATCCCAATCCCATAGAGTAATAATCCATAATAAATGCTCTTTCGGTCACCTATCAGCGGATTAATCCATCTAATTAACAAGCCCTGCACCAGCCCTACAAGAAGCCCTACAAGACCCAGAGAGATACCCACCATTCTCTCGTCCCAGTTAAAACGGAACATGGTATAAAAACTCCAGTTGCTTTGTACAGCATGCGATGCAATATAAATCAATATTAATGAGATGACCAGTCCTGATATTTCAGGATGTTTCCGTAACAATTTTAACGAACCAATCGGATTGGCGCGTCTCCAGTCAAATGCTCTTCGGTTTTCTTTATCAAGGCTTTCGGGTAATACAAAATAGCCGTAAATAAAATTAACCATGCACAAAACCGCAGCCGCGTAAAACGGTACCCGGGAACCGTAATGACCTAAAATACCACCCAGTACGGGACCAATGATAAAGCCCAGACCAAAAGCGGCGCCAATGAGCCCAAAGTTCTTAGCACGGTCTTCGTCGGTTGATATATCCGCAATATAGGCACTTGCTGTGGTAACACTGGCTCCCGTAATTCCTGCGATGATACGCCCGACAAATAGCCACCATATTGTAGGAGATAAAGCCAGGAAAATATAATCAATAGAAAACCCAAAAAGTGATAACAGAATAATTGGTCGCCTACCATATTTATCACTCAAATTTCCGACTAATGGGGAAAATACAAACTGGATAAAGGCATAAGCAAAGCTCAGCCAGCCACCGTATTTGGCCGCCTCGCTCACATCGGCATGGATAAGCTCCTCAATTAGTTTTGGAACCACCGGAATGATGATTCCCCAGCCCGTAATATCTATCAGTAGCGTGATGAAGATAAAGCCAATAGCGGCAGATTTTTGTGTCTTTTTCACAGGTAGTGATTACTTGATTTATTTTTAAAAATTTCCTATTATTAATATTGAATGACTTGTGCTTCCAACCATGCTTATTCTTCTGAATTGTCCACAGCTAATTGTCCTATCATCGCTTTAAGACTACCAATCTGATGTGGACTCAAAATATCCATGAAAATTATTATCGGCTTTCTGAGACCAGGCTACCATACCAATAAAAAGAGAAAGGAATAAGAACAACTTCTTCATATCGTTTATCGCTATCAGAGTTTATTATCCAGTAATCATCAGATTTCCACGTAGATCCGCAACCGGTTAAATTTATAAATATTTTAAGTTTCAACGTCTAAAAAATGATAAAACAAAATGCTTCCCGGCTTGCGAAGATAATCATTTTTTGAAATCTTAATAATTTCACCTGACCCGGAATCTTTAGACAAATATGCAATGAAGTACAGATGCAGCGCAACAAGAGCAAATAGGACATTTTCTATTGGCCTATCGTGACATGGCGGCAGCAAACACAGATGAGACTACCACAAATATCCTAAAAAAAACAGCTCCCAAATTATTGAGAGCTGTTTTTATATTTAAGTTTTAGCTAATTTTATTTCGCTACTTCCAGATTATCGGTAGAAGATTTCCCGTGCGGGTTTTCTTCGTGCTTTTTACCTCTCAGGAAGTCGTAAGCCGTCGCCGATGCAATGAAGATGGATGAATAGGTACCAAAACCAATACCAATCAACAGACAGAACATGAAGCCTCTCAGGTTATCACCACCGAAGATGAAAATCGCAAGGATTACCAAAATGGTTGTGAAAGAGGTGTTAAACGTTCTACCAATCGTGCTTGAGATGGAGTCATCAAACAATCCTGCCAATGTTAAGGCTTTTTTCTCGCGAAGGTATTCTCTAATCCTGTCGAAGATAATTACAGTATCGTTGATTGAGTAACCAATTACGGTAAGTATAGCCGCGATAAAATCCTGATTGATCTCCATATTAAACGGCATAATCTTATAAAACAGCGAGTAAACGCCTAAGATCACCACTGTATCGTGGAAGAGACCGGCAACCGCACCCAGTGAGAACTGCCATTTGTCAAACCTTACCAAGATGTAGATAAAGATACCAATCAATGAAGCAGCAACAGCCAAAATACCATGCGTAGTAATGTCGTCTGCAACGGTAGGTCCCACTTTGGTGGATGAAACAATCCCTGCATGCCCTTTATCAGCTGCTTTGAAATCTGCCAAAGTCATATTAGCCGGAAGATCCTGCTTAAGGCCTTCGTAGATTTTTTGCTCCACGGTCTGGTCTGCTTTTAGAGACTCGTCATCGATGAGGTAATCGGTGGTAATTTTTAACTGAGATGTGTTACCAAATGTTTTGGCTTCCACCATGTTATTTTTACCATCGTTGGTTTTCATCAATTTGGCAATATTCTCTTCAATTTTTGTAGCATCTACAGGTTTTTCGAATCTTACAACATAGTTACGTCCACCAGTAAAATCGATACCATATTTGAAGCCATTAATCGCAATAGACCCAATAGAAATCACCATCAAAATGGCTGAGAAAATATAAGCGTATCTTCTTTTCCCAATGAAATCAATCCATGTGTTTCTGAATAAATTCTTGGTTGGCGCTGTCCAAACGGAAAGTGATTTCCCTTTTTCTAGCCTGCTGAAGATCATTACCCTGGATAACAATACGGATGTGAACAATGTCATGATAAGACCAATGATCAATGTTACCGCAAAACCTTTGATTGGCCCTGTACCGAAAACGTAGAGGATAACCGCTGTAATCAAAGTAGTTAAGTGACCATCGATAATTGCCGATATAGCGTGTTTGAAACCATCTTTATAAGCTTCCAAAATCCCCTTTCCACGGAAAAGTTCTTCTTTGGTTCTTTCATAGATAATCACATTGGCATCCACTGCCATCGCCATAGAAAGTACAATACCTGCAATACCAGGAAGTGTAAGGGTAGCATCGATGGAATCCATAATACCAAAGATGTAGAAGAGGTTGATAACCATTGCGATAACAGCATAAACCCCTGCACCACCATAATAGAAAATGATGTAAACAATGATAACCGCAAAAGCAATTAGGAATGACATAACACCATCATGGATAGACTCTGCCCCCAAAGATGGCCCAACAACGTCTGCCTGAACAATTTTAGCTCCGGCAGGTAATTTACCTGCACCCAAAACGTCTACCAAATCTTTGGCTTCTTCCTGCGAAAAGTTTCCAGAAATCTGCGTCCTTCCGTCCGGGATTGCGCTTACTACATTCGGAGCGGTATATACTCGGTTGTCCAAAGTTACGGCAACAGGTTTTCCTTTGTTTTTTTCAGTCATTACTTTCCAATCACGGGCACCGTTGGAATCCATTTGCATATCCACCACAATACGGCCTAATTGGTCATAACTGATATTAGCAGATTCTACCGCTCCATCTACAGGCGATTTCTGATTGATATTACCACGGATAGCATACAAAACCAAACTATTAGAAGTATTACTTTCCGGCTTGTAGCCCCACATAAATTGTGTATACTTCAAATTAATAGGTCTAGCTTTTACAGCCACGGCACTATTAAGAACTTTATTCACAACCGCAGTGTCAGACAGTTTAACATTGGCCACCGCATTTCCCGGCGTTGAGTTGAGTTGGATTAGGTTAACAAAATTGGTTGATTTGGAAACGCCCATAGAGTCTCCTTTGGCTCTAACCAATTGGTTAAGTTCGGAGAAATAAGGCAAAACCTCTTGTCCCAACTGTACTTCCCAAAACTGAAGTTTTGCGGACGTGGCAAGCATCTTTTTAACTCTGTCGATATCCTTGGTACCCGGCATCTCTACGAGAATCCTTCCTGTTCCGGGAACTCTTTGAACATTCGGCTGAGTGACCCCCATTTTATCGATACGGGTTCTCAACACCTCATAAGCTGTTCCTACAGAAGCGTCGATTTTTTTTCTGACGATATTTTTTACTTGATCATCCGGTGTATTGAATTTGATCTCAGAAAGATTGGTATTACCAAAAATCTCTGGATCTGCAAGCTTCAGGTTAGTACCTTTTTCTTTGTTAACCGCTTCAAACTGGGTAAAGAAATCTTCTATGTATTGTTTACTAGAATTTTTCTGAGCTTGATCTGTCCGGTTAAGCGCTTCTATCAAAACTGGGTTTGTAGAATAGCTACTAAGATCATTTACCAAATCTCTCTGGTTGATTTCTAATAGTACATTGATACCACCTTTAAGGTCCAAACCGAGCTTCATCTCTTTCTGTTTTGCAGAGGCGTAATCCAGCTTTGTAAAGCCCAGATTAAGCGTATCCTTAGAAAGTTTGGCAAGCTCTGCCTGATATTTTACCTGATTATCACCTGCAATAGCTTTTGCTTCGTTTTCTATCTTATTAGCATAGAAAGAAGGCAGAAGCTCATTAAGGCAAATCAGACCAAGAACGATGGCAACCAGTGTAACGAGTCCTTTTCCTTGCATTTTCTTACGATATATATAAATTTAGTCGGCAAATATAATCATTTCTAATTGAAATAAGAATTTGAAAATGAGAAATATGTATTTGGTTGTTTTGGAAGAAAAATGACAACTACTCACTTACATTTTCGAGAAGCCTAGTGACTCATTTATTTTGATTAAAATCACTAAATACTAAGTAATTTGATGACAGTTTACGATTGAGAAATGACAACAGATATCGATTTTCAATTGGTTCAAAATTATTTTGGAAATTATACATAGCTACATTAGATATCAATTATATCTACTGTCATTTAAAGTGGATTTGAAAGTCATACTAAAAGTTTAAAAATTTTTTTTAAGAAATTATTAGAATAATATTCAAACTAAAGTAAATTAAGACTTTTTATAATTAATCCATCATAAAATGTATGATTTTCATGAAATTACAACACGTTTTTATTGTGTTGAATAACAATAAAACCTATTTTTGCCACTAAATAAAAACACAAATGATTAAAGGAGGATACATACAGCTGTTAAAAGTACGAGTATCCTCTTTTTTTATTCTGATACTATTTCCTGTTTTAATTTTTGCTAATTCTGACGATAAATCTCAACCTGAGAAGTCAAAAGATAAAACTGAAGCTACCTTTTATATTGCTGGCGATGCTATTGTTTCGGGCATAGAACACCTGAGTAACACTAAGATTGTCCAACAAATCGATACTGAAAAATTGCCTGAGAAAAAGAAATCTACGAACAATTCTAAAAAAACAGTCTTAAAAAAAAGGGAGATTTCTACTAGTGCAAAAAAGTCTAATCTGGAATCCTCACAATTAAAAATAGTAAACGGCAACTCATCAACTTCATTTTTCGCAAAAAGCCTTTCGGAATGTGGTAAATACAACCGTGAGGATCATACTATTTTTTTTGGCTTCTTAAACGCACAAGTAGGGAATTGGACTAAGTCTTTGATCTGCAAAGAGCCAATCTTCACATTTCAGATCAGATATTCGGCTAAAAAGCCTCAGAACAAAATTTATATTAGAGCACCTGGTAATTATTGTTAGTCAATACATTACTTAATTTTCAATATAAATTACTAAAATAATGAAACATAAATCTTTTTTATTATATACATTAATACTTCTATTCTCTAGTCTATCATATATCAACGCTCAGGATTTGGATAGTGATAATGACGGCATTCTGGACTGCGTTGAAAAAGGCACAGCCGGCATTAAGGATCTGAGTGAAGTATTTAAACTAAATGGTAGCAGTAACATACCTGCTACTAAAATTTCAACATTTAGCCAAGAAGTGCAATTGACTCCAGATGCCAAGAATAAGGCGGGGCAGATTTGGTCTAACGGAAAAGTAGACTTTGAGAAAAATTTCACCTTAAGATACAGGTTCTATGCAGGCACCAAAGATTTTGATGGTGCAGATGGTTTTACAGCGGTTTTTCATAATGATCCACAAGAGCAAAGCGCAATTGGTGCCGATGGAGCTGGTCTTGGTGCGTTTGGTATCAAAAATGGTATTGCTCTGGAGATAGATACATATGATAACACGAGCGATGGTATAACCGATATTGCCCAAGATCATGGATCAATTTGGGTTACAAGTGACAGAGCAATTCTTAGTGCTCCTATTGCTATTGGGACAGGGGGTAATGTAGAAGATGGCGCATGGCACGCTGTAGTTATTACATGGGACAAAGCAAGCAGTACACTCAGTTATACCGTGGATGGAGCCAATGCCGGAACTTATACCTTTCCTAGTTCAAAGCCTATTAGTGACTATTTAGGAGGAACGACTGCTTATTATGGTTACACTGCCTCAACAGGATCGGCTCACAATGATCAGCGGATTGCATTTGAAAACCTTTGCTCAGATTTACCGATATTTTTGGACACAGACGGCGACGGCATACCCAACCATCTGGACTTAGATTCCGATGGAGA